>DAMCRY010000016.1:0-23623 GCA_032115075.1 Massilia sp.
GCTGGGCCGCGCCTACGCCGCCAGCGGGCGGCAGGCCGAGGCGGGCGAGCAGTTCATCGCCGCCGCGGAACGCGCCGGCAGCATCGAGGCGCGGGTGGAACTGGCCCTGTGGGCCAGGGCCAACGGCCAGGGGGCGGTGGCCCAGCGCGAGCTGACCGAAATCGCCCACGCGCGCAAGCACATGACGAAGTACACGCTCGACCTGCACCGGGACTTGTTCAGGCGGCTGGATGCCGCCGTGGCCGGGAGCTAGTTCCCAGCCTGGCGCTCCGGTACTTGGCCTTGTCCGTTTGCCAGCCGTACCGTGTAGTGGCCTCCCTCTTCCTTTTTCAGAGTAAGCAGGTCATAAGCCTTGAGCATGTCGAGCAAACCGGTATAGCCGAACCCGGCCGGGGAGAATTCCGGATTGGTGCGCCGCAGATACTGGCCCAGGGTGCTGAGATGAACCTTGCCCTCGGACGTGTCTCCGGCCAGCAGCTCGACGGCTTCCACCACGAAGCGTGGCCGGCGCTTTGCCGGTGGCGCTTCCGCTTTGGAGCGTGCCGGTGCGCTCGGCGTCACTGGATCGAGAGAATCCGGCATCGCGGCTGGCGCGATCCATTCGAAGAACCGGTCGCTCGCGTTACGCAAGGCGAGAGGCGTCTTGGCTTCCCCGACGATGTAGACGGTTGCCCCGCGTTCGTGCAGCTTGCGGCACAGGTAGACAAAATCGGAATCGCTGGTGACAACGAAGAAGCAATCCGCTCGCTCGTCGAACAAGATTTCCAGCGCGTCGAGCGCCAGCGCCATGTCGGCAGTATTTTTTCCGGCCGCGTACTGGTACTGCAGGCAGGGCGTGAAGGCCAGCGACACCAACGTCTCACGCCACTTGTTTGCCAGCGTCGCATGGTTGCCATAGCCGCGCTTCACCACGACGCGGCCGAACTTGGCGGCATTGAGAAGCGCAAATTCAACGGCCGAAGGGTTCGTGTTGTCGCAATCGACGAGGACCGCGACGCGGGAGTCGTTGTTCATTCCCATGCTTTCAGGTAGCACATCCTGGTGCGATTTAGTCTTCCCGCGTCAGCTCGACCCCATCCACCGTCATCTTCCACACCTTTCCTTCGCGGTGCGGCGGCTTGCTGACCACGAAGGTGGAGCGCACGAAGCCCCAGCCGGCATCGAAATCGTTCCCCTTGAAGCCCAGCAGATCGATGCTGAGGTCGACCTTCTTGTTCTCCTGCTCGCGCTTGTAGGCGATCTTGCCGTCCTTCGACAGCGACAGCCGCATGTCCTTGCCGTGCCAGGTGCCGACATAGGCCATCTTGTCCGCCGGGACCGGTTCGGCCAGGGCGGCTGCGCTGGCGGACAGGCCGGCCGCGAGGATCAGCGCACGAAACAGGGGCCGAAGAAGGGAAGGAAGGGCGCGCATGGCAACTCCAGGGAAGACCGGATGCCCTTCAGTATTCGCACGGAGCGGGGCCGTGTCAATCCGCCCCGCATAGTGGCAGGCTAGGTCCGGTCGCTGTCGTAGACCAGCCCGATCTGGCGCCGTATCTCGTCCAGCACGCCCATCAGCGCCAGGGTTTCCTCGAGCTTCATGGCCGGGCTCTCGGTGAGGCCGGCGCGGAAGCAGCGCTGCGCTTCCATCACCTCGTGCACGTAGCCGTTGCCGAGGTAGGGAGTGTCGACCGTGCGCCTGCTGCCGTCGTCGAGCGTCACCGTCACGCTCTTCGCGCGATGGAACATGGTGTTCATGCGCACGTGGCCGCGCGTACCCGATACCGTCAGCTCGCCGGGCGTACGCGCCAGGAAGGAGCAGCTGCACACCGACATGGCGCCGCTCTCGTGCTTGAGCGTGAAGCCGGTCTGCACGTCGACGCCGGTCTCGCCCATCTGGGCCTGGGCCTTGATCTCGGCCACGGGGCCGAGCAGCGCGGTGGCGATCGACAGGGGATAGATGCCCAGGTCCAGCAGCGCGCCGCCGCCGAGCGCCGGATTGAACACGCGGTGTTCCGGTCCGAAGCTGGCGGTGAAGCCGAAGTCGGCCACCACCTGGCGCACCGCGCCGATCTCGCCCGAGGCGACGATGCGCTTGACCTCCTCGAAGGCCGGCAGGTAGCGCGTCCACATCGCCTCCATCAGGAACAGGCGGCGGGTGCGCGCCAGCGTGACCACCTGCTCGGCCTGGCGCAGGTTCATGGTGAACGGTTTCTCGACCAGCACGCCCTTGCCGGCGCGCAGCGCCATCAGGGCGTTGTCGGCGTGCTGCGGATGCGGGGTGGCCACGTAGACCAGGTCGATGTCCGCCGCGTCGGCGAGCGCCTGGTAAGCGCCGTAGGCGGCCGGCGCCCCGAACTCCCGGGCGAAGGCCTCGGCCTTCTCCCGGCTGCGGGACGCCACGGCGCCCAGGACCGCGCCCGGCACGTCCTTCAGCGCGGTGGCGAAGGCACGGGCGATCTTGCCCGTGCCGAGGATTCCCCAGCGTACTACTTCTGCCATCGGCTGTTCCTTTCAGTGCTTAAAACTTTACTTGTTGTCCTGCCTGGTCCGCTTGGGACGGAAGACGGTGGTGTCGAGGTAAAAATCCCGGTCCTGCCCGGGCCACCAGCCGGGTACGCCGAGCACCGGCAGCGGGGTGAAGGCGGAGGTGGCCAGGCCTTCGTCCGCCAGCCGGCTTGCCACGTGGGCGTCGATCCAGGCGCGCTGTTCGTGCGGGTCCAACGCGAACACATCGTCGCCGGCAAAGATGACGAGCGTATGGGCGGTGATGGCCTTGCGCGGCGCCACCAGCTTCTCCATCAGCGCATGGCCGAACAGGAAGAGGTGCACATCGGCGCCGAACATGGCGCGCTTGTCGAACAGCGCGTCCAGCCAGCAGTGCCTGCGCAGCGCGTCCACCAGCGCATACCCGGAAGCGTTGTCGCGCACCAGCAGCAGCGCGGCGTTCTCGTCGAAGATGGTGGCGGCGTCGCGCGCCGGGCCGCGCGACTTGCCCACGCCGGCCTGCGCGATCTGCGCCGCCTGCAGGGCGTTGAGCTGGCGCTTGATGAGCGGGAAGCTCTGCCACACCAGGCCGTTGAAGAAGTCGTGCAGGTTCTCGCGCGTGGGGACCTGGCCGGTGGCGCCGATGAATTCCTCGTAGGCCGTCCCCTCGGGCAGCGCGCCCTGGGGCACGAAGCGCAGCGACAGGCCCAGGTGGTTCGCCAGGCCGAGCGCAGCGGCGCCGCGGTTGAAGGCCTCGATGAAGCCCTCCCCTTCCAGCGCCAGCCGTTCGAAGGCCGGGCGCACCGTGTCGTACCACGGGCGCGACCAGTCGATCTGCGCCAGCATGCGGCCTTACGCCATCTTCCAGTGGATGGTTTCGCCGGCGTTGAGCGGCACCAGCTGGTGCTCGCCGAAGGGCACGGTGTCCGGCAAGGTCCAGTCCTGGCGCTCGAGGGTGATGGTGCCCTCGTTGACCGGCAAGTCGTAGAAGGCCGGGCCGTTCAGGCTGGCGAAGGCTTCCAGCTTGTCGAGCGCGCCCGCCTGGGCGAAGGCCTCGGTATACATCTCCATCGCGTGCAGGGCCGTGTAGCAGCCGGCGCAGCCGCAGGCCGCGTACTTGGTGTGCACCGCGTGCGGCGCCGAGTCGGTGCCAAGGAAGAAGCGCTCGTCGCCGCTGGTGGCGGCGGTCACCAGCGCCAGGCGGTGTTCCTCGCGCTTGAGCACCGGCAGGCAGTAGTAGTGCGGGCGGATGCCGCCGCGGAAGATCTCGTTGCGGTTGTACAGCAGGTGATGGGCGGTGATGGTCGCGCCGATCGGACCCTCGGCCTCGGCCACGTACTGCGCCGCGTCCTTGGTGGTGATGTGCTCGAACACGACCTTCAGCACCGGCATGTCGCGGCGCAGCGGACGCATCACGCGCTCGATGAAGACCGCCTCGCGGTCGAACAGGTCGATGTCGTTGTCCGTCACCTCGCCGTGCACCAGCAGCGGCATGCCGACTTCCTGCATCGCTTCGAGGGTCTTGTAGCACTTCTTCAGGTCGGTGACGCCGGCATCCGAGTTGGTGGTGGCGCCCGCCGGGTAGAGCTTGACCGCGTGGATGAAGCCGGAATCCGCCGCGCGGCGGATCTCGTCCGGATCCGTGTTGTCGGTCAGGTACAACGTCATCAGGGGCTCGAAGGACATGCCTTCCGGGAGCGCGGCCAGGATGCGGTCGCGGTAGGCGCCGGCGGCGGCGGTCGTCGTGACCGGCGGCTTCAGGTTCGGCATCACGATCGCGCGCGCGAACTGGCGCGCGCTGTGCGGCAGGACGCTGGCCAGCCCGGCGCCGTCGCGCAGGTGCAGGTGCCAGTCGTCCGGACGGGCGATGGTGATGGATTGCGGCATTTCGATGGTGGTGTCGGTGGACATGGCGGCTCTCGGAAAACGAATCCCGCCATTTTACCTGTAGCCACTGCCACAGGACATATGTTGGCCGTGACCGGTGGCGTATGCGTGAAACATAGATTTCCTGTCGAAAATTTTTACACCCGGCAATGAGACCAAATTATCAACAAGAAATTCCCTTTAAAAAACAATCTCCTATCTTTCTGGCCCGAAATTTGCATATAAACAAAAGCCGAGCCAGCGCGGGTGGAGCAGTGACCAGCGCAGGCGTCGCCTCAATAACAAGTTCGACACTACGGAAAAAGAGACGCACATGAAAACTCTGAAGAAGCTGCTGAAAATCGTTCCCCTGCTGGCAGCCGCCTACGGCACCTCCGCCCAGGCGCTGGAAGTCAAGTTCAACTATGACCCGAACATGGATGCGCGTGCGCTGGCCGGCTTCCAGGCTGCCGCCGACCGCTGGTCGGCCGTGCTGCACGACAAAGTGACCGTCAACCTGAACATCGGTTTCTCGCTGCTCGACCCGGGCGTGCTGGGTTCGACCGGCTCGACCCGCGGTACCGTCACCTACGATGAATTCCGCGATGCGCTGGCCGCGGATGCGTGGGGCAAGACCGACCGCGCAGCGGTGGCGGGACTGAACAAGAATTCCTGTCTGAACGTGCTGATGAACGGCACCGGCGTCAACCCGAACGGTGTCGGCAGCGCCACGCCTTTCCTCGACAACAATTGCAACGCCAATAACAGCACGATTCGCCTGACCACGGCAAACGCACGCGCCCTGAACCTGCTCGATGCCAACAATCCGCTGGTCGACGGTTCGGTCTCCTTCAGCACCGCCTTCCAGTGGGACTTCGACCCGAGCGACGGCATCACCACCGGCTACTTCGACTTCATCGGCGTGGCCGCCCACGAGATCGGCCATGCGCTGGGCTTCATCAGCGGCGTCGACATCCTGGACCTGAACCGCAGCGGCAACTTCTCGGATGCGGCCTTCACCTACATCGCCCCGACCGACCTGTTCCGCTGCTCGGAACTGAGCAAGGCGAAGGGCGCCGACCTGGACTGGTCTGCCGACAACCGCACCAAGTACTTCTCGCTGGATAACTGCAATACCGCGCTGGCGACCTTCTCGGAAGGCCGCACCTTCGGCGACGGCCAGCAGGCCAGCCACTGGAAGGACAATATGCACTACGGCCTGCTGGATCCGACCGCGGCACGCGGCGAACTGCTGGACATCAGCAAGCTGGACCTGCAGATGTTCGACGCCATCGGCTGGAACGTGATCCCGGAACCGGCTTCCGTCGCCCTGTTCGGCTTCGGCGCAGCCGGCCTGGCAGCGGCACGCCGCCGCCGCACCGCCAAGCAGGCCTGATCGGCCCGTCCTGCACGAGAACGGCGCCCCGCGGGGCGCCGTTTTTGTTGGGGCGGCGTGGTGTCGCTTTTCTTTACAGCACCGGCACGAGGCTTTAGTGGATGATCCGCGCCAGGAATTCGCGCGCGCGCGCAGATCGGGGCGCGTCGAAGAACGCTTCCTTCGGGCTGTCCTCGACGATGCTGCCCTGGTCCATGAAGACGATGCGGTCGGCGACCTTGCGCGCGAAGCCCATCTCGTGGGTCACCACCATCATGGTCATCCCGTCCTGCGCCAGCCCCACCATCACCTCCAGCACCTCGCCGATCATCTCGGGGTCGAGCGCGGACGTGGGTTCGTCGAACAGCATCGCCACCGGGTCCATCGCCAGCGCGCGCGCGATCGCCACGCGCTGCTGCTGGCCGCCCGACAGCTGGCCCGGGAACTTGTCCTGGTGGGCCAGCAGGCCGACGCGGTCGAGGTAGGCCAGGCCGCGCGCCAGCGCCTCTTCCTTGCTGCGTCCCAGCACCTTGATTTGCGCAAGCGTCAGGTTATCGCGTACCGACAGGTGCGGGAACAGCTCGAAATTCTGGAACACCATGCCGATGCGGGCGCGCAGTCGCGACAGATCGGTTTGCGGGTCGCCGACCGCAATGCCGTCGACCCGCACCGTGCCGGCCTGGAATGGCTCGAGGCCGTTGACGGTCTTGATCAGGGTCGACTTGCCGGAGCCGGAGGGGCCGCACACCACCACCACGTCGCCGCGCGCGACCCGGGTGCTGCACGCGCGCAGTACCTGGAAGCTGCCGTACCACTTGCTGACGTTCTCGATTTCGATCATGCGGGTTCTGACTTCCCGGTGTTCTGTTGTACCAATGTAAGCATGCTTGACAGCATTTCCAGCGCCTAGGATACTGCGAAACTTGCTTTATTCTACAGAACGATCTGGCCGTTCTCCCCCTGAAGCCAGCGTATCGCCCCAATAACTCCACCTGCGACAGCGCCATCCCCTGTTGCGGGCTTTGCACAGGTCCTGCATCACAGGCCCTCACACAGGAACGCAGGAAGCTTTTATGACGACCCCGAAACGAAATCGCCTGACCACCTACATCCTGATCGGCCTCGTGCTCGGGATCGTCGTGGGCTACGTGGCCAACACCACCTTTGCCGACCCGGCCGGCTTCGCGGACACGATGTCGCTGCTCACGACCATGTTCCTCCGCCTGATCAAGATGATCATCGCGCCGCTGGTGTTCTCGACCCTGGTGGTCGGCATCGCCAAGATGGGCGACGCCAAGGAAGTCGGCCGCATCGGCGTCAAGGCGCTGGGCTGGTTCGTCATCGCCTCCGTGATCTCGCTGTCGCTGGGCCTCATCCTCGTGAACCTGTTCCGTCCGGGCGATGCGATGGCCCTGTCGGGCGCCGTGCCGCCGGTCGGCACCGCCTCGGGCATCACGACCTCGGGCCTGACCATGAAGGACTTCATCACCCACCTGATCCCGACCTCGATCTTCGACGGCATGGCCAAGAACGAGATCCTGCAGATCGTCGTGTTCTCGGTCTTCTTCGGCACCGCCGCCGCCGCGGTCGGCGCCCGCGCCACCCCGCTGATCGACGCCGTGGACGGTATCGCCCACATCATGCTGAAGGTCACCGGCTACGTGATGAACTTCGCCCCGGTCGCGGTGTTCGCGGCGGTGGCCGGCGTGATCGCCAAGAGCGGCCTGGGCGTGCTGTCGACCTACGGCATCTTCATGGCCGAGTTCTACCTCGGCATCATCCTGCTGTGGGTGGTGCTGATCCTGATCGGCATGGCCTTCCTCGGCCGCCGCGTGCTGCGCCTGATCTCGGAGCTGAAGGAACCGACCATCCTGGCCTACACCTGCGCCTCGTCGGAAGCGGCGTTCCCGAAAACCCTGGAAGGCCTGGAGCGCTTCGGCGTCAAGAACCGCCTGGCCGCCTTCGTGCTGCCGATCGGCTACTCGTTCAACCTCGACGGCTCGATGATGTACTGCACCTTCGCGGCCGTGTTCATCGCCCAGGCCTACGGCATCGAGCTGGACATCGCGACCCAGCTGACCATGATGCTGGTGCTGATGCTGACCTCGAAGGGCATGGCCGGCGTGCCGCGCGCCTCGCTGGTCGTCATCGCCGCCACCCTGGCCCAGTTCAACATCCCGGAAGCCGGCCTGCTGCTCCTGCTGGGCATCGACCACTTCCTGGACATGGCCCGTTCGGCCACCAACGTGATCGGCAACGGCATCGCCACCGCCGTGGTCGCCAAGTGGGAAGGCGACCTGGGCGAGCCGAGCAAGGACCCGGCGATCGCGCCGCTGCGCTGACCACGCCACGATAGTTCCAGCACCAAAGGCCTTCCAGCGATGGAGGGCCTTTTTTCCATCACTATCCATAACGACAATGAGGAGCGAGACATGAAACAGGTATACATGGCAGGCCTGCTGCTTGGCGCGATCGGCGGGGTCCACGGCGCCGCCCAGACCATCGACTGCGGCCGCCTGCTGGACGTGAAGAGCGGCACCTGGCGCGAACGCGTCAGCATCGTGGTCGAGAACGGCGTGGTCAAGTCGGTCGGCCCGATGACGCCGGCCCCCGGCAATGTCGACCTGTCGCGCCACGCCTGCCTGCCGGGCCTGATCGACATGCACGTGCACCTGACCAGCGAAACCCAGCCGGTGGTCGACTCCTACCGCGACCGCCTGAGCTCCGATCCCCAGGACCTGGCCTACCGCTCGGTCAAGTATGCCCAGCGCACCCTGATGGCCGGCTTCACCACGGTGCGCGACCTGGGCGCCGCCGACGGCCTGAACGTCTCGCTCAAGCGCGCGATCGCCGCCGGCGAGATCCCGGGGCCGCGCATGTTCACCGCGGGTAAATCGATTGCCACCACCGGCGGCCACGCCGATCCGACCAACAACCTGTCCCACTTCCTGAGCGAGAAGGTGGGCACGCCGGGACCGGAAGAAGGCGTGATCGACAGCCCCGAGGAAGGCCGCCAGGCCGTGCGCCAGCGCTACAAGGAAGGCGCCGACCTGATCAAGATCACCGCCACCGGCGGCGTGCTGAGCCAGGCCGCCAACGGCCAGAATTCGCAGTACACCGAGGACGAGCTGAAAGCCATCGTCAGCACCGCCAGGGACTACGGCTTCCGCGTCGCAGCCCACGCCCACGGCGCCGAAGGCATGAAGCGCGCGCTGCGCGCAGGCGTCGACTCGATCGAGCACGGCACCCTGATGGACGACGAGACCATCGCGTTGTTCAAGAAGACCGGCCACTGGTACGTGCCGACCATCTCGGCCGGCCGCTACGTGGCGGACAAGGCCAAGGATCCGAACTACTATTCGGCCCTGGTGCGCCCGAAGGCGGCCGCGATCGGCCCGCAGCTGCAGGCCACCTTCGCGCGCGCCCACAAGGCCGGCGTCAAGATCGCCTTCGGCACCGACGCCGGCGTGTTCCCGCACGGCGAAAACGCCAGGGAATTCGGCTACATGGTCGAAGCCGGCATGACGCCGCTCGAGGCGATCCGCGCCGCCACCGTGCACGCCGCCGCCCTGCTCGACCAGCCGGGCCGCCTGGGATCGGTGGAGCCGGGCTATGCGGCCGACATCGTGGCCGTCGAAGGCGATCCGCTGCGCGACGTGAAGCTGCTCGAGCAGGTGAAGTTCGTGATGAAGGACGGCGTCGTCTACAAGAAGCCGTAGTCAGGCTGTAACCCAAGCTGTCACCCAAGCTGTAACCCGCAGCCGCAACCCGCGGCTGCGACCCGTTTTATTGAAGGAGTAATACATGCTGCACCAAGGTTTCACCCGCGCCATGACGGCGCTGCTCGCCTTCCTGTTCCTCGCCGCCCCGGCGGCGCAGGCCCAGGTCCAGGTTCAAACTGCGAAACTGCCCAACGTGACCATCCTGGCCACCGGCGGCACCATCGCCGGCACCGGCGCCACCAGCACCACGACGGTCGGCTACACCGCCGCCACCGTCGGCGTGCAGTCGCTGATCGGGGCGGTTCCCGAGATCGCCAAGGTCGCCAACGTCAGCGGCGAGCAGGTGTTCCAGATCGCCAGCGAGAACATGGGCAACGAGCACTGGCTGGTCCTGGCCAAGCGCGTCAACGCCCTGCTGGCGCAGCCGGACGTGGACGGCATCGTCATCACGCACGGCACCGACACGCTGGAAGAGACGGCCTACTTCCTGAACCTGGTCGTCAAGAGCAGGAAGCCGGTAGTGGTGGTGGGTTCGATGCGCCCCTCGACCGCGCTGTCGGCCGACGGCCCGATCAACCTCTACAACGCGGTCAACCTGGCCGGCAGCCAGGCCGCAATCGGCAAGGGCGTGCTGGTGGCGATGAACGACCAGATCCACGCGGCGCGCGACGTCACCAAGGCCAACACCACTACCGCCGACACCTTCCGCACCGCGGAGCTGGGCATGATCGGCTACATCCAGGGCGGCAAGCCGTTCTTCTACCGCGAGGTGACGCGCAAGCACACGGTGGACACCGAGTTCGACGTGTCGAAGCTGGACGCGCTGCCGCAGGTGGACGTGGCCTATGCCTATGCGAACGTGGGCGACGTGGCGGTGAAGGCGCTGGTGGCGGCCGGGGCGAAAGGCCTGGTGCATGCGGGCGTGGGCAACGGCAGCCTGCCGGCCAGGACCAAGCCGGCGCTGGTCGCGGCGCGTGAGAAGGGCGTGGTCATCGTGCGCTCGGCGCGTGTCGGCCAGGGCATCGTGGCGCGCAATGGCGAGGCGAACGACGACCAGCTGGACTTCGTGGTGTCGGATACGCTGAGCCCGCAGAAGGCGCGCATTCTCCTGATGCTGGCGTTGACGAAGACCAGCAATACCAAGGAGATTCAGCGGATGTTCTATACCTACTGATTGGTCTCAGTCAGCCCGTGCCCTTGGCACGTCATCCCGGCGAAGGCAGGGATCCAAGTTTGTTCGCGTACAGCTAATGCATGCGTTCTCACTATGCGACGGAATTGGATCCCGGCCTGCGCCGGGATGACGGTCTTGAGGCTGACAATAAAAACGCTCTGCCTTTCCACAGCGTCTACTTCGCAATCTCCAGCGGCGGCGACGCCAGTTCCTCATCCGGCCGCGCCAGCTGCCGTTCCCACATCTGCGCATACAGCCCGCACGCCGCGAGCAGGGTCCCGTGCGTGCCGCGTTCCACGATCTTCCCGTGGTCCAGCACGATGATCTGCTGCGCGTCCGCGATGGTCGACAGGCGGTGCGCGATCACCAGGGTGGTGCGGTCCTTCGCGATTTCCTTCAGCTGGGCCTGGATCGCCTGTTCCGACTTCGAATCCAGCGCCGACGTCGCCTCGTCGAAGATCAGGATCGCCGGGTTCTTCAGCAGGGTGCGCGCGATCGCCACGCGCTGCTTCTCGCCGCCCGACAGCTTCAGGCCGCGTTCGCCCACCATGCTGTTGTAGCCGTCCGGCAGGCTCTCGATGAAGTCGTGGATCGAGGCCGCGCGCGCCGCCGCGACGATGTCCTCACGCGAGGCGCCCGGCCGGCCATAGGCAATGTTGTATTCGATGGTGTCGTTGAACAGCACCGTATCCTGCGGCACGATGCCGATGGCCGCGCGCAGCGATTGCTGGGTGATGTCGCGCAGGTCCTGCCCATCGATGCGGATCGCCCCGCCGTTCACGTCGTAGAAACGGAACAGCAGACGCGACAGCGTCGACTTGCCCGAGCCGCTATGGCCCACCACGGCGGTGGTGGTGCCGGCGGGGATGGTGAAATCGACGTCGAACAGGATCTGGCGCTTGGCTTCGTAGCTGAACTCCACGTGCGAAAACTCGACCTGGGCGCCGCGCGTCACCAAAGGCTGGGCGCCCGGGCTGTCGGCCACTTCGCGGTTCTGGTCGAGCAGCGAGAACAGGCGCTCCATGTCGGCCAGGCTCTGCTTGATCTCGCGGTAGATCACGCCTAGGAAGTTCAATGGGATGTACAGCTGGATCATGAAGGAGTTCACCAGCACCAGGTCGCCCAAGGTCATGGTGCCGGCGATCACGCCCTCCGTCGCGCGCCACAGGATGAGCGTGACGGCGGTGGCGATGATCAGCGACTGGCCGGTGTTCAGGAAGGACAGCGAAGTCTGCGAGCGCACCGCCGCGTTCTCGAAGTTCTGCAGGCCCTGGTCGTAGCGTTTCGCTTCGTACTCCTCGTTGCCGAAGTACTTCACCGTTTCATAGTTCAGCAGCGAATCGATGGCCTTGGTATTCGCCTTCGAGTCGAGCTCGTTCATCGTGCGGCGAAAGTGCGTGCGCCACTCGGTGACGATCACGGTGAAGGCGATGTAGCTGCCGAGTGCCACGCCGGTGATGACGGTGAACCAGATGTCGTAGTTCAGCACCAGGTAGCCGAGCACCAGCGTGATCTCGACCAGGGTCGGCAGCACGTTGAACAGCGAATACGAGATGAGCGAATTCACGCCGCGCGTGCCGCGCTCGATGTCGCGCGTCATGCCGCCGGTCTGGCGGTTCAGGTGGAAGCGCAGCGAGAGCGCGTGCAGGTGGCGGAACACCTTCAGGGCGATGGTCCGCACCGCGCGCTGCGTGACACGCGCGAACAGGAATTCGCGCAGCTCGGTGAACAAGGTGGTGGACAGGCGCAGCAGGCCGTAGGCGACCAGGGCGCCGAGCGGCAGCACCAGCAGCGCGTGCGGGTCCTTGGGGTCGATGGCGAGCTGGTCGATCAGCTGCTTGAGCACCAGCGGCACGCCGACGTTGGCTAGTTTTGCGCCGACGAGCGCGGCGAGCGCGGCCAGCACGCGCCACTTGTACACCCACAGATACGGGAACAGGGTGCGCAGGGTAGCCCAGTCGTTGCGGGGCACGCCTTTCGAATCGGGCGGCAGGGGGACGGATGATGCGGGAGTACGTCGCATGGCAGGGCGTAGGGATTTATGGTTCAATTCGGGACGATTGTAGCTTTTACCGAGAAAACAAGATGACCACGCCACAAAATGCCGCTTCTCCATCCACCCGTCTGCCCGAAGGCAAGATGCCGGAACTGCGCGTGATGCCCGCGCCGTCCGACGCCAACGTCTACGGCGACGTGTTCGGCGGCTGGATCATGGCCCAGGTCGACATCGCCGGCTCGCTGCCGGCCACCCGCCGCGCGAATGGCCGCGTCGCGACGATCGCCGTGAATTCCTTCCTGTTCAAGCAGCCCGTCTTCGTGGGCGACCTGCTGTCCTTCTACGCCGAGATCGTCAAGGTCGGCAATACCTCGATCACCGTGTGCGTCGAAGTCTATGCCGAGCGCAACCGCCTGCAGGCGGACGTGGTGAAGGTGACCGAGGCGCAGCTGACCTATGTGGCCACCGGCCCGGACCGCAAGCCGCGCCAGCTGCCGCCGCTCGATTCGCTGATCGCGCGCGACTGAGGAAGCACAGCGGATGACGTCGCGCCGGTCCTTCCTGCTCGACGCGGCGCGGCTGTCGGCCGCGCTGTCCGCCGCTTCCCTCGGCGCCTGCGCCTCGTCCACGAAAGGCCCCTACCCCTTCAGCCTCGGCGTCGCTTCGGGCTCGCCGCTGCCGGACGCCGTGATCCTGTGGACGCGCCTGCTCGCCGATCCGCTCGGGCCCGCCATTGCGCCGGTGGCGCTGAGCGTGCGCTGGGAAGTGGCGAGCGACGAGGCCTTCCGCACCATCGTCGCCAAGGGCACGGCGACGGCCGCGCCCGAGCTCGGGCACAGCGTGCACGTGGACGCGCGGGGCCTGGCGCCGGGCCGCTGGTACTGGTACCGCTTCATGCTGGGCGACGCCGTCAGCCCGGTCGGACGCACCCGCACAGCGCCCGCGCGCGACGAGATGCCGGGCCGGCTCAGGCTGGCGGTCGCCTCCTGCCAGCACTGGGAATTCGGCAGCTACGCCGCCCACCATCACATCGCGCAGGCCAGTCCCGACCTGGTCGCCTTCCTGGGCGACTACATCTACGAGTGGGGGCCATACCACCTGCGCCACCCGGGCCGCGTGGTACGCCGCGACGAATCCTTCACGCTGGCCGATTACCGCAAGCGCTACGCCCAGTACAAGAGCGACCCGCAGCTGCAGGCCGCCCACCTTGCCGCGCCCTGGATCGTCACCTGGGACGACCACGAGGTGGCGAACGACTATGCCGGCCTGCGCGACGAGCGCCTGGCCGGCGACTTCGCCGCGCGCCGGGCGGCCGCCTACCAGGCCTTCTACGAGCACATGCCGCTGCGCCTGCCGAACCTTGCGCGCGCAGGCTTCGCCTCGGTCCCGCTGTTCCAGCGCTACGACTGGGGACGCCTGGCGCGCCTGCACGTGCTCGACGACCGCCAGTACCGCTCGCCGCAAGCCTGCACCAGGGCCTCGGGCCGCGGTGGCTCGAACGCCGTGTTCGCGCGCGCCTGCGCGGCCCTGGCCGATCCGCGCCGCACCATGCTGGGAGACGCGCAGGAAGCCTGGCTGGAGTCGGGACTGGCGACGTCGCGCGCGACATGGAACATCCTGGCGCAGCAGACCCTGATGGCGCAGTCGAGCAGCGTGCCGATCGTGAAGCCGGACGACGGGCGCTTCTGGACCGACGGCTGGGACGGCTACCCGGCGGCGCGCAAGCGCCTGCTCGACGCCATCGTCCGGCAGGGCACGCACAATCCGCTGGTGCTGGGCGGGGACGTGCACACCTTTTATGCGACCGCGCTGCGGCCGGATTTTTCGAAACCGGTATCGAAGCAGAACCCGGTGATCGCGACGGAATTCGTGGGTACCTCGGTAACCTCCAGTTCGCGTCCGCAGGCGCAGACGGTCGAGCACGTGGAGAAGAACCCGCACATGCTGTACGGGCGCAGCGACAAGCGCGGCTACATGCTGCTGGAGGTGACGCCAAAGCGGACGGTGACGCACTTCATGGGGCTGGACGACGTGCGGGATGCGAAGTCGGCGGTGGCGAAGCTCGCGTCTTTCCAGGTCGATGAAGGTGTTGCGCAAGCGCTTCGGATCAGTTAGGGACTGCGGTGAGAAACTTGGGTTCCCGCCTTCGCGTGAAGTCGTAAGCCCAGTGGGCTTACGACGGTTTTCAGGCGAACGCGGAGAATCATTTCCTTGGCCCGCTACATGAGAACGTCGTTCCCGCGCAGGCGGGAACCCAAGTCTGCATACATTACGCCGACTGCTTCTCGTCGCGCAGCTCGCGCCGCAGGATCTTGCCGACATTGGTCTTCGGCAGCGTTTCGCGGAACTCGATGTACTTCGGACGCTTGTAGCCGGTAAACTGCTCCTTGCAGTAGGCCATCAGTTCTTCGCTGGTGAGCGCGGCATCCTTCTTGACGATGTAGAGCTTCACGGCCTCGCCCGAGTTCTTGTCGGGCACGCCGACGCAGGCCACTTCCAGCACGCCCGGGTGGGCCGCCACCACGCCCTCGATCTCGTTCGGGTAGACGTTGAAGCCCGACACCAGGATCATGTCCTTCTTGCGGTCGACGATGCGGGTATAGCCCTGCTCGTCCATGATGCCGATGTCGCCGGTCTTGAAGAAACCGTCCGCGGTCATGACCTTCGCCGTCTCGTCGTCGCGCTGCCAGTAGCCGGCCATCACCTGCGGGCCACGCACGCCGATCTCGCCGGCGGTGCCGAACGGGACTTCCTTGCCGGCTTCATCCAGGATGCGGATCTCGGTCGAGGGCAACGGCAGGCCGATGGTGCCGGTGAAGTCGCTGATGTCGCAGCGGTTGGCGGTGACCACCGGCGAAGTCTCGGACAGGCCATAGCCTTCCACGATCGGGGTGCCGGTGATCGACAGCCACTTGTCGGCCACGGCCTTCTGCACCGCCATGCCGCCGCCCGGGCACACCAGCAGGCCCGAGAAGTCGAGCTGGGCGAATTCCGGATTGTTGACCAGGCCGTTGTACAGCGTGTTCACGGCCGGGAAGATGTTGATGCGGTAGCTCTTGAGTTCCTTGATGAAGCCCGGGATGTCGCGCGGGTTCGGGATCAGGAGGTTCATGCCGCCCACGCGCAGGCCCAGCAGGGCGCAGACGGTCAGCGCATAGATGTGGTACAGCGGCAGCGCGCACACGAACTGCGGCTGCTCGCCGGCCGGCATCTTCGCCAGCGTCGGGCCGAACCAGGCTTCGTTCTGCAGCACGTTGGCGATCACGTGGCGGTGCAGCAGCACCGCGCCCTTCGAGACGCCGGTGGTGCCGCCGGTGTACTGCAGGAAGGCGATGTCGTCATGGCCGATGGCGACCGGCTTGAGGGGGCTGCCGGCGGCGTCGGCCAGCATGCGCTTGAAGCCGATCGAACCCGGCAACGAGAAGGCCGGCACCATTTTCTTGACCTTGCGGACCACCAGGTTGACGATCGCGCCCTTCAGGCCGCCCAGCAGGTCGCCCATGGTCGCGACGACCACGTGCTTGACCTGGGTCTTGCCGAGTACCTGCTCGAGCGTGTGCGCGAAGTTCTCGAGCACGACGATGGCTTCGGCGCCCGAGTCGACCAGCTGGTGCTGCAGTTCGCGCGGGGTGTACAGCGGATTGACGTTGACGATCACGTAGCCGGCGCGCAGCACGGCGGCCATCGCCACCGGGTACTGCAGCACGTTCGGCAGCATGATGGCCACGCGCGCGCCGGGCTGCAGGCCGCGGCTTTGCAGCCAGGCGGCCATGCGGCCCGACAGGCGATCGAGTTCGGCGAAGGTCAGCGTCTTGCCCATGCACGCATAGGCCTTGCGGTCGGCGTACTTGCGGAACGCCTCCTCCAGCAGATGCGTCAGGGAGCGGTACTGCGTGGGATCGATCTCCGCAGGTACGCCGCCCTCGTACGACTTGAGCCAAAACTTGTCCATCCGTGCCTCACCTTCTGTATTGATTACCAGGTCATTAAAACGCGAAGCCGCCCGGATCGCGGGCGGCTTCTGCCAACCGGGTTCCGCGCCTGCTTATGCCGTGTGCTCCGGCTGCTTCTCGTCGCGCAGCGCGCGGCGCAGGATCTTGCCGACGTTGGTCTTCGGCAGTTCGTCGCGGAACTCGATGTACTTCGGTTTCTTGTAGCCGGTGAACTGCTGCTTGCAGTAGTCCATCAGCTGTTCGGCGGAGAGGTTCGGGTCCTTGCGCACCACGAACACCTTCACCGCTTCGCCGGAATGCTCGTCCGGCACGCCGATCACGGCGCACTCCAGCACGCCCGGATGGCCGGCGATCACGCCTTCCAGTTCGTTCGGGTAGACGTTGAAGCCGGAGACCAGGATCATGTCCTTCTTGCGGTCGACGATCTTCACGTACCCTTCCGCGTCCATGATGCCGACGTCGCCCGACTTGAAGAAGCCGTCCGGCGTCATGACCTTGGCCGTCTCTTCCGGGCGGTTCCAGTAGCCCGCCATCACCTGGGGACCGCGGATCGCGATCTCGCCGATCTCGCCGATCGCCATCGGCTTGCCGGCATCGTCCAGGATCGCGATGTCGGTCGACGGCACCGGCAGGCCGATGGTGCCGGTGAATTCCTTCACGTCGGCGCGGTTGCAGGTGGCCACCGGCGCGGTCTCCGACAGGCCGTAGCCCTCGATGATGCTGGTGCCGGTCACCTGTTTCCACTTGTCGTTGACGGCCTTCTGCACCGCCATGCCGCCGCCGTTGCACACCTTCAGGCCCGAGAAATCCAGGCTCGCGAAGTCCGGGTGGTTGACCAGCGCGTTGTACAGCGTGTTCACCGCCGGCATCATGTTGACCTTGTACTTGCCCAGCTCCTTGATGAAGCCCGGGATGTCGCGCGGGTTCACGATCAGGATGTTCAGGGCGCCGGTGCGCATGCCCCACATCGCACAGGCCGTCAGCGCGAAGATGTGGTACAGCGGCAGCGCGCACACGATCACGGTCTGCTCGCTGCCCATCTCGCCCATGGCCGGCTTGGACCAAGCCTCGGTCTGCAGCACGTTGGCGATCACGTTGCGGTGCGTGAGCGTCGCGCCTTTCGAGACGCCGGTGGTACCGCCCGTGTACTGCAGGAAGGCGACGTCCGAAGAAGCCAGCTCGACCTTCGAAAACGGCATTTTCCCGCCCTGCGAGAGCGCATCCTTGAAGCGCACCATGTTCGGCAGCGAGAACTCCGGCACCATCTTCTTGACGTTGCGGACCACGAAGTTGACCAGCATGCCCTTCGCGCCGCCCAGCATCTCGCCCATGCTCGCCACCACCACGTGCTTCAGCGGGGTCTTGCCCATCACCTGCTGCACCGTGTGCGCGAAGTTCTCGAGCACGATGATCGCCTCGCTGCCCGAGTCGCTGATCTGGTGCTCGAGCTCGCGCGGCGTGTACAGCGGGTTCACGTTGACCACGGTGTAGCCGGCGCGCAGCACGGCCGCGATCGCGATCGGGTACTGCAACACGTTCGGCATCATGATCGCCACGCGCGCGCCGCGCTGCATGCCGCGGCTTTGCAGCCAGGCGGCCAGTTTCTTCGAGTAGGCATCCAGTTCGCCGTATGTCAGGAACTTGTCCATGCACACATAGGCCTTGCGGTCGGCGTACTTGCTGAACGACTCTTCCAGCAGGTGCACCAGGGAACCGTACTGGTCCGGGTTGATTTCAGCAGGTACGTTCGGGGGGTACGACTTCAGCCAGATCTTGTCCATCGGATGCCCTTTTGTCTCGAAATGTTATCGTTGTGGTCCGGGCGGCCGCGGCGCGCCTGCCGGGGGCTTGCGGCCTGGGCGGCCCTCCCGTGCGTACGCGCGCGCGAAGCTTGCGCCTTTGCTATCGCCTGATGTGATGCTATCGGGCAGTGACATTGCGCGCAAGTTCTTTTAAGTCGATTGGAACGTGTCCTCTACAAGACCTTATTTGCCCATAACGTTGGCCTCGCCCATGGTGCGCTGCACCACGAGCGGCGCGGTCGGGGCCGGCGCCGCGAGCTTCAGCAGCACCCGGTGGCGGTCCGCCTTGTCCAGGCGGGCGATCCGGTTGACCGCCTTGTAGAAGGCGGGCCAGCTGCGTTCCTTGCGCAGCAGCGCGCGGAAGGCCGGGACGAAGTCGTTGTAGGTGGCGATCGAAGCCAGGTGGGCGTTCGACAGCGGTTCGGCGAAGAAGCGGTCGTAGCCGCTGTAACCGCCCCAGTTGGCCTTCAGCACCTGGTAGTCGTCCTTCAGCGCCATGAACAGCCGCGCCTTGGTGGCGCGCTTCTCGTCCTTGCTCGTGTCGCTGGCATAGGCCTTCTCCAGCTCGCCGCGGTAGCGCACCAGCAGCGCCATGAAATCCTTCTTGCGCGAACTGTAGCGCTCGAACGCCTCCACCATGGCCGGGTTGCCGAAGCGCTCCAGCCACCCTTCCACGCCGGCCTGCTCCACGGCGCTGGCGAAGGATTCGTTGAACTTCGAGTCGCCCTGCACGTATACGACCTGGTGCGCCAGTTCGTGGAAGATCAGGCGCGCCAGTTCGGCGTCCGGGTAGTTGATGAAGGTCGACACCAGCGGATCGCTGAACCAGCCCAGGGTCGAGTAGGCGCTCACGCCGCCCACCTCGACGTCGTGGCCCTGCTTGCGCAACTGGTTCGCATACGCCTGGGCCTCGTGCTTGCTGTAGTAGCCGCGGTAGTTCACGCAGCCGGCCACCGGGAAGCACCACTGCATGGGCTTCAGCGACAGCTCGGGCGTGGCGACCACGTTCCACAGCACGTAGGGACGCTTGATGTTGGTGAAGTTGGTGTAGCTGCCGTTGTCGGGGAGCTTGAGTTCCTGGATCGCGTAGCGGCGGATCTGGCGCGCCGCCTCCAGGCGGTGGCGCAGGTTGGTGTTCGTGGAAGGGTCGGCCAGCCAGTCGTCGATGGGACGGGAATCCGTCAGCAGTTCGAGCTGGCCTTGTGCGGCCTGGGAGTAGTAGGAGAGGGATGAGCAGCTTGACAACATGAGGGCCGCGCCAGCCGCGGCCAATAATGGACGAAAGGACTTCGGCCGGAAGGCCCGGGAAAATCTAGAGGGTTTCATCTCGCGTCGGAGGGACAGATTTTTCAACCTGCACCAGGGTGTCGTAGAAAGTAGGCGCCCTGCCCATGTCGGTCAATCGCTGGCTGGTCACTTCATTGGCGTTCTTGCCGTCGCTGGCGAGTTTCTTCCACCAGATCGACAAGCCCACCACCAGCCCTTCGCGCGCCTTGTCGGTGACGCGTGCACGGGCGACGAACGAGCCGCGGTCGTTATAAATGCGTGCCATGTCGCCGTGGGCGATGCCGCGTACCGCGGCGTCGTTCGGGTGGATGTCGAGGTGCGGCTCGCCCTCGGTTGCACGCAAGCTCTGTACATTGACAAAGGTTGAGTTAAGGAAGTTCCTTGCCGGTGGCGAGATCATCGCCAGCGGATACTTCTGCGCCAGCTCCGGGTTGGAGGCGCGCGATTCGTACGGCGGGATATAGGCCGGGACCGGGTCGAGCCCGTCGCGCGCCATGCTGCTCGAATAAAACTCGCACTTGCCCGACGGGGTCGGGAAGCCGCCTTCGGCGAACGGCGCGTCGGGCATATTCAGCTTCTGCCAGCCCTTTTTCTTCAGCGATTCCCAGTCGAAGTGCACCGCGCGCTCATGGCGCTTGTCGAACGCCTGGGCGGCCAGTTCGTCGTCGCTTTCCTGGAAGCAGGGGTCGTCGAAACCCATGCGCGCGGCCAGCAGGCGGAAGAACTCGGTGTTCGGCTTCGCTTCGCCGATCGGGGCAATCGCCGCGTTATTCGCCATCATGTACAGGTGGCCGTAGGCCAGGTGGGCATCGACGTGCTCGAGCTGGGTGGTGGCGGGCAGCAGGATGTCGGCATAGTCGGCGCTGTCGGTGTGGAAGTGCTCCAGCACCACCGTGAACAGGTCTTCGCGCTCGAAGCCTTTCTGCACCTTCGCCGAATCCGGCGCGATCGCCAGCGGATTGGCGTTGTAGACGATGACGGCTTCGATCTTCGGGCCGAACCCGGGCGAAGCGTCCTTGAGCAGGTCGTCGCCGATGGTGGTCATGTTGATGGTGCGCGGGGTGCGGCCTCCCAGGAGGTCCGGGCGCTGCAGCGCCGGGCGGTTGGCCGGGAAGGAGCCGGAGGTCGACAGCTGCACGCCGCCTGCGGCGTGGCGCCAGGCGCCGACCAGCGCCGGCAGGCAGGCGATGTTACGCACCGCCATGCCGCCGCCGCGCACGCGCTGCAGGCCGTAGTTCATGCGGATCGCGGCGCCCTCGCCGCGCCGCGCGGTCTGGCCGTAGGCGCGCGCCAGTTCGATCACTTCCTCCGCCGTGATGCCGCAGGTCTCGGCGGTGCGTTCCGGCGTCCACTCGAGGACGCGCTGTTTCAGTTCCTCGTAGCCGAGCGTGTACTTCGCCACGTAGTCGTGGTCGACCAGGTCTTCCGCGATCAGCACGTGCATCATGCCGAGCGCCAGCGCGGCATCCGTGCCGGGCAGCAGGGCAATGTGCTGGTGGCACTTCTCGGCCGTCAGCGAGCGATAGGGATCGATCGCGATCAGCTTCGCGCCGCGGCGCTTGGCTTCCTGGACGCGCATCCACAGGTGCAGGTTGGAGGCGATCGGATTGCCGCCCCAGATCAGGATCAGCTTCGCGTTCTGGAACTGTTCGATGTCGGTGCCGACCGAGCCACCGATCGTATATTTGTAGCCGGTCGCACCGGCCGTGGCGCAGATGGTACGGTCCAGCAGCGAGGCACCGAGCTTGTTGAAGAAGCGCAAAGACATCGAGTCGCCCTGCACGAGGCCCATGGTCCCGGCATAGCTGTACGGAAGAATGGCCTGCGGATCGCGCGCGGCGATTGCCCCGAGGCGCTCGGCGATCTCGTCGATCGCCTCGCCCCAGGTGATGCGTTCGAACTTGCCTTCCCCCTTGCGGCCGACCCGGCGCATCGGATACAGCACCCGGTCCGGGTGGTAGGTGCGCTCGACGTAGCGCGACACCTTGGTGCACAGCACCCCGGCCGTGGTCGGATGCTCCGGATCGCCCTTTACCTCGGTGGCGACGCCGTTGTCGACGGTGACGAGGATCGCGCAGGTATCGGGACAATCATGGGGGCAGGCGGCACGGACTTGGGTAACTGACATGGGGAGCTGGGCGGGAAAATACTTCGTGAAACCAATACTTTAAACGATTCCCGCGCCGTCCGTCCCCTCCTCTTTCATTCACTGTTTGAGGCAGGCTACAATGATTCAAAGCCTGCAATGCAAGCATGACAAAAAAGGAGAGACAGATGAAACTCGTGGAACCGATCCTCGCCTTTCAACCGGAGCTGCAGGAGATCCGCCGCGACCTGCATGCCCATCCCGAGCTGTGCTACGAAGAGCAGCGCACCGCCGACGTGGTGGCCGCGCGCCTGACCGAATGGGGCATTCCCGTCGTGCGCGGCCTGGGCGTGACCGGCGTCGTGGGTTCAATCAAGAACGGCACGTCCTCGCGCGCGATCGGCCTGCGCGCCGACATGGACGCGCTGCCCATGCAAGAGATCAACGGCTTCGCCCATGCGTCGCGCCATCCGGGCAAGATGCACGCCTGCGGCCATGACGGCCACACCGCGATGCTGCTCGGTGCGGCGCACCACCTGGCGACCAACCGCAACTTCGACGGCACCGTCTACCTGATCTTCCAGCCGGCCGAGGAAGGCGGCGGCGGCGCGCGCCGCATGATGGACGACGGCCTGTTCGAGCGGTTCCCGATGGAGGCCGTCTACGGCATGCATAACTGGCCCGGCATCCCGGAAGGGAATTTCGGCGTCGTCGCCGGGCCGATGATGGCCTCCAGTAACGAGTTCCGCGTGACCGTGCGCGGCAAGGGCGCGCACGCGGCGCAGCCGCACCGCGGCATCGACCCGGTGATGGTGGCGGTGCAGATCGCGCAGGCCTGGCAGACCATCGTGTCGCGCGAGAAGAATCCGCTGGAATCGGCGGTGCTGTCGATCACCCAGATCCATGCGGGCAGCGCGACCAACGTCATCCCCGACGAAGCCGAGCTGGTCGGCACCGTGCGCACCTTCTCGACCGGCGTGCTGGACCTGATCCAGCGCCGCATGCAAGAGATCGCTTCGGGCGTGGCGGCGGCCTTCAATGCCTCGGTCGATTTCACGTTCAAGCGCAATTACCCGCCGCTCATCAACCATCCGGAGCAGACGGCGTTCGCGGTCGAGGCGATGCGCGCGGTAGTGGGTGACGCGCGCGTGGATACGAATGTCGAGCCGACCATGGGGGCGGAGGACTTCGCCTTCATGCTGCAGGAAAAGCCGGGCTGCTATGTCTTCATCGGCAACGGCGAGGGTGCGCACCGCGCCGGCGGGCACGGGCTGGGGCCGTGCCAGTTGCATAACACGAGTTACGACTTCAATGACAACCTGCTGCCGATCGGGGCGAGTTTCTGGGTGCGGTTGGTGGAGATGAGTTTGCCGCAGGGCTGATTTTCGCAGGGTGGGCAAGTTCTTGCCCACGCGTTCACATCACGGCGATTTTGCCCGCTCGTCTGTTCTATTGCCGGTTGAACGCGTGGGCGGAACCCGCCCACCCTACGGGAGCTGGTCAGGATCGCTGCCCAGCCTTATTCCCGGATTCATCTGCTCCAACGCGAGCAAAGCGGCTGCATGATCGGCCGTCGGAAGCGAATGCTCGATCGCCCCATACTGCCGCGTCACCAGCTCCGTCACCGGCAAACCCAACCCTGCCGACTCGGCCGCCGCCAGCACGTTCCTCAAATCCTTCAGCTGGGTCTTGACCTGCCCGCCCGGCACGAAATTGCGCTCCAGCATACGCTGCCCGTGCACCTCGAGAATCCGGCTGCCGGCAAAGCCGCCGCGGATCGCCTCGCGCACCGCGGCCGGATCGGCGCCCGCCGCCTGGGCCAGCAGCAGCGCCTCGGCCACCACGTTCAGGGTCGCCCCGACGATCAATTGGTTGCACAGCTTGGCCACCTGGCCG
>DAMCRY010000017.1:0-22698 GCA_032115075.1 Massilia sp.
ACTCTTCGAAGTCGAGCTGGTGACCTTCGGCGACGCCGAGACCTTCGACTGGAACGCCTTGCCGCAGGACGGTCGGTTCACGATCCTGGCCTCGACCTCGCGCCGCCGCTACGGCCCGCGTGCGCGCGACAGCTGGCGCCCCGACCTGCACCTGGCGCTGTGGAACCCCTACCAAGCGCTCGACTTCGACGCCCCGGCCCTGATGACCTACGGCTTCGCGCCGCCCGCGCTGGACGCCGTGGTGGCCTGGCTGGCGGGCGAGGCGGAGGCGCCGGGCCGCTGCCCGGTGCCGGGTTTCGACCAAGCCTCAATGGAACAGGGTAACGCGATGTAACTGTGCGGGCGCGGCGGCGCGCCCTGCGGCACAATTGCCGAGCCCGAAAAAGGGCCTTTTATGGGACAATGCACGTTTTGTCCGTAATGGCATTTTCGCCATGTTTACGTTAAACATGGCGCATTTGCATTGCTCATCATTATTTCGACTGAAGGATTATTCATGGCCCAATTTCGCCTTGCCCGCCTTTGCCTGATGCTCGCCGCGATCGGCGTGACCGCTCCGGCGCTGGTGTCCAGTGCTCAAGCGCAGCAGAAGAGCGATGCACCGGCAGCAGCCGCGGCGCAGAAGGACACTGTCCGCCCGGAACTCTTCAAGCTGCTCGATCCTGCCGCGATTCAGCCGCTGATGGATGCCAAGAACTACACCGAAGTCCAGAACCGCATCACCCAGGCGGAAGCGATCGCCAACCGCACGCCCTACGAGGACTATGTCCTCAACCGCATGAAGCTGACCCTGGCGTCGACGACCGGCAACGAGGCCGTCGCGATCCCGACGCTGGAAGCCGTGATCAACTCGGGCAAGCTGGCGCCGGCCGAGCAGGCGAATTTCGTCCAGGCCCTGGGCAATATGTACTTCAACGCCAAGAATTACCCGAAGGCGATCGAATGGTTCCAGCGCTACCAGAAGGAAAGCCCGACCCCGCAGGCGGTGGGCCCGGCGATGGCCAGCGCCTACTACCTGAACAACGACTTCGCCAAGGCGCGCGACACGCTGCTGCCGGCGATCGAGGCGACCGAGAAGGCCGGCCAGAAGCCGACCGACAAGGACCTGCGCATGCTGGCCTCGAGCGCCATCAAGCTCAAGGATGACGCCGGCTACCTGGTCGCCCTCGAGAAACTGGTGCGCTACTATCCGGCCGACGACATGTGGGCCGACCTGATCAACCGCAGCACGGTGCGCAAGCCGGGCTTCGACCAGGAAACCCACCTGGCCAACTACTACCGCCTGGAATTCGCCGTCCTGAAGCAGATGGAGCAGGAAGAGTACGTCAACCTGGCCGAGCTGGCCCTGCGCGACGGCTTCCCGACCGAAGCGAAGAAGGTGCTGGACGCCGGCTATGCCGCCGGCGTGCTGGGCCAGGGCGGCAACGCCAAGAACCACGCCGCGCTGCGCACCAAGGCCAACAAGGGCGCCGCCGACGACGCCAAGAACATCGCCAGCGGCGAAGCCTCGGCCGCCAAGGCCAAGACCGGCGCCGGCCTGGTGAACCTGGGCTGGGCCTACGCCACCATGGACCAGGCCGACAAGGGCATCGGCTTCATCCAGCAGGGTATCGCCAAGGGCAGCCTGAAGAATCCGGAAGAAGCCAAGCTGCGCCTCGGCATGGCGCAGGTGCGCGCTGGCAAGAAGGCCGAAGCGATCCAGACCTTCGAGAGCATCAAGGGCGGCGGCGGCGCCGGCGACCTGGCCCGCGTCTGGATCATGTACCTGAACCAGCAGGGCTGATTGCTGCCCGCATGACGGAAAGCCGGACAGTGTCCGGCTTTTTTTAGGCGCTGTCAACGTTCGCTATGGATGGCCCTGATTGCAATGCGCAGCAATTGTTCGGCAGAAGTGATCCGGTCGCCATCGAGCGCCCAGCGCCAGCCCAGGTAATTCGGCAGGTAGCGCGAGGCCACGCCCCTGAAACGGCTCAACCATTGCCGAAAACGGCCGTGGTAGGCATTGACGTTCTGGACGTGGATGGCGCCGGCGGCGCTGCGCCGGGTCCTGACGCCGGCGCTCAGGTTGACCGCTTCGTGCGCGATGCCGTGCGCGCGGGCGAAGGCGCGATAGGCCGCGTTCGCATCCGTGACCAGGAGCACTTGCCGGTCCAGCCTGGGCAGCAGGTGGCGTGCCAACTGCCCTGGCTTGAGGGCGCCGCGGCCGACCACGGCATCGATGGTTTGCCCGCTGCGGTCGCGCGCCACCAGGATGCAGTCGAGTTCGCCTGAAATGCCGCGCTTTCCCGCCCGGCCGCCGCGCTTGCGTGCCGGGCGGTCCAGCGTGCGCGCACCCTTTTGCGATTCCAGCATGAACATTTCGTCGGCTTCGGCAATGCCTGCAAGACGTTGCGGCCGGTCATGCCTGGCCCGATCGAGGAAACGGTGGCGCCAGCGAAAGGCCGTATTGCGGTGCACGCCGACTTGCGTGGCGGCGGCCCGCACCGATCTCGACGCGAGCAGCGTGTCCAGGTAATCGAGCCATTTTTCGCGCAGGCGCAGACGGGAAAGGGGCGTGCCGCTCAGGTCGTTATAGGTACGGCGGCAGGCGCGGCAGCGGTAGCGCTGCAGGCCGTTGGCGTGGCCGTGCCGGTGGTACCGTTCGCACGCGCAAGCCGGACAGCAGCGATTCGCCTGCCCGATTTGGCCGATCAGGGCGATGACCTGCTCGAGCCCGGCCGCCGGATGCAGGGCGGCCAGCGTTTGCAGGCGCTGGGGCTGGTTCAGCGCCGGCAGCCTGGCAAACCACTGCTTGAAATGGGGTGCGCGCATGGCCGGTTCCTGTCGATGGACACGGCGGTTCGACCGCTAAACAGCTCGGCAGTTCCGGCTCATCCATATCTAACGATGACAGCGCCTTTTTTTTCGCCTTTTTTCCCTTGCCCCCCCTGATTCCGGTTCCGGCAAGGCGTTGGCCCGCCGGCCCGAGGCTTCACGGTCGTTTCCCGAGGACGTTGTCGACCTCCCGGCAGCCAGTCGCCGGTGACTCTTCGTCACCGGGTTTTTCGCGCCTCTTCGATTTAACAAATATCACAAAGATTCAATATTCAGAAATTGATGATGTTTCGGGAAGCATGCCGTGACACGCCATTTATCGATAGATGGGCGCACGATGTAATAGAGATGGAGGAATAAGAGGGAAATATCTCGGTTTGCGTGGCAGCGGCGAATTCTCTGCGATGAGGCAGACCGTTGTATGAAGATGAATTGATATAGCAGGATAATAGATGGGATATCTCTTCCATTATACGAAGTTCACATTGTATCGATCAGGTAAATAAAGTATTGGTAGATAAAAAGGAAAAGCGGGAACAACCCCTGGATTGCGGGTGTCTATGGCCCTTGCGCAGGCAATTATTTGCGTTCGCAGTTCAGCTTCTCGGCAGAGTCTTCGATCATGGACAGGACGGCCTGGGTGTCGGTCCGCTGGGCCAGCTCTTCGGCCTCCTGGTCGGGCCTGTCGTGCACGTTGGGCAGGTCGCGGCGCAGTTCTTCCAGCATCTGGATGATCTTGCTGCTCTTCTCGTCGGCCAGCAGGTTGACCTGCAGGTCGAGGTGGGCGTGCTGGCTGTTCAGCTGGGACATCCGGTTCTGCCGGATCAGCACGGTGGTGGAGATGACGAAGGCGTTCAGGGCGATCAGGCCCTGCAGCCAGAAGAAGGGAGGCTCGTCTCACTGGTCGAAGCCGAGTTCGGGGGCGGCCAGGTTCCAGGCGATCCAGAGGACGACGAAGACGAGGTTGCCGACCACGTAGGCCGGGCTGCCGAGGAAATAGCTGATTTTCTCGACGATGCGCTGCATCGGCGACAGTTCCTCGTTATGGCGCGCGTAGAACGCCGACACCGTGCCGAGATGCTGGTGCAGGGCGGATGGCAGGGCTTCCTTGGGATCCTGGGGCGCATCCATGGAGCCAGCATAGCACGCGTAAATATCCCTCCCCCGCACGGGCGGGCGGCGGCCGCGGTTCCCAGGAATTCAAGGAGGAAAAGAAAAAGCCGGCTGGAAAGCCGGCTCGGGGATCAGGCGCCCGCCTTGGCGGCGGTGAGGCGTTCGTACTTGACCTGCAGTTCTTCGCGCGATTCGCGCCAGGCCGGATTCAGGGGAATGCAGGCGACCGGGCACAGCACCGCGCAGGTCGGTTCCTCGAAGTGGCCCACACATTCGGTGCACTTGTGCGGGTCGATTTCGTAGATTTCGGCGCCCATCGAGATGGCGTCGTTCGGGCACTCGGGTTCGCAGACGTCGCAGTTGATGCAATCGTCGGTAATCATCAAAGCCATTGCTTGCTCACTTTACTGCGCTTCAGGCAGCCGGCGCCGCTTTCATCGCTGCGATTTTCTTCTGCAGCCAGCGGTCCACCGACGGGAAGACGAATTTCGATACGTCGCCGCCCAGCATCGCGATCTCGCGCACGATGGTGCCCGAGATGAACTGGTACTGGTCGGACGGGGTTAGGAACAGGGTTTCGACATCGGGCAGCAGGTAGCGGTTCATGCCCGCCATCTGGAACTCGTATTCGAAGTCGGACACGGCGCGCAGGCCGCGCACGATCACGCGCGCGTCGTGCTGGCGCACGAAATCCTTCAGCAAGCCGGAGAAACTCTCGACCTGCACGTTCGGATAATGGCCCAGCACCTCGTTGGCGATTTCCAGGCGCTCGTCCAGCGAAAAGAACGGTTTCTTGTTCTTGCTGTCGGCCACGCCCACCACCAGGCGATCGAACAGACCCGAGGCACGGCGCACGAGGTCCTCATGGCCACGCGTGAGCGGATCGAAAGTACCTGGATAAACGGCTACAACCATTGCGGCTCCTTGGAGAATCACCCTGTCAGAACGCGCATTATGCCTGAAAATCCGGCAGCCGCCCCAGCCTGGGGCAGTCTTTGCCCAATCCTTGTGCAGGTTTTATCGGCTGGCGGCACGTATCCAGTGCCCGGGCCGGTTCAGGCCGCGTCGTGGCGCGGTTTCAACAGGTAGTAATAGACCATGCCGGCCTTGTCGGCGCGCACCGCGTCCCAGCCGGCCAGCCAGTCGGGAAGGACTCCCTCCAGCGGCAGCGCTTCGCCGGTTTCCGCATACACCATGCCGCCCTCCTCGAGGATGGCCGGGCACAGCGGCAGGATCTGGGTGAGCAGGCCGAGCTGGTAGGGCGGGTCGAGGAAGATCACGTCGAACCGCTGGCCGCGGCTGGCCAGGTCACGGACCAGGCCCAATGCGTCGGTGCGCAGCACGCTGACGTTGTGCGCCTTGAGCTTGTCGCGGTTGGCTTCCAGCTGGCGCGCCGCCGGACCGTGGTTGTCCACCATCGTCACCGCGGCCGCGCCGCGGCTGGCCGCTTCGAAGCCGAGCGCGCCGGAGCCGGCGAACAGGTCGAGGAAGCTGGCCGCTTCCCAGTCACCGCCGAGCTGGTGGTTGATCCAGTTGAACACGGTCTCGCGCACCCGGTCCGGGGTCGGGCGCAGGCCCTCGGCATCGAGGACGGGCAGCAGGGCGCGTTTCCAGGCGCCGCCGATGATGCGGACCTGGCGCGGCGCCAGGCGCGGGGCGCCGTGGGGTTTGGGGGAAGAGGACTTCTTTTGCATGGGCGGCACTATAGCATGGGCTCGATGGGCCCCCGGCGGGCGCCCTGCCCCTCATTTGCCGGCGGCCAGCGTGTTGAAATCGTTGATCCAGCCCTGCATGCGTTCCTGCGCATGCTTCTTTTGCGCCGGGGTGGCGATGCGCAGCGCGGTCAGGATGAACTTCGTGGTCTGGTCGAGGTTGCTGTCATAAAAGGCTTTGCGTTCGGGCGAGTCCATGCGGCCGAAGAAGTCGCGCTGCATCGCGGCGATCTGGGCGGAGGCCTGCTCGCGGTTAGGCTTCTCCTGCTGGAACTTGCGCAGCAGCGCCAGGATGCGGCGCTGGCGCCAGATGCGCTCCTCCAGCCAAACCTCCTGGTCGAGCGGCCGCGCATCGGAAGCGCGGCGCAGGATGTCTTCCTGCTCGTTGGTGAAATTGCCGAACCACAGCTCGAACTGCTCCATCGATTTCTTGAAGCGGGCGCGCTTGCGCTTGTCGGCGCTGCCCTGGATGAATTTCTTCCTGTATTCCTCGTTTTTCGCGTTGAACTTGCGCTCGATATTAATGATCTGCTCTGGTTTGATGGACAGTGCAAGGGTGACCGATTCGGGCAACGCATGGCTGGCCAGGCGTTCGCCGCGCACGCGGATCTCGCGGTAGGCGTTCAGCAGGTCGGCCTGGCTCGGGTTGGCGGCGAGCTGGCGCTGGAATCCGCCGAGCAGGGCGGCATAGTCGCGCAACTGGGTTTGCCGGTGCCAGGCGAACAGGCGGCCGATGTCGCGCTTGGTGACGTCGGCCTGCTGGCCCTCGAGATCGATATAGGAATTCAACCACCAGTACAGCAAGGTATCGCCCTGGTTGTAGGTAAAACGCACCGAGCTGCACCCTGCCACGAGCACCATCAGCGCGATCATGCACAGCGCAATGGTGCGCCGGAACAGGGTATCTGGCGTGTTAAACTTTTTCATCTAATCAACTTTTGAGAGCCGTTTATGAACGTTGTGATCCTCGCCGCCGGCATGGGAAAGCGCATGCAGTCCGCGCTGCCAAAAGTCTTGCATCCCCTGGCGGGGAAGCCGCTGTTGCGGCATGTCATCGATACCGCCCGCAGCTTATCGCCGAGTAAATTATGCGTGATTTACGGGCACGGGGGCGCAGCGGTGCCGGAGATGGTCGGCAAGCTGGCCGAAGAAACGGGCACCACGATCGACACCGCCTTGCAGCAGCCGCAACTGGGCACCGGCCATGCCGTGATGCAGGCGGTGCCCCAGCTCGACGAGAGCGTGCCGACCCTGGTGCTGTACGGCGACGTGCCCCTGACCACCGCCGCCTCGCTCGGGCGCCTGGTCGAGGCCGCGGGTAGCGACAAGCTGGCCATCCTCACGGTCGAGCAGGCCAATCCCTTCGGCCTGGGCCGCATCGTGCGCGAGAACGGCAACATCGTGCGCATCGTCGAAGAAAAGGATGCGAACGAAGCCGAACGTGCGATCCGCGAGATCAACAGCGGCATCATGTGCATTCCGACCGCCCACCTCAAGAAATGGCTGGCCGCCCTGTCGAACAATAACGCGCAGGGCGAGTACTACCTGACCGACATCGTGGCCCAGGCCGTCGCCGACGGCGTGCCGGTGGTCTCGGCCCAGCCCTCGGCCGAGTGGGAAGTGGCGGGCGTGAACAGCAAGGTGCAACTGGCCGAGCTGGAGCGCCGCCATCAACTCAACATCGCCAACGCGCTGCTGGAAAAAGGCGTGACCCTGATGGATCCGGCGCGCATCGACGTGCGCGGTGAACTGGTGTGCGGGCGCGACGTGACGATCGACGTCGGCTGCGTGTTCGAAGGCCGGGTCGAGCTGCTTGATGGCGTCACCGTCGGGCCGCACTGCGTGCTGGTGAATGCGCGGATCGGCGCCGGCGCCCAGGTCAAGCCCTTCTGCCACATCGAGGACGCCGTGGTCGGCGACAAGTCGCAGATCGGCCCGTATGCGCGCCTGCGCCCGGGCACCGAGCTGGGCGAGGACGTCCATGTGGGTAACTTCGTCGAGATCAAGAACAGCCAGGTCGCCGCGCACAGCAAGGCGAATCACCTCGCCTACGTCGGCGACGCCACGGTCGGCTCGCGCGTGAACATCGGCGCCGGCACCATCACCTGCAACTACGACGGCGCCAACAAGTTCCGCACCGTGATCGAGGACGACGCCTTCATCGGCAGCGACAGCCAGCTGGTGGCGCCGGTGACCGTTGGCAAGGGCGCGACCCTGGGCGCCGGCACCACGCTGACCAAGAACGCGCCGGCCGGCAAGCTGACGATCTCGCGACCCAAGCAGATGACCGTCGAGAACTGGACGCGCCCGGTCAAGGTCAAGAAGTAATCCACCGGGAATCTACAGGATAGGCACAGGAAAAACACAAGAAAAACACAGGGTAATCACATGCTTATCCTGTGCTTGTCCGGCCTTTTTCCACAAAGCTATCCACAGGCCGGCCGCTCTTTACAAAGGGAGGCGCGTGTCGAATTTGCTGCGGTGGGTCGAAAAATAGGCTTTTACGTTGCGCACGTTGGCGTGCGCCGTGAACAGGCGGTGGGCGAGCGCGTGGTAGGCGGGCATGTCCGCCACCTGCACCATCAGCACGAAGTCCGGGCCCGGCGTCACCCGGTAGCACTGCAGCACGGCGGCTTCGCCGTCGACCAGGGCCTCGAATTCGCTCATGCGCTCGGCCGCCTGCACGTCCAGGGTGATCTCGACGATGGCGCTCAGGCCGGCGCCGACCTTGTCCGGCGCGACGATCGCCACCTGGCGCTCGATGACGCCGGCCTCGGTCAACTGTTTCACCCTGCGCAAACAGGTGGGGGGGGAGACGTGGACGAGTTCCGCCAATTCGGCATTCGTATGCGATGCATCAGCCTGCAGCGCGTTCAGGATGCGACGATCCAGATCGTCGAGGGGGTAATGATCGGACATGTTGAAATAAATAATAAATTTTGGCTAGCATTTGAAATTATATTTCATCATCTAAGGTGAGTGAAATATTATTTCAAATATGACTGGAAACTGAACGCTTATTTCATTCTAGTTGCTCTACGATAGGTTGTATTGCTAACCATTAAAGAGGTCAACCATGTGCGGTATCGTCGGTGCAGTCGCCAAACGCAACATCACGCCAGTCCTGATCGAAGGCCTGAAGCGTCTCGAGTACCGGGGCTATGACTCCTGCGGCGTGGCCGTGCACCTGGACGGCAAGCTGACCCGTTCGCGCAGCACCTCGCGCGTGGCCGACCTCGAAACGCAGGTCGGCGAAGCGCACCTGGACGGCTTCACCGGCATCGCCCACACCCGCTGGGCCACCCACGGCGCCCCGGCCTCGCACAACGCCCACCCGCACTTCTCGCCAAACGAAGAGAACGCGCGCATCGCACTTGTCCACAACGGCATCATCGAGAACCACGACGAGCTGCGCAGCGAGCTGAAGGGCCTGGGTTACGAATTCACCAGCCAGACCGACACCGAGGTCATCGCCCACCTGGTCGACCACATGTACAACGGCGACCTGTTCGACACCGTCCAGCAGGCCGTGAAACGCCTGCACGGCGCCTACGCGATCGCCGTGTTCGCACGTGAAGAACCGCACCGCGTGGTCGCCGCGCGCCAGGGCTCCCCGCTGATCGTCGGCGTGGGCGAGAGCGAGAACTTCGTCGCGTCGGACGCGATGGCGCTGGCCGGCACCACCAACCAGATCATCTACCTGGAAGAAGGCGACGTGGTCGACCTGCAGCTGGCGCGCTACTGGATCGTCGATAGCGAAGGCCGTCCGGTCGAGCGCGAAGTGAAAACCGTGCACGCCCATACCGGCGCGGCCGAGCTCGGTCCGTACCGCCACTACATGCAGAAGGAGATCTTCGAGCAGCCGCGCGTGATCGGCGACACCCTGGAAGGCGTGACCGGGATCATGCCGGAACTGTTCGGCGACGGCGCCCACCGCGTGTTCAAGGAAATCGATCGCGTGCTGATCCTGGCCTGCGGCACCAGCTACTATGCCGGCCTGACCGCGAAGTACTGGATCGAGTGCATCGCCAAGCTGCCGGTGAACGTCGAGATCGCCAGCGAATACCGCTACCGCGACAGCGTGCCGCACCCGCAGACCCTGGTGGTGACGATCTCGCAAAGCGGCGAGACCGCCGACACCCTGGCCGCCCTGAAGCACGCGCGCAGCCTCGGCATGCCGCACACGCTGACCATCTGCAACGTCTCCACCAGCGCCATGGTGCGCGAGTGCAAGCTGGCCTACATCACCCGCGCCGGCGTCGAAGTCGGCGTGGCCTCGACCAAGGCGTTTACCACCCAGCTGGCCGCGCTCTTCCTCCTGACGCTGACCCTGGCGCAGGTGAATGGCCGCCTGACCGATGCCGAGGAAGCCGAGCACCTGAAGATGATGCGCCACCTGCCGGTCGCATTGAGCTCGGTGCTGGCGCTGGAGCCGCAGATCATCGCCTGGGCAGAAGAGTTCGCACGCAAGGAAAACGCCCTGTTCCTGGGCCGCGGCATGCACTACCCGATCGCCCTGGAAGGCGCGCTGAAGCTCAAGGAGATCTCGTACATCCACGCCGAAGCCTATCCGGCGGGCGAGCTGAAACACGGCCCGCTGGCGCTGGTGACCGAAGAGATGCCGGTGGTCACGATCGCTCCGAACGATGCGCTGCTGGAAAAGCTGAAGTCGAACATGCAGGAAGTGCGCGCCCGCGGCGGCCAGCTCTACGTGTTCGCCGACGTCGACTCGCGCATCACCTCGGGCGACGGCCTGCACGTGATCCGCCTGCCGGAACACTATGGCGACCTGTCGCCGATCCTGCACGTGGCGGCGCTGCAGCTGCTGGCGTACCACACCGCGCTGGCGCGTGGGACCGATGTGGACAAGCCGCGCAACCTGGCGAAGTCGGTGACGGTGGAGTAAACGCTTCCGCGCGCTGCGTCATCCATCTTTTTGCGCCTCGCTGCCGTGCCTGAGAAATCGGGCACGGCATTTTTATTTGTTTTTTGCATTGCTCAATTCGGTCAGAGTCGAATGGAGCTTTCTTTCAGGTGTCCTCGCATGTATTAAAGGCTTCATCCCACTGAATGACTTACCCGGTACCAGCGCGAATGATCGAGCTTTCATAATGCACAATGCATTGCCGACGCCATCCAACATTCAAATATTTACGATATATATGCATGCGGCATAGTTAAACGCTAATTTTTTCCACGACACAAAGTTTTATGTATAAACTTATTGCAGGCCAGTTCAGTCATCTGCTCCAACCCTCCGGGTAACAGGTCATTGGCCGGCTCATCAATGTATCTAGTCTTTCGTACGTCTTTAACCAATACGATTAAGGGGCAACGTCATGATTAGTTTCAAAAAAGCTTTTTGCGCACTCAGCTTCGGCATCGGCCTGAGCGCTTCGCTGAACGCCTGGGCAATCGAACCTGACTGCGATGTCTGCGCAGGCTGGTATCAGGCCTGCGAGGGCGGCGACGCGCGCTCGTGCTCGCGTTACGATTCGATGGGCTGCGCGTACAAATTCCCCGGCTGCAACTAAGCATTCGTAACACGTGGCCAGGTTCGTCCTGGCCATGATGTTCGCTTGATCAAGGGAGTGCCAATGAACAAACATCTCCGCACCTTGTGCGTGTACGGCCTGTTCCTGCTGGGCGGCCTGGCCCTCGGTTTTGCCGTTCCGCGCGCCTATGCATGGCTGAAGCCGGCCTATGTGCAGGGCGACTACAGCGCCTACCTCAAGGGGGCAAATTCCAAGGTCGTCCTGTATAGCGCCAGCTGGTGTCCATATTGCGCGAAAGCGAAAGAGTACTTCGCCGCAAACAAAATCGCGTACACGGAAATGGACATCGAAAAGTCCCCTGTCGCCAAACAGCAATACGAGCAGCTCGGTGGCGGCTCCATTCCGAAGGTCTTGATCGGAGACCGGATGATTGTCGGTTTCATTCCGAGCGCTTTCGACGCGGCCCTTGAAAAAGTGGTTGCGGCGAAGTAAACGATATACGGGCTGGAGCGGAAATGGTGGACGTCTTTATTTGATGTATAAATAAAAGACTATTTTCCGATCCAAGCCTGGAAATGAGGGTCCGCATTCAATGATAGTGCGGACTTCATCGCATTTGTATGGCTTAAAATGGCTATGCGTCACCTTGCGCAAATGGCCTATTCCGGCCACAAGCGCAGTTCTTACTAATAGAATAACGGCACTTCCGGCATTGCATCGGTCTGGACGGACCGAATGCGTCAAATTGCCCTTCAGAAACCGGGCTATAGTAGCCTCATCGGGTTGCGCACGACATCGCCCATGCGCCTTGTCCAAGCGGGCGCACAGGCAGACCGCTCTTGCAAGATTGAAATTTAATCGTAGATCGTCAATTGCCAGCTGGACTTTTAACCGACCCGTTCCGTCCTCGGTGGAAGCGCCCCCAGTAGGTGCTCCGAGGCAAAAACGCCATTTCCGGAGTAGTTATAAAAGGCAACGAACGTCATCCAAAAAGCACGATTTCGACGCTAACTTTGTCTATCGTACCTGCGCGTCCGTGTGGGAATTCGGTTGACTTCCCTCTTGAACGAACTTATCTTAATTTCATCGATGAGCAGCCGAAGGCGTGCTCGTCCGGTACTTTGCGCATGGGGTAGTCACACGAAAAGCTGGACCGGTCCCGGGAAGCGCGACGCCTGCTCACCCTGCTTTGTGCTTCCATGCAGACTGACAACGAGCCACCGCATCGCGCGGACCTGTCACTGACGCCTGCCGCGTCGTGCCTGGCTGTCTGATTGGAGGACGCATGAATGTGTTAATGGTTGGCGCGGGCAACGCCGGATGCGCGCTCGGCGCGATCCTCGCCCAGGACGGGCACCGGGTCGCCCTGCTCAAGACGTCCCACTCCCTGCACGACGCGAACTTCGACCACGTTTGCGAAACGCGCACGATCCGGATCGTCAGCAATCCCAAGGGCGGCGAGACCAGCACCGCCACGCTGGCGCTGGCCACCCGCGACGTCGACGAAGCCTTCGCCGTCACGCCCGACGCGATCATCATCACCACCCAGACCCAGTGCCACGCCGAGATCGCCGCGCTGATCGGTCCCTACCTGAAGGCGCACCAGCTGGTGCTGATGGCGCCGGGCTATATGGGTTCCTGCTATTTCCTGCCCTACCAGGAACAGGAAGCCTTCCTGCTGGCCGAGGGGGAAAGCCTGCCCTACGACGCGCGCATCACCGAGCCGGGCGTGGTCAATGTCCTGTTTCGGAATACCCGTAATGCCCTGGCCTTCCTGCCGCGCGAACGCGCCGCCGAGGGGCTGGAACGCGCCGCGCGCCTGTTCCCGACCTACGTCGCGACGCGCAGCAACGTGGTCGAGTCGGCGATGCACAACCCGAACCTGATCGTGCACACGGTCGGCTCGCTGCTGTCGGCCAGCCGCATCGAGTACGCGCAGGGCGAATTCTGGATGTACCGCGAAGCGTTTACTCCTTGCGTGCTGAACCTGCTGTACAAGCTCGACGCGGAAAAGAACGCCGTCATCGCGGCCACCGGCGGCAAGCCTTCTCCCTATTTCGACGAGTGCAAGTTCCGCAACGAGGAAGACCTGTCGCAGGAATCGATTTCCGTGTTCCGCCGCTATGCCCGCGAAGGCGGGCCGAAAGGGCCGGCGACCCTGCACACGCGCTTCATCACCGAAGACGTGCCGATGGGACTGGCGCTGCTGTCCTCGATCGGCCGCCTGATGGGCGTGGCGACGCCGACGGCCGATGCGCTGATCGTCATCGCCAGCGGCCTGCTCGACCGCGATTTTTCGGCGGAAGCGCGCACCCTGGAATCGCTGGGCCTGGGGAATGTCACCCCGGACGAGTTCAAACGCATCCTGAACGGTTGATGACGTGAGCCTGCACGACCTCCTCGCCAAACCCTATTACACCTGGCGCCGCTATATCCCGAGCCGGGTGCTGTACCACTCCGACTTCTTCCGCGTCTGCGCGCTGTTGCAACAGGACGGGGCGGCCGTTGCCGAACACGCCAGGGGGCGCCTGCGCCACATCCTCGTGCATGCGCTCGAGCACGTGCCCTTCTACCGGCGCACGGTCAGGTTGAGCGCGTCGGAGGCGGCGCACGAACCCCTGGACGAGGTGTTGGCCGCCTTTCCCTACCTGTCCAAGGAAACGGTGATGGCGCAGCAGCGCGATTTCCTCGACAGCCGGCTCGATCCGGGGAAACTGATGTACGCGACCAGCGGCGGCTCGTCGGGCCAGGGCATCGGCCTGTGGCGCACCAAGAGACTGGCCGACATCGAAAAGGCGTTCTTTACCCACGAATGGGGCAAGCTCGGCTTTTCCTTCGACAAGTCGCGTATCCTGCGCATCGGCGCCGACGCGCGCCGCCTGGCGCACGAGGAGCCGGCGCGGGTGGTCGGCAACCGCCTGATGCTTTCTCCCTATCACGTGCACGAACAGCACAAGGCCGCCATTCTCGACGCCATCAAGCGCTTTCGGCCGGAATACGTGCACGGCTACCCGAGTTCGGTGACGGCCCTGTCCGAGCTGCTCCAGCCGGGCGAACTCGACGTGCAAGTAAAGGCGGTGCTGCTGGCGTCCGAACCGGCGACGCCGGGCCAGCTGGCGTCGATCCGGCGCCTGTTCCGTTCACCGGTGTCGCTGAACTATGGTTTGTCGGAACGGACGAATCTGGCGTTCCTGCGGGTCGACGATGCGGGCACCTCGGAGTACCGGTTCGAGGCGCTGTATGGCTGGAACGAGAACCGCATGGATGGCGAGCGTGCCGAGATCGTCGGTACCTCCTTGTGGAACGACGTGATGCCATTGATCCGCTACCGTACCAGTGACTACGGACTGATCGGCGCGGACGGCCGTTGCCCGTGCATCGACGGCCGCGGGCACGAATTCCTGGTCGACCGCAGCGGCAAGCGCATTCCCGGGCTGTCGATCGTCATCGACGAAGTGACCTGGGACTTCGTGCGCCTGTACCAGGTGCGGCAATCGAAGGCCGGCGAGATCACGCTGGCGGTGGTGCCGCGGCACGGCAGCCTGAACGACGAGCAGAAGGCCTTCGTACTCGACGCCCAGCAACGGCGCTGGGGTGGTTTCTTCGATATCTCGCTGCAGGAAGAACACGACATCCCGCTGGCGCCGAACGGCAAGCGCAAGCTGGTGGTCAGCGCGCTCGGCGCATAGGGTGGTTCTCACGCCAATGCTGGGCGGACCAGGGCGGCGCCGCGCAGGAAGGGATCCTCGTTGCTGACGCACAGCACCGGCGCATTGCGTTCGCGCGCGTAGTGCTGGGCCAGCGCCAGCACCGTGATAACAGGTACCGCGCCGCAACTGCCGCTGGCGAGGCCGATGCGCACGATATCGTCCGCCAACGTGCACTGCAGCCCGCATGCTCGAAGCGACAGCTCAAGCCCTCGGAGGCCAGCAGGCGCGCATGCTGGCCCAGCCCCGTGCCGAACAGGCCCAGGGCGGCGAACTCCGGCGCCGCCTTCATGCGGCGACGGCCAGCAGTTCCAGCCGCAGCTCCTTCATGCCGGCCGGGACGTAGATCGAGATCGATTGCGCCTTGAGCATGCGTTCGTACATCGGCCCCTTCGCCTCCAGCACGAAGTAGCAGGTTTCGGGTCGCACCGGCACCGCCGCCGGCAGCTGCGGCGCGTACTGCAGCCGCACGCCCGGCAGCGCCGACAGCACGAATTTCTCCACGTCGTCCGGCGCGCCGACCTTGAAGCGCAGCGGCACCACGTCGACCAGTTCGACGGCGGGAATCGCCGCGGAGACCGCGATGTAGAAGGTGGTCCTTTCGTCGATCTTGCCCGAGTCGAGCGCGCCGATGTGGTAGGACGGCCGCACTTCGCTCAGCGCGACCGCGAAGTACTTCGAGGAGATCACCGTATCGAGCAGTTCGCGGATGATCGTGTGCAGCTTGGCGAAGCAGGGGCCCGGGTCGCCGTGCTGGTAGGCCGGCAGGTCGGCCAGGGTCCAGCTCTTGGAGAAGGTCATCAGGCCGCCGGCGACGTCCAGCAATTGCTGGAACAGGCGTTCCGGATGCAGGGCCGGGTGCTGGAAATGGTGGGTCAGCGAGGCGCAGGCGGAACTCGCCGTGTGCAGCAGCCAGAACGAGGCCATGTCGCCCGAGCGGAACTCGACCACGTTGCGGCTCGGCTCGCGCTGGTGGCCGTACAGGGCCGCCACCTTGGCCTGCAGCGCGTCGAGCAGGCGGCGCAGCTGCTGGAACAGCACCGGCGCCGCGCCCACCGACAGGGTCGGCGGCACGAAGCCGTCGTCCAGCTCGAAGCCGCCGGTGGCCGCGCGGCGCAGGCGCAGCAGGGGGAAGTGGATGTAGGAGTCGCGCGGCTCGGCTTCGGACACCAGGCGCACCGACTTCTTGAGGTAGGCCAGCTGCACCGGCGCGGCTTGCGTATAGAGGTCGGGCGTGTCCTCGTTGGCCTGGACGAAGCGCGCCGTGTTCGAGGCCTGGCCGGGCGGCGTGAAGTTGCCGCTGAAGGGTTTCATCCCCGGCAGGGCAATGTAGAAAGCGATGGTCTGTTGGGACGGCGGCAGCAGGCTCAGGTCGACCGTCTCGGGCAGGGCGTCGACGTCGGGCGCCTCGACCAGTTCCCCGTCCTGGAAGCGTACCGACAGCGTCAGCAGGCGCAGCATGCTGTTGGCCAGCGCTTCGCGGTCGACCTGCAGGTTCTCGACACCCCAGGCATAGGGGTGGACCGCCTTGATGCCCTTTTGCAGGCACTGCTCGTGGTAGTGGTCTTGCCGCTGGAAGTGCTGCGGTCGCAATAACAGGCCTTCGCCCCAGAGAACCTTGCTGGTCATGTCTGCTTTCCCTCACGTTTTGCTTGGATTGGCTCAACGGCACTCAGGAAACATAACAACAGGCAAGGGTTTCGCATGTGAACTTGATCAAACGTTGGCACGGGTTCGCGTGGCAACATCGCGTTTCGTGTTCAAGAATGCACAGCGTGGAGGGAGGCGGTATGAAGGGGTATATGCCAGGCTTGTTCGACCGCCTGCTGGGGCTGCCGAACCGCGGCTCCGGCAACGCTGCGCAGCGCCTGACGGCCGAGGAGTTGAAGGATGCGGTCGCGCGCGACCTGGAGGCGCTGCTGAACACGCGCTCGAGCATGCCGGACGAGGCGCTGAAGGCCTATCCCGAGTGCAGCCGCTCGATGGTCACCTACGGGCTCGGCGACTTCGCCGACCGCTGCCTGTCCAGCCCGACCGACCGCGCCGAGATCTGCGCCAGCATCGAGCAGGCCATCACGACCCACGAGCCGCGCCTGCGCAACGTGCGCGCCAGCCTCGACCTGCGCGACGATTCGGTGAACCGCCTGAACTTCTCGATCACGGCGGTGATCGTGGCCAGCACGTCGCAGGAGCCGGTCAACTTCGACGCGGTGCTCACGCCCTCGACCCTGCAGTACAGCATCAGCAAGGCGGGCAAGCCGGCGCGCCAGCCGGTGCCGGGAACGGGAGCGGCAGTATGAGCGTCGACCAGCTGTTGCCCTACTACGAAAGCGAACTGGCCTACCTGCGCCGCGACCTGCGCGAGTTCGCCGAGCGCTACCCGCGCATCGCCGGGCGCCTCCTGATCAGCGGCGAGGTGTGCGAAGACCCGCACACCGAGCGCATGATCGAGTCCTTCGCCCTGCTCAACGCGCGCATCGCGCGCCGGCTCGACGACGACTACCCGGAGTTCACCGAAGCGCTGTTCGAGGTGCTGTATCCGCATTACCTGCGGCCCTTCCCTTCGTGCTCGATCGCGCGCATGGACCTGGGCGGCAGCGCGGCGCAGGCCGGCGCCGCCGTCATCCCGCGCGGCACCCAGCTCAACACGAAACCGGTGCGCGGCTCGGCCTGTACCTTCCGCACCGTCTACCCGATGGACGTGGCGCCGCTGGCGCTGACCAGGGCGCGCTTCGCCGCCGTCATCGAGGCGCCGGAAGCCGCGCGCCTGCCGGGCAACGCCTCGTCGAGCATCAGCCTGACGATCGCCTCGACCGCCGAACAGGGCGGGCTGGCCCAGCCCGGCCTGGGATCGCTGCGCCTCTTCCTCGACGGCGAGCCCTCCTTCTGCGCGGCCCTGCGCGACGCGCTGTTCATGCGCACCGTGGGCGCCTGGGTCGAGGCCGGGGGCAGCGGGCGCTGGCAGGCGCTGCCCGCGATCCCGGTGCGTCCCGCCGGCTTCGACGAGGACGAGGCGCTGATCGATTTTCCTGCGCGCTCGCATGCCGCCTACCGGCTGCTGGCCGAGTACTTCTGCTTCCCCGAGAAATTCAGCTTCGTCGACATCGACCTGGCCGCGCTGGTTGCCGCCGTCCCGCCGGGCACGCGCACCCTGACCCTGCACCTGGCCCTGAGCGGAGTGCGCTCGGATTCGAACCTGGCGCGCATGCTCGGCACCCTGTCGACCAACAACGTGCTGCTGGGCTGCACGCCGGTGATCAACCTGTTCCGCCAGCGCGGCGAGCCGATCCGGGTGACGCACACGACCGCCAGCTACGCGGTGCTGGGCGACGCGCGCCGCGCCTATGCCTACGAGGTGTATGCCATCGAGTCGATGCACCTGGTGCGCCAGACGCCGCAGGGCGAATCGGTGGTCGCCTTCCGGCCCTTCTATGCGCTGCACCATGCGCAGACGCCGGAAGACGCGGGCCACTACTACTGCGTGCGGCGCGACGAGGCGCTGGCCGAGCGCAGCCCGGGCTTCGAGACCCAGGTGTCGATCGTCGACATCGACTTCGACCCGGCCGGGGTCGAGACCGACACCCTGAACGTCGAGCTGACCTGCACCAACCGCGACTTGCCGGCCCTGCTTCCCTATGGCCAGCCGGGCGGCGACCTGTTCCTGGAAGGCGGCTCCAGCGTACGCGCCGTCTCCTTCCTGCGCAAACCGAGCGCTCCTTACCGCTTCCCGCGCGGCAGCGGCGCGCACTGGCGCCTGATCTCGCACCTGGCGCTGAACCACCTGTCGCTGCTTGAGGGCGGCGTCGACGCCTTCCGCGAGATGCTGGCCCTGTACGACCTGCCGCGCTCGCCGTCCTCGCAGCGCCAGATCGGCGGCATCAAGACGATCTCGCAGCGCCCGACCACGGCCTGGCTGTCCGGGAATCCCTTCACTTGCCTGGTGCGCGGGGTCGAGGTGCGCCTCGGCATCGACGAAGAAGCCTTCGTCGGCAGCGGCATCCATGCGTTCGCCCAGGTGATCGAGCGTTTCCTCGCCCTCTACGTGCACGCCAACAGCTTCACCCAGCTGGTGATCGTGTCCCACAAAACCGGAGAAGCCCTATTGACATGCGAGCCCCGCAGCGGCGATTTGCGCCTGCTGTAATCGAGCGCCTGTTCCGCGAGCCCTACCGCTTCGACTACTTCCAGGCGGTGCGCATGCTCGAACTGTGGCTGCGCCGCCGCGGGATGCGGCGCCGCGGCCTGGTGGCGGACTACCTGCGCTTCCAGAATTCGCTCTCGCTCGGCTTCCCGCCCAGCCAGGTCGAAACCATCGTGCCCGAACCGCGCGGGCTGGAGACCACCACGCCGGCCCTGGCCGGCGCCCTGGCGGAAGGCAGCCTGAAATACCTGCGCCTGACCCCGGCCTTCATGGGCCTGCTCGGCGCCCAGGGCGTGCTGCCGCTGCACTATACGGAACGCATCGCCGAACACCAGGCGCAGGCGAAGGGAGAGCCGGAAGCCGAAGGCGCGCGCGCCTTCCTCGACGCGTTTTCGAATCGCTCGCTGGCCCTGTTCTACGAAGCCTGGCGCAAGTACCGGCTGGCGCTGCAATACCAGCTCGACGGCGAGGACGGCTTCCTGCCGCTGCTCCTGAGCCTTGCCGGCCTCGGCGACAAGGCGCTGCGGCGGCGCCTGGCGGACCAGGCCGACGGCGCCGTGCTGGACGAGTCGATCGCCTATTTCGCCTCCTCGATGCGGCACCGGCCGGCGTCCAGCGTGCAACTGGCGCGGGTGTTGTCGGAATACTTCGGCCAGCGGGTGGTGGCCGAACAGTTCGTCGGCTGCTGGTACGAGGTGCCGCCGGCGCAGCAGACCGTCCTGGGCAGCGACCGGGCCGTGCTCGGGGTCGGGACCATCGCCGGCGAGCGCGTCTGGCAGCGCGACCTGCGCCTGCGCCTGGTGGTGGGGCCGCTGGACCGGGCCAGCTTCAACGGCTTCCTGCCCGGCGGCCTGGCCGCGCGCGCCCTGCGCAGCATGCTGTCGATGTTCGCGGGGCTGACGCTGGAGTACGAGGTGGAGCTGGTGCTGCTGGCGGCGGACGTGCACAACGTGCGGCTGGACGGCGTCGACGGGCGGCTGGGCTGGGATGCCTACCTGGTCGAGGGCTTGCAGACGGAAGACCGGCGCGACGTGCGCTATGAGCTGCACGCGCATGCGCTGTGAGCATGCGCTGTGAGCATGCGCTGTGATTCGGCCTACGAATTCTTGAGGGCGCGTTCCAGGTCGACCCGCAACATGTACGCCGTCGGCGTCAGTCCCCGGTCTCCCGGGGTATAGAAAATCCCCGGCAACACCCCATCCTCTTCCAGCTGGGGCAGCAGTTCGTTCAGGAGTTCGTCCAGAGAGAAGGATTGCGGCTCGTAGCCATCCCACTCGTATTCCGCGCACAGGTCGGCGAACTCGCTGGCCGGCCACATGGCGAACACCAGGGTGCCGTCGTCGGTCTTGGCCAGCGCCCAGCCGTCACGGTACAGGCCCCAGACGTCGCCGCTGGCGGCCACGCCCTCGACGAAGCGCAGGTAGCGTTGCGGCGCCGGCAGGGTGACGACGTCCGCCAGCTGCTGTGCGCCGTGCTTGATTGCTGAAAGTGTCTGCTCGCTCAAGATGTTTCCCGTCCATAGTCGGCGCCGTGCCTCTGGCGAGGATACGCCACATCGCGAATCCGTGGCGCAGGCACGATCAAGTCCGCGCGTCTTCATTACCTGGGAGGTAATCGCCACCGCTACCCGGGATCCGGAGAATGGATGGCGTCGACATGACACAACCAACCGGAGATGACCATGAACAACGCAAGCACGATCGCCCGCCATTACCTGGCCGCCTGGAACGAACCCGACGGCGCCGCGCGCCGCCAGCACGTCCAGCAACTGTTCACCGCGAATGCCCGCTACGTCGATCCGATGATGCAGGGCAGCGGTCACGACGGCATCGAGGCCCTGATCGCCGGCGCCCGGCAGCACTTCCCGGGCCACCGCTTCGAACTGTCGGGCGTGCCCGACGGCCACAACGACGTGATCCGCTTTTCCTGGACCCTGCGCGCGCCCGATGGCGACAGCGTGGCGCACGGCACCGACATCGCGGTCGTCGCCGGCGACGGGCGCCTGGCCAGCGTCACCGGCTTCCTCGACAAGCCGCAAGCCGCTTGAGTTCGCAGGCGGCTTCGCGCACAATCGGCGGCAATCTTGGGAGAGATGAACATGGATTCCGCCGTCGGCGCAGCCGAACACCGGTACTTCAGCGATTTCGCCGCCGCGCTGCGCTACTGGCGCGGCAAGCGCGGCCTCAGTCAGCTGCGCCTGGCGACGGACGCCGGCATCTCGCAGCGCCACCTGAGCTTCCTGGAGACGGGCAGGGCCCAGCCGGGCCGGGATCTCATCCTCAAGCTCGGCCTGGTGCTCGACATCCCGCTGCGCCAGCGTAACGCCATGCTGCTGGCGGCCGGCTTCGCCCCGGCCTACCGCGAGCGCAGCCTGCTCGATCCGGAACTGGCCGCCGTGATGCAGGCCCTCGACTTCATGCTGCTCCAACAGGCGCCCTATCCGGCGCTGGTGGTCGATCGCCTGTGGAACCTGGTGATGGCCAACGAGCCGGCGGCGAACATGATGCGCCTGTTCCTCGGCATGCCGGCGCACGCCCCGATCCCGCGCGACGGCTCGGTCAACGTCCTGAAACTCATCCTCGACCCGGACGGGCTGCGGCGCCACCTGGTCAACTGGGAAGACGTCTGCACCGACCTGCTGCAATGGGTGCAGCGCGAAGCCATGGGCGACGGTCCCGGCAGCGAGGCCACCGCCCTGCTCGACGAGCTGATGGCGCTGCCCGGCATCGCGGGCGCCGCCGGCCAGCCGAACCTTGACCGCCGCGCCCTGCCCTTCCTGCCGCTCACGCTGCGCAAGGACGGCGTCGAACTGAACCTGTTCACCACTATCACCACGCTCGGCACCCCGCACGACGTCACCGTGCACGAGTTGCGGCTGGAGTCCTTCTTTCCCGCCGACGAGGCGAGCCGGCAGTGGTTCCAGGCCCAGGCCGGCCAAGCGTAAGCGCTCCGGCAACGCGTGTTTCAATGGCATTGGGGATAAGATGAGCGTTTTCCACAAGCCTACCGACGATGTCTTTCGAGCTCCTGCCCTTCGGCCGCACCGCCGGCCTGTACTTCCTCACCGCCATCGCCGAGCTGCTCGGCTGCTACCTGCCGCTGCTGTGGCTGACGGGGAAGGGCTCGTCCTGGCTGCTGCTGCCGGCCGCGTGCAGCCTGGTGGTCTTCGTGTGGCTCCTGACCCTGCATCCGGCCGCCAGCGGGCGCGTGTATGCGGCCTATGGCGCGGTCTACATCGCGACCGCGCTGGGCTGGCTGTACGTGGTGGACGGCGTCAAGCCGCTATGGAGCGACTACCTGGGCGTGGCGCTGGCGCTGGCCGGCGCCGCCTCGATCGCGCTGGGCCACCGCCAGGCCTGAGCCGGCCGGATTCAGGCGGCCAGCCTGGCCAGCAGCTCCTGCACCACGTCCAGCTGCACCGGCTTGGTCAGGTGGTGGTCGAAGCCGGCCTCGCTGGACTTCTGGCGGTCGCTGTCCGCGCCCCAGCCGGTCAGCGCCACCAGCGTGACGTTTTCCAGGCCCGCCACCTGGCGCATGGCGCGCGCCGTGTCGTAGCCGTCCATGCCGGGCATGCCGATGTCGAGGAAGGCGACCTGCGGCCGGAAGGCGGCCGCCAGTTCCACGGCGCGCGCGCCGTCGTGCGCCACCTGGGCGCTGTAGCCGCAGGCTTCCAGGATCATCGACAGGGTGACGGCGGCGTCGACGTTGTCGTCGAC
>DAMCRY010000018.1:0-22557 GCA_032115075.1 Massilia sp.
CACGCTGGCGGCCCCCGTGACCGCCGTGCCTGCAACCGCGGCGGCGGCACCGGCAACCGCAGCCGCCGGCGGCAACGCGCTCGTGCTGAACGTGCGTGAAGACGCCTGGATCGGCGTGGTCGTCGGCGGCAAGCGCCTGCTGTGGCGCGAGGTCAAGGCCGGCTCCACCGAGACCTTCGAGGTCACCGGGCCGGGTATGCTGACCGTCGGTAATCCGGGCGCCGTGACGGCGACCCTGCGTGGTTCCGCCGTCAACCTGGAACAGGCGCCGGGCAAGAAGTTCGCGCAAGTGTCTTTGAAATAAGCAATGGAACAGAACATGATCCCGAACGAACCCTGCATTGACGTGCGCGCAGGCGATGCGCCCATCCCGTCGGGTCCGCTGGCACGCCGCGCCAGCCGCAAGGTCGCGGTCTCGCACGGCCAGCGCACCGTCTGGGTCGGCGGCGACGCACCGGTGGTGGTGCAGTCGATGACCAACACCGACACGGCCGACGCGATCGGCACCGCGATCCAGGTGAAGGAACTGGCGCGCGCCGGTTCCGAGATCGTCCGCATCACCGTGGACACCCCGGCTGCCGCAGCGGCGGTGCCGGCGATCCGCGAACAGCTCGACCGCATGGAGATCGACACCCCGCTGGTGGGCGACTTCCACTACAACGGCCACCTGCTGCTGCGCGACTATCCCGAGTGCGCGCAGGCGCTGTCGAAGTACCGCATCAATCCGGGCAACGTGGGGCAGGGCGCCAAGCGCGACACCCAGTTCGCCCAGATGATCGAGATCGCCGCGAAGTACGACAAACCGGTGCGCATCGGCGTCAACTGGGGCTCGCTGGACCAGTCGCTGCTGGCGCGCATCATGGACGAGAACGCGGCGCGCGCCACCCCGTGGAGCGCCCAGGCCGTGATGTACGAAGCGCTCATCACGTCCGCGATCGAGAACGCCGTGCGCGCCGAAGAGGTGGGCCTGGCGCGCGACAAGATCATCCTGTCGTGCAAGGTCTCGGGCGTGCAGGACCTGATCGCGGTCTACCGCGAACTGGCGCGCCGCTGCGACTACCCGCTGCACCTGGGCCTGACCGAGGCCGGCATGGGCAGCAAGGGCATCGTCGCCTCGACCGCCGCGCTGTCGGTGCTGCTGCAGGAGGGCATCGGCGACACCATCCGCATTTCGCTGACCCCGGAGCCGGGCGGCGACCGCACCAGGGAGGTCGTGGTCGGCCAGGAAATCCTGCAGACCATGGGCCTGCGCAAGTTCACCCCGATGGTGATCGCCTGCCCGGGCTGCGGCCGCACGACCTCGACCGTGTTCCAGGAACTGGCGGACAACATCCAGACCTTCCTGCGCGAGCAGATGCCGGAATGGAAGAAGACCTATCCGGGCGTGGAGGCGATGAACGTGGCCGTGATGGGCTGCATCGTCAACGGCCCGGGCGAATCGAAGCACGCCAACATCGGCATCAGCCTGCCGGGCACCGGCGAATCGCCGGCGGCACCGGTGTTCGTCGACGGGCAGAAGGTGGCGACGCTGCGTGGCGAGCGCATCGTGGATGAGTTCAAGACCATCGTGCTGAACTACGTGCAGAAGAATTACGGGCGCCAAGAGGCGGTCGCACAATAAAATAACCGGGTGTATGAAGGTCGGCAACGTGTTTTCGACCTTCGCCCCCAAGACCGTCATCCCCGCGCAGGCGGGGATCCAGGTTCGATGAGCAGCCGGAACGCAAGCGAAATTGGGTTCCCGCCTGCGCGGGAACGACGGAGTTTACGAGCTAACACTTATGTCCAAACCAGAAAAAATCGTCGCCGTCAAAGGCATGAACGACATCCTCCCGGCCGATGCGCCGATGTGGGAGCTGTTCGAGAACACCGCCGAAACCATCCTGAAGAGCTACGGCTACCAGAAGATCGTCACCCCGATCGTCGAGGACACCAGCCTGTTCGCGCGCGCCATCGGCGCCGTCACCGACATCGTCGAGAAGGAGATGTACTCCTTCGAGGACTCGATGAACGGCGACCAGCTGACCCTGCGCCCGGAAGGCACCGCCGGCGCGGTGCGCGCCGTGATCGAGCACAACCTCGTGTACGACGGCCCCAAGCGCCTGTGGTACAAGGGTCCGATGTTCCGCCACGAGCGTCCGCAGCGCGGCCGCTACCGCCAGTTCTTCCAGTTCGGCGCCGAAGCGGTCGGCTTCTCGGGCCCGGACATCGACGCCGAGCTGATCATGCTGTGCCGCCGCCTGTGGGACGACCTCGGCTTGCAGAACGTGCGCCTGGAGCTGAACTCGATCGGCAACGCCGACGAGCGCCTGCGCCACCGCGCCGACCTGATCGCCTACTTCGAACAGCACGAGGACATTCTCGACGCCGAGGCCAAGCGCCGCCTGCACAGCAACCCGCTGCGCATCCTGGACACCAAGAACCCGGCCATGCAGCAGATGGTCGAGGGTGCGCCGAAGCTGCTCGACTACCTGGGTGAGGAGTCGCTGGCGCACCTGAACGGCCTGAAGAACATCCTCGACCGCAACGCGGTGCAGTACACCATCAACCCGCGCCTGGTGCGCGGCCTCGACTACTACAACCGCACCGTGTTCGAGTGGGTCACCGACGAGCTGGGCTCGCAGGGCACGATCTGCGCGGGCGGCCGCTACGATCCGCTGATCGAGCAGTTCGGCGGCAAGCCGACCCCGGCGGTCGGCTTCGCGATGGGCATGGAGCGCATCATCGAGCTGATGAAGGGCCTCGGCGAGACCCAGGCGCCAAGCCAGTGCGACGTCTACATGGTCCACCAGGGCGAGGCCGCGCAGCTGCAGGCCTTCATCATGGCCGAGCGCCTGCGGGATGCCGGCCTGGATGTTGTGTTACATTGCGCAACGCCGGCGGGCGCGGGCAGCTTCAAGAGCCAGATGAAGAAGGCCGACGGCAGCGGCGCCGCCTTCGCCGTCATCATCGGCGAGGACGAGATGGCGAAGGGCGAGGCGGCGGTCAAGTCGATGCGCGCAACCGAAGCACAGGCAGGCGAGCAGCAGGCCAGCGTGCCCTTCGAGAACCTGGTCGACCACGTCGTCGACCGGATCATCGGCGGCGGCGAGCACGATTGCGACGACGAGAACTGCGCGGAGCACGGCCACCACCACCGTCCATAAGCAGGGCCGGAAACAGGCAAGCAGGGCAAGCAGGGCAACAGCACCGATCCACCACAACCAGAACAACAGAGCAGACAATGGCATACGATCTCGAAGAACAGGAACAGATAGCGTCCTTCAAGGCCTTTTGGGCCCGTTTCGGCAACCTCATCCTGTGGGTGCTGATCATCGCCCTCGGTTCCTACGCCGGCTATAACTACTGGAACTCGCACAAGCGCAGCCAGTCCGCGGAAGCGTCGGCGCTGTACGACGAGCTGCAGACGGCGGTCGGCGCCAACGACAATGCCAAGGTCCAGCGCATCGCCGGCGACGTCCAGAAGAAGTACGGCGGCACCGCCTACGCGCAGATGGCTGCCCTGGGCGCCGCCAAGACCGCCTTCGAGGCGAACGACCTGAAGACCGCCAAGACCCAGCTGCAGTGGGTGGTGGACAATGGCAACGACGAATACCAGGCCATCGCCAAGCTGCGCCTGGCCGGCGTGCTGCTCGACGAGAAATCGTACGACGCCGCCCTCAAGCTGCTGAACGAACAGTTCCCGCAGCAGTTCGCGGCCGAAGCGTCGGACCGCAAGGGCGACGTGCTGGTGGCCCAGAACAAGCTGGCCGAGGCGCGCCAGGCGTACACCGCCGCCTTCGCCGCCATGGACAAGAACAACCCGGGCCGCCAGCTGGTCCAGGTCAAGCTCGAAGCCATCGGCGGCAGCGTGCCGGCGGAAAAGAACGAGGCGAACACCGCGAAAGCGGCCGCGTAAGCCCATAGCATGAAGGCCCGCGCGCGCCCGCATGGGTGCGGGCGGGCTTTGCGTCCTCTACAGTCCAGGAACAAGGTTAAAAGAATATGCGTATTAGCAGCAAACTTGTTGGTGTTGGCGTACTGGCCCTGATGACGGGTTGCTCGAGCCTGCCCTCGCTTCCTTCGCTCAGCTCGCTCAATCCCTTCTCGTCCAAGAAGGAAACCGACCAGCCGGCCCCGCTCGTCGAGCTGAAAGGCTCGATGGCGGTGCGCACGGCGTGGAAGCTGGACATCGGCAAGGCCGGTCCCTTCCAGTTCTCGCCGGCGCTGGTGGGCAACACCGTGATCGTGGCCGGCAACGGCGGCGACATCGCGCGCGTCGAAGCGGCCTCGGGCAAGCTGATGTGGCGCATCAAGGCCGGCGCCGCGCTCTCGAGCGGCGTGGGCAGCGACGGCAACCTGATCGTGGTCGGCGCCGACAAGGGCAAGCTGCTCGCCTTCGACATGGACGGCAAGGAATTGTGGACCGCCCAGCTGTCGAGCGAGCTGCTGTCGACGCCGGTGGTGTCGCAAGGCATCGTCGTCGCGCGCAGCCTCGACAACCGTATCGTCGGCCTGGACGCCAAGACCGGCCAGGCCAAGTGGACCACGCAGCGCGTCGCGCCGCCGCTGACCCTGCGCAACGCGCCCGGCATGGTCGTCAACGGCACCGACGTGATCGTCGCCCAGCCGGCCGGCAAGCTGTCGTCCCTGATCGTGGCCACCGGCGCACCGCGCTGGGACCTCGAAGTGGGCATGGCGCGCGGCGCCACCGAACTGGAGCGCGTGACCGACATCGGCGGCGATCCGGTGCTGTTCGAGACCGACGTCTGCGCCGTGTCCTACCAGGGCCGCGTCGGCTGCTTCGAGGCCGCCACCGGCTCGCAGCGCTGGGCCCGCGAAGTGTCCTCGCAGGTCGGCGTCGCCGTCGACCAGCTGTTCGTGTTCGTGGCGGACGACAAGGGTTCGATGCTGGCGTACAACCGCGACACCGGCGCGTCGGCCTGGAAGAACGACAAGCTGGCCTTCCGCCGCCTGTCGACCCCGGTGTCCTACGGCCGCGCCGTGGCCGTCGGCGACTACCAGGGCTACGTGCACTTCCTGTCGCGCGAAGACGGCTCCTTCCTGGCGCGCGCCGCCACCGACGGCAGCCAGATCATCGGCACTCCCGTGGTGGCCGGATCGCACCTGATTTTTCAAACACAAAATGGAACTGTGACCGCCATCGCGGTCGAATAGAATAAATACATGAAGCCGGTAATCGCACTCGTAGGTCGTCCCAACGTCGGGAAATCGACCCTGTTCAATCGCCTGACCCGTTCGCGTGACGCGCTGGTGGCCGATCTCCCTGGTCTCACGCGCGACCGCCACTATGGCGAGGGCCGGATCGGCGAGCGCCCCTTCCTGGTCATCGACACCGGCGGTTTCGAACCGGTGGCCAAAGAGGGCATCATGCACGAGATGGCGCTGCAGACGCGCCAGGCGGTGGCGGAAGCCGACGTCGTCGTGTTCATCGTCGACGGCCGCCAGGGCCTGACCCCGCACGACAAGACCATCACCGATTACCTGCGCAAGACGGGCCGCAAGGTCATGCTCGTAGTCAACAAGTCCGAGGGCATGAAGTACACCTCGGTCACCGCCGATTTCTACGAACTCGGCATGGGCGACCCCTACGTCATCTCGGCCGCCCACGGCGACGGCGTGCACGACCTGGTCAACGAGGCCCTCGATTTCGCCTTCGAGAACCGTCCCGACGAGGAAGACGAGGCCGAGCATCCCGACCATGGCGTGAAGATCGCCATCGTCGGCCGCCCGAACGTCGGCAAATCGACGCTGATCAACACCCTGGTCGGCGAGCAGCGCGTGATCGCCTTCGACATGCCGGGCACCACCCGCGACTCGATCGAAGTGCCGTTCGAGCGCGAGGGCAAGAAGTACACCCTGATCGACACCGCCGGCATCCGCCGCCGCGGCAAGATCTTCGAGGCTATCGAGAAGTTCTCGGTGGTCAAGACCATGCAGTCGATCTCGGACGCCAACGTGATCATCCTGCTGCTCGACGCCCAGCAGGACATCTCGGAACAGGACGCCCACATCGCCGGCTTCATCCTGGAATCGGGCCGGGCGCTGGTGGTGGCCGTCAACAAGTGGGACGGCCTGCAGTCGGACCAGCGCGACCAGGTCAAGACGGACCTCGACCGCAAGCTCGACTTCCTGTCGTTCGCCAAGACCCACTTCATCTCCGCCCTGAAGGGCACCGGCATCAGCCAGCTGATGAAGTCGGTGGACTCGGCGTATGCCGCCGCCACCGCCAACCTCTCTACCCCGCGCCTGACCCGCGCGCTGCAGGAAGCGATCGAGAAGCAGGAACCGAAGCGCAAGGGCAGCGTGCGTCCGAAGATGCGCTACGCCCACCAGGGCGGCCAGAACCCGCCGATCATCGTCATCCACGGCAATGCGCTGGAGGCTGTCAGCGATCCGTACAAGCGCTACCTGGAAAAGCATTTCCGTGACACATTTAATTTGGTCGGTACCCCGGTACGCATCGAATTCAAGTCCGGGAAGAATCCATTTGCCAAGGAGCAGAAATAGGCGTAGCAGTACGACAAAAAGTGGCGAAACAGGTTACAGTAGCTTAGGGCTTTCATTCGCTACAGCGGAATGTCGCCCAGGCACTTGAAAATTGGCAAATCGCCACAAACTCGCATTTACACCCACTGAACTACAACAACATTACGGAGCTGTTATGAGCAACAAAGGGCAACTGTTACAAGACCCATTCCTGAACGCTTTGCGCAAGGAGCACGTCCCCGTCTCCATCTACCTGGTCAACGGCATCAAACTGCAAGGCCACATCGAATCCTTCGACCAGTACGTCGTCCTGCTTCGTAACACCGTGACCCAAATGGTCTACAAGCATGCCATTTCCACCGTCGTCCCGGCTCGCGCCGTCAACCTTAACCTCGACTCCGAAGCCGAGTAAGGCCGATGGCTGACGCCCCCGGCAACACCTCCATGCGCGCAGCGCTGGTCGGCATCGACTTCGGCGCTGGCGATTTCACCGCCAGCCTGGAAGAGCTGTCGCTGCTTGCGCGCTCCGCCGGCGCCGACCCGATCACCACGATCACGGCCAAGCGCAGTAGTCCCGATCCCGCCCACTTCGTCGGCAGCGGCAAGGCCGACGAAATCAAGATGGCCTGCAAGGTCGAGGGCATCGAGATCGTCATCTTCAACCACGCCCTGTCGCCCGCCCAGCAGCGCAACCTCGAGCGCCGCCTCGAGGTGCGGGTGGTCGACCGCACCAGCCTGATCCTCGACATCTTCGCCCAGCGCGCCCAGAGCCACGAGGGCAAGCTGCAGGTGGAGCTGGCTCAGCTGCAGCACCTGGCCACGCGCCTGATCCGCGGCTGGACCCACCTGGAACGGCAAAAGGGCGGTATCGGCCTGCGCGGCCCCGGCGAAACCCAGCTCGAGACCGACCGCCGCCTGATCGGCGAACGGGTCAAGATGCTGCGCACCCGGCTCACCAAGCTGCGCAAGCAGCACGAGACCCAGCGCCGCCAGCGCGGCCGCAACCAGACCTTTTCCGTGTCGCTGGTCGGCTATACCAACGCCGGCAAGTCGACGCTGTTCAACACCCTGACCAAGGCCGGCGTCTACGTCGCGAACCAGCTGTTCGCCACGCTCGACACCACCAGCCGCCGCCTCTACCTGGGCGACGAGGTGGGGTCGGTCGTGATCTCCGACACGGTCGGCTTCGTGCGCGAGCTGCCGCACCAGCTGGTGGCGGCCTTCCGCGCCACGCTCGAGGAAACCATCCATGCCGACCTGCTGCTGCACGTGGTCGACGGCAATTCGCCGGTGCGGATGGAGCAGATCGAGCAGGTCAACGAGGTGCTGCGCGAGATCGGCGCCGATCATGTTCCACAGATTTTGGTCTGGAACAAGATCGATGCGGCCGGGCTGGAGCCCGGAGTCGAGCGTGATGAGTATGATAAGATCAGCCGCGTTTTCATCAGCGCGCACAGCGGGGCCGGGCTGGACCTGCTGCGCGGCGCGATCGTCGAGGCGGCCATGGCCGCGCGCCGGACGCAGCGTGATGATGCGACAAACGAAGAGCAGGGTGAAGCCGCAGGCTTCGCCGAGGACGGGCCGGCGGTGGATGGCGCGCTCCCGGGCCCTGCCGATAATATGACAACCACCACCCATGTCGGGCCCCACTAGCCTATGCTCGTTTCTTTCCTCAAGCGTTGCGGCATCAAACTGTCGCTGAACGACCCACGTTGGGGCCACAAGCCCGACGGTGACCACAAGGCCCAGGAGGGCCGCCGGCCGGGCGAAGGCCCGCCCGACCTCGATCAACTCTGGCGCGACTTCAATGCGCGCCTCAACCGCCTGTTCGGCGCGCGCGGCAACGGCAACAACGGCGGCGGCGACGGCGGTGCGCCATACCGCGGCGGCAGCGGCGCCGGCATCACGGCCGGCATCGTGGCCGTCATCGTCGGCCTGATCTGGCTGGCGAGCGGCGCCTTCATCGTGCAGGAAGGCCAGGTCGGCGTCGTCACCACCTTCGGCAAGCTGAGCCACAAGACCGGCGCCGGCTTCAACTGGCGCTGGCCGTACCCGATCCAGGCCCACGAGACCGTCAACGTCTCGCAGATCCGCACCGCCGAGATCGGCTACCGCGCCAACGTGCGCAACAAGCAGCCGCAGGAAGCCCTGATGCTGACCGATGACGAGAACATCATCGACATCCAGTTCGCGGTCCAGTACACGCTGAAGGACCCGGTCCAATGGCTGTTCAACAACCGCGACCAGGACGACAGCATCCGCCAGATCGCCGAGACCGCGATCCGCGAAGTGGTCGGCAAGAGCAAGATGGACTTCGTGCTCTACGAGGGCCGCGAGAAGGTCGCCGTCGACGTGCACCAGATGATGCAGCAGATCGTCGACCGCTACGCGCTCGGCGCCCTGATCACCAACGTGACCATGCAGGCGGTGCAGCCCCCGGAGCAGGTCCAGGAAGCCTTCGACGACGCCGTCAAGGCCGGCCAGGACCGCGCCCGCGCCAGGAATGAGGGTGAGGCGTATGCCAACCAGGTGATCCCGCAGGCGCGCGGCCAGGCCTTCCGCCTGATGCAGGACGCCGAAGCCTACCGCTCGATGGTGGTGGAGAACGCGACCGGTAACGCTTCGCGCTTCGACCAGGTGGTGGCCGCCTACTCGAAGGCGCCGGCCGTCACCCGCGACCGCATGTACATCGACACGATGCAGCAGATCTTCTCCAGCACCAGCAAGGTGATGGTGGATTCGCGCGCGGGCAACCCGATGATCTACCTGCCGCTCGACAAGCTGATCGGCCAGAACGCCGGCAACGAGGCTGCCGGCAACCGCTCGGGTCCGGTGCAGGTCCCGCAGTCGACGCCGCCGACGGACGTCATGCAAGCCATGGATTCGGTGCGCCAGCGCGACAGCCGAAGCCGCGATTCCTCACGTGACCGGGAGAGCCGTTAAATGAACCGCCTTGTAACGCTTTTTGTGGCGGGCTTCATTGCCCTGATGCTGCTGTCGTCCACCGTCTTCGTGGTCGACCAGCGCCGTTTCGCCATCGTCTTCGCCCTCGGCCAGGTGCGCGACGTGATCACCGAGCCCGGCCTGCACTTCAAGCTGCCGCCGCCGTTCCAGAACGTGATCTATCTCGACAAGCGCATCCTGACCCTGGATACGCCGGACGCCGACCGCTTCATCACGGCCGAGAAGAAGAACATCCTGGTCGACGCCTTCATGAAATGGCGCATCACGGACCCGCGCCTGTACTACGTCAGCTTCAATGGCGACGAAGGCCGCGCCCGCGACCGCCTGTCGCAGATCATCAAGGCGGCCCTGAACGACGAAATCACCAAGCGCACCGTGCGCGAAGTGATCTCGGGCGAACGCGGCGCCGTGATGAATGCGGTGAAGGAAAAGGTCGTGTCCGAAGCCAAGGAGATCGGCGTCGGCGTGGTGGACGTGCGCCTCAAGCGCGTCGACTACATCGACCAGATCAACAACTCGGTGTACGAGCGCATGAAGGCCGAGCGCGTGCGCGTGGCCAACGAGCTGCGCTCGACCGGCGCCGCCGAATCCGAGCAGATCCGCGCCGACGCCGACCGCCAGCGCACCGTGATCATCGCCGAAGCCTTCCGCGAGGCCGAGAAGATCAAGGGTGACGGCGACGCGAAAGCGACCGCGATCTATGCGGACGCCTTCGGCAAGAATCCGGAATTCGCCCGGTTCTACCGTTCGCTGGAAGCCTACCGCGCGACCTTCAAGAACCGTGGGGACGTGATGGTGGTGGATCCGAATTCGGAGTTCTTCAAGTACTTCAAGCAGCCGGGCGGGAAGTAATCCGGCTGGTGCTGATGGTGCGCTACTAAACTTGGATCCCGGCCTTCGCCGGGATGACGGTCTTGGGGTAGGGGTGTCGGGAGCCGCTAACCTTGCTCAATCACCGCCCTGAAACAACGTCATCCCGGCGCAGGCCGGGATCCAATTTTGTTTGCATCGCGCTAAGCTCATCAGTATAGACAACCGTCGCACAATGGCACTCTGGCAACCCTAAAGAGCTGTCAAAACCATATCCCCCGCCTACTGCTTGCCATTTTCGGGTAAAATTGCCGATTCGGCGCTCGCACCGTGCGCCAGCACGCCTGTGCTTTCGTTTTGCTCTTGATTACAACTCCTTCGCTGTCTGCCCATGCCGAACTGGCTCCTGCCTGAAAATATCGCCGATGTCTTGCCGTCCGAAGCGCGCAAGATCGAGGATCTGCGCCGCAAGATGCTCGATACCTTCCGCCTGTACGGCTACGAACTGGTGATGCCGCCGCTGCTCGAGTACGTCGAGTCGCTGCTGGCCGGGGCAGGGCAGGACACCGAACTGCGCACCTTCAAGGTGGTCGACCAGCTGTCCGGCCGCCTGCTCGGCCTGCGCGCCGACATGACCACCCAGGTGGCGCGCATCGACGCGCACCTGCTCAACCGCGACACCGTCACCCGCCTGTGCTACGCCGGCAGCGTGCTGCACACCCGTCCCTCGGGCCTGCACGCCACGCGCGAACCGATCCAGATCGGTTGCGAGATCTACGGCCACGCCGGCCTGGAAGCCGACGCCGAGATCCAGGAGCTGGCGCTCGGCTCGCTGGCGCTGGCCGGCTTCGACGACGTGCGCCTCGACCTCTGCCACGTCGGCATCCTGCGCGCCCTGCTGGCCGACGATCCGGCCGCCCGCCGCGACGAAGCCCAACTCATCGGCCTGCTGCGCGCCAAGGATGCGCCGGGCCTGGACGAGTTCACGCAGAATTACGCTCCGAGCACCCGCAAGGCCCTGCTGGCGCTGCCGCACCTGTACGGCGACGTCGAGGTCCTCGGAAAGGCGAAGGAAGAACTGCCGGCGCTGCCGGGGATTACCCGCGCGCTGGCGGAGCTGGCCGCGCTCGCCGCGAGCGCCATCGGCCGCGCCGAAGTGGCGATCGACCTGGCCGACCTGCGCGGCTACCAGTACGAGAGCGGCGCCATGTTCGCGCTCTACGTGCCTGGCCTGCCGAACGCGGTCGCGAGGGGCGGGCGCTACGACCATGTGGGCGAGGCCTTCGGACGCGCGCGTCCGGCGACCGGCTTCTCGCTCGACCTGCGCGAACTGGCGCGGCTGCTGCCGACCGCCGAGCGCAAGCATTCCATCCGCGCGCCCTGGGGCAATGCGCCGGAACTGAAGGAAAAGATCGCTGACCTGCGCAAGGCAGGCGAAGTCGTGATCCAGTCCATGCCGGGTCACGACAATGTTCAGGACGAGTTCGAGTGCGACCGCGTGCTCGTCCTCGAAAACGGAAATTGGATTCTCAAAAACTTAGGTTAAGTGATGTCAAATACTAACGTGGCAAAGAACGTCGTTGTCATCGGCACCCAGTGGGGCGATGAAGGCAAGGGTAAGATCGTCGACTGGCTGACCGACCATGCGGCCGGCGTCGTCCGTTTCCAGGGCGGCCATAACGCGGGTCACACCCTCGTGATCAAGGGCCAGAAGACCGCGCTGCAGCTGATCCCCTCGGGCATCATGCGCGAAGGCGTGGCCTGCTACATCGGCAACGGCGTCGTCGTGTCCGTCCCGGACGTGATGCGCGAAATCGACAAGCTGCAGGCCGCCGGCGTCGAAGTGGCTTCGCGCCTGAAGATCTCGGAAGCCTGCCCGGTCATCCTGCCTTACCACGTCGCCATCGACAAGGCGCGCGAAGCCAAGCGCGGCGAGAACAAGATCGGCACCACCGGCAAGGGCATCGGCCCGGCCTACGAAGACAAGGTGGCGCGCCGCGCGATCCGCATCGCCGACATGCTCAACGAAGAGCGCTTCGCCGAGAAGCTGCGTGAAAACCTGGAGTACCACAACTTCGTCCTGGTCAACTACCTGGGCGGCGAAGCGATCGACTTCCAGCAGACCTTCGACGACGCGATGGCCCTGGTTCCGCGCCTGCGTCCGATGGTCGGCGACGTCTCCTCGGCCCTGTACGCCGCGCACAAGGCCGGCGGCAACCTGCTGTTCGAAGGCGCGCAAGGCTCGCTGCTCGACGTCGACCACGGCACCTACCCGTTCGTCACCTCGTCGAACTGCGTGGCCGGCAATGCCGCCGCCGGCGCCGGCGTCGGTCCGGGCATGCTGCATTACATCATGGGCATCACCAAGGCCTACACCACCCGCGTCGGCTCGGGCCCGTTCCCGGCCGAGCTGCCGACCGACCAGGGCGTCGGCGAGCACCTGTCGCGCGTGGGCCACGAGTTCGGCACCGTGACCGGCCGCGCCCGCCGCTGCGGCTGGTTCGACGCCGCGCTGCTGCGCCGCTCGGTCCAGATCAACGGCGTCACCGGCATGTGCCTGACCAAGCTGGACGTGCTGGACGGCCTCGAGTCGCTCAAGCTGTGCACCGGCTACACCGTCGACGGCCGCGATGTCGACATCTTCCCGGTCGGCGCCGAGGAAGCCGCGCTGTGCCAGCCGGTCTACGAAGAGATGCCGGGCTGGACCGAATCGACCGTCGGCGCCAAGTCGATGGACGAGCTGCCGGCCAACGCCCGCGCCTACATCAAGCGCATCGAAGAGCTGGTCGGCATCCCGATCGACATGGTGTCGACCGGCCCGGACCGCGAAGAAACCATCGTGCTGCGCCATCCGTTCGCAGCTTAATAACAACAGGGACCTCAAAAAACCGTAGCGAGCGGCGGCAGTGTTGGCCGAGAAGCGCAGCTGTACGGACGTACAGCGAGCATCGCAGGCCGACAATGCAACGCGCAGTAGGTTTTTAGAGGTTCCAAAAATAGGAATTACCTGAAATGAACACTCCTGCATCGACCGACAAGGACCTCTGGGTCTCCTGGGACGAGTACAACCGCCTGGTCGAGCGCCTCGCGCTGCAAGTGTATGAGTCGAACTGGAAGTTCGACATGGTCCTGTGCCTGGCGCGCGGCGGCGTGCGCCCGGGCGACGTGATCTCGCGCATCTTCGACGTGCCGCTGGCGATCCTGTCGACCAGCTCCTACCGCGAAGAAGCCGGCACCAAGCAGGGCAACCTGGACATCGCCAAGTACATGACGATGACCAAGGGCCCGCTGCAGGGCAGGATCCTGCTGGTCGACGACCTGGCCGACTCCGGCGTGACGCTGCAGAAAGTGCGCGAGCACCTGCAGACCAACTACCCGGACGTCACCGAAGTGCGCTCGGCCGTCATCTGGGTGAAGGGCACCTCGGCCTTCAAGCCGGACTATCACATGGAAGACCTGCCGCACAACCCGTGGATCCACCAGCCGTTCGAGGACTACGACGGCCTGCGTCCGCACCAGCTGTCGGCCTGGCTGAAGAAGTTCGAGCAGTAATCGGACTCGTCCTCCAGACAAGCGAACGGGCAGGAAAGGCGCAAGCCTTTCCTGCCCGTTCTGCTTTTGATCCGGCCTCTCTCGTGAAGTGGCCTCCGCGGCGCGCGATGCAACTCCGGTCGTGGCGGAGGTTCTGGACGAGGCGGGATGTGCTCGATAAAGTGCTTCCATCGTAAGCCCGCCAGGCAAAAAGGTGCTTTCATAGTTTCCCTGTTTTGCCTGAAACATGGGAGAATCCTCCATAAAGTGATCGAAATACAGGAGATTTTCCAATGTGGAACCGGAGGCATGGATGAAAGACGGCCAGCTCGACGAAATCGACCGCAAGATCCTGCGCATCCTGCGCAGCGATGGCCGCATCAGCAACCAGAAACTGGCGGACAGCGTGCACCTGTCGCCCACGCCCTGCTGGAACCGGGTGCGGGCACTGGAAGAAGCGGGCTTCATCGAGGGCTACGCCGCGCTGCTGTCGCAGCGCGCGCTCGGCCTGCCGGACACGGTCCTGATCGAGGTGACGCTCGACCGCCACGACGACGACATGCTGATCCGCTTCGGCGAGGAGCTGGCCAAGCTGCCCGAGGTGATGGAGGCGAACCTGCTCACCGGCGACTACGACTACCTGATCAAGGTGGCGGTGGCCGGCACCGAGGGCTACGAGCGCTTCCTGCGCCAGCGCCTGTACAAGATTCCCGGCATCCGGCACAGCCGCTCGACCTTCGTGCTGCGCACCCTGAAGCGTACGCACTCGGTCGAGCCCTGACACGCGTCGAAAGGCGGTGACCGCATGCCACTCTGGTAAGATTGCGCCCTGCCTGTCCAGGCGAGTCCAACAATAAGAACCAGAAACATGACCCAGAGCTTTTTCCAGACCTTCATCCTGCTGATCCTCGTCACCGACCCCTTCGGCAACATCCCGATCTTCGTCGCCGCGCTGAAGGACGTGCCGATCGAACGCCGCAACAAGATCGTGCTGCGCGAGTGCGCCATCGCCTTCCTGTTGCTGCTGGTGTTCATGTTCTTCGGCCAGCACTTCCTCGAAGCGCTGCACCTGAGCCCGGTGGCGCTGCGCATCGGCGGCGCCGTGATCCTGCTCATCATCGCCATCCGCATGATCTTCCCGCACCCGGACGGGGTACTGGGACGCAGCGAAGGCGGCGAGCCCTTCATCGTGCCGCTGGCGATCCCCGCGCTGGCGGGCCCGTCAGCGCTGGCGACGGTGCTGCTGTTCAGCTCAGACAGCTTCTCCGAAACCATGGTGCACGTGGCCGCGCTGGCCGCCGTCGGCGTGGTCTGGCTGGCCGTCTTCCTCAGCGCCGAGCGCCTGCAGCAGAAGCTCGGCCCGCAGGTCATGACGGCTTTCGAGCGCCTGATGGGCCTGATCCTGACGGCGATGTCGGTCGAAATGCTGCTGGGTGGCATTCGCGACTTCGTCAAGACATTGTGATGCCCTCCGGTGTGGGGGAAAACGTCGTGTTTCTGGCACACTTCGCCATTAGGACGAGAATGGCGACGAGCGCAATCACCCAAGCATGAAAACGGAACACGAGACCCCTTCGGAATGGCTGCCTTTCCTCAGCGGAGGGGGCCAGATGGGGGCCATGATGCGAGCCCACGACTGGTCGACGTCGCCGCTCGGTCATCCGCGCAGCTGGCCGCAGGCGCTGCGCACCACGGTCGGCCTGATGCTCAATTCGAAGTTCCCGATGTTCGTGGCCTGGGGGCCGGAGCTCGGCTTCCTGTACAACGATTCCTATGTGTCCGTCCTCGGCGAGAAGCATCCCGGGGCGCTGGGTCGCCGCTTCCACGACATCTGGCACGAGATCTGGGACGACATCCATCCGCTGATCGTGCGCGCGCTCAAGGGCGATTCCACCTACATGGACCGGTTGCCGCTGCGTATGCATCGCCACGGCTACGACGAGGACACCTGGTTCCGCTTCTCGTATTCGCCCGTGCGCGACGAGGACGGCACGGTGGCCGGCATGTTCTGCGCCTGTGTCGAGATGACCGGCGAGGTGCTGGCCGAGCGCTACCGCAACGAGGAGAACCAGCGCCTGATGACCCTGTTCGAGCAGGCGCCCGGCATCCTTGCGGTGCTGCGCGGCCCGGACCACGTCTTCGAGATCACCAACCAGTCCTATATGCAGCTGATCGGCCACCGCGGACTGATCGGCAAGACGGCGCGCGAAGCGCTCCCCGAAGTGGCCGACCAGGGCTTCTTCGAGCTGCTCGACCAGGTCTACCAGTCGGGCCAGCCCTTCGTCGGCCATGCGGTGCCGCTGCGTGTCCAGCGCGAGGCCAACGGGCCGCTGGAAGAGCGCTTCGTCGACTTCGTGTACCAGCCGATCCGCGGCCCCAAGGGCGACGTCGAGGGGATCTTCGTGGAGGGCAGCGACGTCACGGTGCGCAAGCGCGTCGAGGACGAGCTGCGCGCCGCCAACCGCCAGAAGGACCAGTTCCTGGCCATGCTGGCGCACGAGCTGCGCAACCCGCTGGCGCCGATCACGACGGCGGCCCAGCTCTTGCAACGCGGCACGCTCGACCCGCAGCGCGCGCGCCATGCCAGCGACATCATCGTGCGCCAGGCCGAGCACATGACCGACCTGGTGAACGACCTGCTGGACGTCTCGCGCGTGACGCGCGGCCTGGCCGAGATCGAGAAGGAAGACCTCGACATCACCTCGGTCGTCCATGGCGCCGTCGAGCAGGTGCGGCCGCTGCTGGACATGAAGCGGCACGAACTGAAGCTGGAGCTGTGGCAGCAGCCTCTGCACGTGTCGGGCGACCGCACCCGCCTGGTGCAGGTGGTCTCCAACATCCTGAACAACGCGGCCAAGTACACGCCTTCGGGCGGCAAGATCGTCCTGCGCGTGCGCAGCGAGGGCGGGGAAGCGGTGATCTCGGTATGCGACAACGGCCAGGGGATCGACCCTCAGGTGCTTCCCTACATCTTCGACCTCTTCACGCAGGCCGAACGCACGCCCGACCGCTCGCAGGGCGGGCTCGGCATCGGCCTGGCGCTGGTGAAGAGCCTGGTCGCCCTGCACGGCGGGCGTGTCGCGGCCTACAGCGAGGGCGCGAACCGTGGCAGCGAGTTCGTCATCCGCCTGCCCCTGCTGCAATCGGCACCCGGGGACGAGCGGGCGCCCGACGAGGCAGATACGCACGAAGGGCCGGTGCGGGTGCTGGTGGTCGACGACAACGCCGACGCCGCCCAGATGCTCGCCACGCTGCTGGAAGCCCATGGGCACGCGGTGAGCGTCGAGTACGACGGCACCGGCGGCCTGGCGCGCGCGGTGCGCGAACGGCCCGAGGTCATGCTGCTCGATATCGGCCTGCCCGACATCGACGGCCACGAGCTGGCGCGCCGCCTGCGCGCCTCGCCCGAGACCGCCCACGCGACCCTGGTCGCGCTCACCGGCTACGGCCAGAGCGACGACCGCGAGCGCGCCTACGAGGCCGGCTTCGACCGCCACATGGTGAAACCGGCCGACCTGTCCGAGCTGCTGCGCATCCTCGCGGCCGTGCGCGAGCCTGCGGCCCGCTGAGCCTGATCCGTGCGCGCCCCGGCATTGTCCCGGGTGTATGCTGGCCCCAATCACAGCAAGGGAGCCGCATGAGAACCTGGAGAATCGCATTCGAAGACGTGGCGCTCGATCGCAGCTGCGAGGGCGCGCGCAAGAGCGGAGGGCACTGGCACAGCGAGGGCTGCGCGGCGCTGTACGCGGCCATGACGGTGGAACTGGCGGTGCTCGAGAAATTCGTCCATACCGAGAAGGACGAGCAGGGCCTGGTGCTGGTCGCGGTCGACCTGCCGGACGATCCGGAACTGGGCATGGACGTGGCGCGCGAGGACCTGCCGGACGGCTGGGACGACCTGGACGACGGCGGCAGCGCGACCGCATTCGGGACCGCCTTCCTGCAGAAATGCCACCACCTCTACATGCGGGTGCCGTCGGTGATCGTGGGGGAGGGGATCAACCTGATCGTCAATCCGGAGCATCCCGCGTATGCGGACGTGAAGCTCAGCATCGCACGGTCCTACCGTTTCGATCCGAGGATGTTCAATCGCCCGAAATAGCCGGGATGAAGTCGGGTTGGTAGGGTGGGCGGCGGAGCCGATCACCCTACGAGGTGCCTGCCCTTACTTGCCCAGCATCGACACCACATTGTCCGCCCCCGGCGCCCCGAAGGCCTGCTGCTTGAGCACGTGCAACTGGTCGCGCACCTGCGCCGCCTTCTCGAACTCGAGGTTCTTGGCGTGGTCGACCATGAGCTTCTCGAGGCGCTTGATCTCCTTGCTGATCTGCTTCTCGCTCATGGCCTCGACCTTGGCCGTGGCGGCGTCTTCCTGGATGCCCTCGACCATCGCACGCTGCGCGGCGTTGCTGTAGACGCCGTCGATCATGTCCTTGATCTTCTTGTTCAAGCCCTTCGGCGTGATGCCGTTGGCCTCGTTGAAGGCGATCTGCTTGGCGCGGCGGCGCTCGGTCTCGTCGATCGCGCGCTTCATCGAATCGGTCATCTGGTCGGCGTAGAGGATCGCCACGCCGTTCAGGTTACGCGCCGCGCGGCCGATGGTCTGGATCAGCGAACGCTCGGAACGCAGGAAGCCTTCCTTGTCCGCGTCCAGCACCGCCACCAGCGACACCTCCGGCAAGTCCAGGCCCTCGCGCAGCAGGTTGATGCCGACCACCACATCAAAAGTACCCAGGCGCAGATCGCGCAGGATCTCCACGCGCTCCACCGTCTCGATGTCGCTGTGCAGGTAGCGCACCTTGATGCCATGGTCGCTCAGGTATTCGGTGAGCTGCTCGGCCATGCGCTTGGTCAGTGTGGTCACCAGCACGCGCTCGTCCTTGGCGATGCGGTCGGTGATCTCGCTCATCAGGTCTTCCACCTGCGAACGGGCCGGCTTGACGATGACCTTCGGGTCGACCAGGCCGGTCGGGCGCACCACCTGCTCGACCACGTTGTCGGCCTTTTCCTTCTCGTATTCGGCCGGTGTCGCGGAGACGAAGACCGTCTGGCGCATCTTGCCTTCGAACTCCTGGAACTTCAGCGGCCGGTTGTCCAGCGCCGAAGGCAGGCGGAAGCCGTAGTCGACCAGGTTGACCTTGCGCGAGCGGTCGCCGTTGTACATGGCGTTGAGCTGGCCGATCATCACGTGCGACTCGTCCATGAACATGATCGCGTCTTTCGGCAGGTAGTCGATCAGGGTCGGCGGCGGTTCGCCCGGCATCGAGCCGGACAGGTGGCGCGAGTAGTTCTCGATGCCCTTCGTGAAGCCGATCTCGGCCAGCATCTCGAGGTCGAAGCGGGTGCGCTGCTCGAGGCGTTGTTCCTCGATCAGCTTGTTCTCGTTGCGGAAGTATTCCAGGCGGTCGCGCAGCTCGGCCTTGATCGATTCCACCGCGCGCAGCACGGTGCTGCGCGGCGTGACGTAGTGCGAGCCCGGGTAGACGGTGAAGCGCGGGATCTTCTGGCGCACGCGGCCCGTGAGCGGGTCGAACAGCTGCAGCGACTCGATCTCGTCGTCGAACATCTCGACGCGGATCGCCAGTTCGGCGTGCTCGGCCGGGAAGATGTCGATGGTGTCGCCGCGCACGCGGAAGGAGCCGCGCGCGAAGTCCATCTCGTTGCGCGTGTACTGCATCTGGATCAGGCGCGCGATGATGTCGCGCTGGGCCACCTTGTCCTTGTGGCGCAGCGTCAGGATCATCTTGTGGTATTCGTTCGGGTTACCGATACCGTAGATGGCCGACACGGTGGCCACGATGACCACGTCGCGCCGCTCCATCAGCGACTTGGTGCACGACAGGCGCATCTGTTCGATGTGCTCGTTGATCGACGAGTCCTTTTCGATGAACAGGTCGCGCTGCGGCACATAGGCTTCCGGCTGGTAGTAATCGTAGTAGGACACGAAATACTCGACCGCGTTCTGCGGGAAGAATTCGCGGAACTCCGCATACAGCTGGGCCGCCAGCGTTTTATTGGGCGCGAAGACGATGGCCGGACGGCCCGCCTGCGCGATCACGTTCGCCATCGTGTAGGTTTTGCCGGAACCGGTCACCCCGAGCAGGGTCTGGTACATCAGGCCGTCGTTGATGCCTTCCACCAGGCCCGCGATCGCGGTCGGCTGGTCGCCGGCCGGCGGGAAGGGCTGGTGCAGCTTGAAAGGCGATCCGGGGTAGGTGATGACGGTCGGCTCGGGGGCATTTGCGATGGATAAATCTGCCATACTTTCAGACCTTTGCTAGAATGGGAGTCCGCATGCCGCAGTGCAGCACATGCGCTTGAGCTTTGTCTCTGTCTATACAACTGCTGCGAACCCACCGACAAAACAGTTTATCACGATGACTTCCACAGCCTCCGCCAGCCTCTTCGGCGCCATCGACATGGCGCCCCGCGACCCGATCCTGGGCATCACCGAAGCATTCAACGCCGACACCAATCCGGCCAAGATCAACCTGGGCGTCGGCGTCTACTATGACGACAATGGCAAGGTGCCCTTGCTGCAATGCGTGCAGAAAGCGGAAGCGAAGCTGATGGAGCAGCCGGCGCCGCGTACCTACCTGCCGATCGAAGGCCTGGCAGCGTACGACAAAGCCGTGCAAGAGCTGGTATTTGGGGCCGACAGCGCCGTAATTCAAGAGAAGCGCGCCATCACCGTGCAGGCCCTGGGCGGCACCGGCGCGCTCAAGCTGGGCGCCGACTTCCTCAAGCGTTTCGCGCCGAATTCCGAGGTTTACATCAGCGACCCGAGCTGGGAAAACCACCGCGCGCTGTTCGAGAGCGCCGGTTTCGTGGTCAACAACTACACTTATTATGACCCGGCCACCCACGGCGTGAACTTCGACGGCATGCTGGCGGCCCTGAAGGCCATGCCGGAAGGCGCCATCGTGGTGCTGCACGCCTGCTGCCACAACCCGACCGGCGCCGACCTGAGCCAGGAGCAGTGGGGCCAGGTGATCCAGGCCGTGGTCGACGGCAAGCTGGTGCCCTTCCTCGACATGGCCTACCAGGGCTTCGGCGCCGGCATCGCGGAAGACGGCGCCGTGGTGCGCCGCTTCGCCGAGACCGGCATCCCGATGCTGGTGTCGAACTCGTTCTCGAAATCGTTCTCGCTGTACGGCGAGCGCGCCGGCGCGCTGTCGATCGTCGCAACCAGCGGCGAGGAAGCGGCGCGCGTGCTGTCGCAACTGAAGCGCGTCATCCGCACCAACTACTCGAACCCGCCGACCCACACCGCCAAGGTGGTCGCGATGGTGCTGTCGACCCCGGAACTGCGCCAGCAGTGGGAAGAGGAACTGGCCGGCATGCGCGTGCGCATCAAGGAAATGCGCAACCTGATGGTCGAGAAGCTCAAGGAGAAAGCGCCGGGCCACGACTTCGAATTCGTGCGCCGGCAGGTCGGCATGTTCTCGTACTCGGGCCTGACGAAAGAGCAGGTCGGCAAGCTGCGCGAACAGTCGATCTACGCCGTGGACACCGGCCGCATCTGCGTCGCCGCGCTGAATTCGACCAATCTCGACCGTGTCGTTGACGCCGTCGCAAAAGTTCTTTAAAATCTTGGCTCTTCGGTACTGCAGCAATGTGATTCCGAAGAGCAGCAAAAATGGCTGCACGGCATGAGTCGAATTTGACAGCATGTCACTGCAAACATATAATGCTGTCATCAATTCCCTGATAGCTCAGTCGGTAGAGCGACGGACTGTTAATCCGCAGGTCCCTGGTTCGAGTCCAGGTCGGGGAGCCAGAATTCCGGAAGGCCACATCGCAAGATGTGGCCTTTTTGTTTTTGGTCGCGGTGCAACTATTCGTCTTGCATGGACGTGCGTGCAGGTAGTACGCTGGCATCATCAACTCATCAGGACGCCAAATTGAAGCATTTACCAAAGAGCAAAAGCATCGCCGTCGGCGGCCAGGTCATGCGCTTTTCGCTCTCGGGGCAGGGTAGCCCGACCATCGTCATGATCAATGGGTCAGGTGGAACCCTGGAAGGCTGGCACAAGCTGTTTCCCGGCATCGATGCGCTGGGCACCGTGGTCACCTACGACCGGCCCGGCGTCGGCGCCAGCGCCCGTCCGAAGGAGGCGCAGATGGGCACCACGGTCGTGATGCAGCTGCGCGCGCTGCTGCGCGAGATCGGCGCGCGCCCGCCCTTCCTGCTGGTCGCGCATTCCTTCGGCGGCCTGCACGCGAACCTGTTCGCGCGCGTCTATCCGGAAGAGACCTGCGGCGTGCTGTTCCTGGAGGCGACCGCGCCGGACGATGTGGCCAAGCTGAAGCAGTACCGCTCGGCGCTGCAGCGCGCGGTGGCCGGCCTGCTGGACCGGGTCGCGCCGCCGGACCCGAACGACGAGATCAGCAACGAGGACGAGACCGTGGCCGAGATCGCCGAGGCCCCGGACTTCCCGCCGATCCCGGTCACCGTCCTGTCGGGCGGCAAGCGTCTGCCGGGCTTCATGGTCTCGCGCGCCGCGGCGCAGGAGCGCGACCGCAACCAGGAGGGCCTGGCGCGGCTGTCGCCGCTGGGCGTGCGGGTGATCGCGAAGCGGAGTGCGCATTTTCCGCAGATGTCCGAGCCGCAGCTGGTGGTCGACGAGCTGAAGAAGCTGGTGGCGCGCGTGAGGAAATGAGAAATATTGCCTTTCGATAGCACGGGACTTCGCGAAATCGAAAAGTGAATCGACTACGGTTCCCTAGACACTCGCGAGCCGTTCAAAATATCGCTTTTCA
>DAMCRY010000019.1:0-22069 GCA_032115075.1 Massilia sp.
CGGCGCCGCCGCCGTCGAGCTGGCGCTCCTGATGCCGATGCTGCTGGTCTTCCTGACCATGCCGCTGTTCTATGCCCGCGTCATGTGGCACTACACGGTGGCCCAGAAAGCGGCCCAGGATGCGGCGCGCTACCTGGCCAGCGTGCCGCATGCGGAAATGATCTCCACGACCCAGGCTAGCGCCGCCCGCCGGACCGCCATCGAGATCGCCACACGCGAGCTGGCCGAACTCTCCCCCGGCTCGGAAATCCAGGGCCCCGAGACCTATTGTGATGCCGTCGTATGCGGACTCCTGTCAACCGGCACCGTACCGCAGACTGTCCGCGTCACCGTCAAGTTCAATATGTTCGACACCATCCTGGGCGTGGAAGACGTCGGCTGGGACGGCCTCGAAATCAACGCCGACGTGACGATGCGCTATGTCGGCAACTGAACGCTCACGTCGCCGGGGCAAGCGGCCCCTGATCGCGCAGGCCGGCACCACCGCGGTCGAATTCGCCCTGCTGGCCTCGACATTCTTCACCTTTGTCTTCGGCATCGTCGAAGTCGCACGCCTGCTGTACGTGTACAACACGCTGCAGGAGGTGACCCGCCGCGCCGCCGCGGCCGCCGCCAGCGTCTATCCGCGCGACACGGCCGCGACCGACCGGGTCAGGTACCACGCGGTGTTCCGGCAGGAACCCGGCGGCCTATTGCTGGCGCCGCCGGTCACCGACGGCCACATCCGCCTGGCCTACCTGAACGCCGCCCTCGCCGAGATTCCGCGAGGCCAGTGGCCGGCTAGCGCGGCGGCCAACAAGCAGGTCTGCATGATCAATCCCCGCGCCGCGAACTGCATCCGCTTCGTCCAGGCGCAGGTCTGCGACGACGCCGACATGAGCGACTGCGCCAGGGCCGAGTCGCGCATGCTGTTGCCGATCATCGACCTGCGCGTCCCCCTGCCACGCGCGACGACCATCGCGACCGTCGAATCGCTGGGCTACGTGCCCGGCACGCGACCGCCCGCCTGCCCTTGCGTCTGATACGCAGGCGGCTGGGGCCGGGGCGCCATGTCGACGCCAGCTGCAGGACCGTTTTCGCTGCCGGCGCCAGAGATAGGGCCGCAGCATGCCGAATAGTGTGACGTGCGGCCAAGCGTTTTTCCCTGTGCTGCGATCCACCGGTCGAACTGACCGCAGAAAAGAAAAAAGCTACCTTGCGGTAGCTTCATTCTTTGTAACTTGGCGGAGACGGTGGGATTCTAACTGAACGCGCAGGCCCCTCTGTGATCAAGGACGCCAACCCATGCTTACCACTTGACTACCCCTTCTCATACCCTATAAAAATCGCTACCTCAACGGGCCAGTCCGAGATTCACGTCCTTAACACGCACGCCCGTTGATGTAAGTCGCTAGCACCTTAACACACGGGATACGTCAATGTACTAGACAGGAAAATTGCTATTATTGCAAGCAAACAACGAACAAGATGTTAGACAGGATCGACTTATGACGGACGAAGTCCACACTCCCCTTCGCTTAATCAGAATAGGGGAAGTATTGCACATTTGCGGTATCTCGCGCAGCTCACTGTATGCAAGCATCCAGAACGGCAGCTTTCCTGCTCAAGTAAAGTTGTCTAAGAAGGCCTCTGCGTGGGTGTATAGTGAAGTGGTTGCTTGGGTAACTTCCCGTGCCGCCGAGCGTGTCAAAACATCTGGTTCAGAACAACATCAGCAGATGCCAAAACGACGAAGTTCAGGATAGTGCGAGCACCGGCTTCGAAGACCGTACTTAGATTAATAATCAACGACTTAGCGCTTGATCGCAAGTAGTTGCAAATAACTATTGCATTATAAGATTAGCGCGCCAAACCTATGGGCAATGCATCGAATATGGCCTCCGATGATTGCCCCGCCGGGTCGATAACAGTGCCAAATACACTATCTTTGAGCCGCTAGTCATCTGGGAAGCGAAAGCAAGAAATTGTCCGCTAAGTCGAACAAGCAGTCAGTAGGATCTTCGCCAAGCTCTTTCTTGTGAAGCATCTCACAAACTATTTTGTCATCCACAATGAGCATTAGCTTGCCATGTTCACGCATCGCGCCTTGCGTCATTTTCACAGCGTCGGCATCAGCGCCCTCTCTCGAAAAGATAATCGCAACCCTGCGCAATCCGCGCTCTAGAAGATATTTTTCCGTACTAAGGACCTGCCCCTGCTTTATTCGTGCAGCATAGTTCTTGAATTCAAATAGTATGTACCTACTATCAAGGTGATCCAAGACGAATTTCCAGAACTCCGTAGTTGGACGTACCCGACACACATAATCGAAACGATTCAAACCATCATCAGTCCGCTTCTGCGCATGCCAGCCAAGTAGATCATTCGAGAACAAATATTTCAAAATTTTCTTGCATATTTCTTCGTATTCGGACCAGCCGACTTTCCCCCTTTTCACTGCTTTCATCTGTCTACACAGATCGGTGCCCTCCGAGTCTCTAGGAAGTTGCGGCAGTTCACGCAGATTCTTGCTAGATTCATGGGGGCTACTCCGACTAGAAATTGGTCCGAAAGGCTCGCGCGGACTGGTTTCAAGCAGGACGTCTAGCTCGTCGAGCAGGAGAGGAGCGACCGCTGCCCAGTTCCTCAAATCCCCTTGATCAACTAAAGTTATGCTGTATTTTTGCTCGAGACTGGAGCGAAGGTCTGGCGGAAGAACACTTGAGACTACAAGCATCCCTTTTACTGCCTGCGCGACGATACCATTGTTAACGAGGCGCGTTGCTGCAGCTTCGAGCAGACTAGGCTGCGCCCGTGCTGTCCGATAATACTTTACTTCGATCGCCCATCGGTCTGAACCAAAGGTAGCATCAAAATCAAAACCGGCGTCGCCACGTGGAGAGTGAATAAAAGTTCGAAAATTATTCGCTTCCAAAATACGACGTACGAGATCTTCGAAGGCACGCGATGTCGGTATCGTTACTTCCATAGGTAGACGCTCCTGTAAAGTCATTTTAATCTACATGATAACCGCGCATACAGCAACGGTTTTCGATCATTGATGACTGTTTGCTTCACATTTGATCACAATGACGGATGCGTGCGCCATGGGAAGATAGTATATTCGACGACACCAGTTTAACGAGGAGCTGCTATGACGCTGATTGCAGGATATATTATCAATTCTTGCCCCGTGCTGATAGGCGATGTACTAATATCGAGCGCGCGCGCGCCGGGGCCCAGCGTTTCCCTTCCATCATGGCATACAGATACCAGAGCACCTGTAGGCGACCAACTGCAAATCGTTGGAATGACCCAGAAGGTCAACATCATTAGCGATCAGGTTTGTTTCGCTTGGGCTGGGAGCTATGTACAGGCGAGACTTTTTGCTCGTTCCTTAACTGAGCACATCAATGAACATGGGGTAGGCCATGTCAAGATGCTTGAGTTCTTGAAGAGTATTGACGGCGCAGACCGGTCGGATCTCCAGTGCATTCTTAATACTGTGGATGGCGGTCTGCTCAAGCGGTATCAGTTAGGGGCTAGCGAGTATGAATGCGACGGGCTTATGGTGCAGACAGGCGGCTCCGGTGTCGGGCATTTCCTTGATGCGATTTCCTTTTTCTTTAAACAGCCTGGCAACGTCGATAAAAGCGCGTATGCCATTTTGGCCCCAGGTCTTTCTTATATAGCCAGTGCGTTCGGCGAACAAATCTTCACAGGCGGGGGGCTTTCTGACGGATGGGGTGGCGCTTTCGAGTTAGCATTCTACGCAAACAGCCGATTTCAGAAAATCGATGATGTGCTGTACCTGTTCTGGACTGCAACAGAGAATCCCGATGGCAGCATACTACTAAAACCATATCCGTATATCGTTAAAACAAACTATTTTGACGAAACTCTTGTTGTTCACGTAGCCGACAACTCATGTCCAAACCCAAGCACCAGGATATACAACATTTCACCACTCGGAAAAAACGACTGCAGACGTCATCATCCGCATTTCTCATTTACTTACTTGGTCAACTTTATTCTGTTAGACAAGGCAGATGGCAATAAGCTCGGCGTGACCAATGTCAGGACAAAAGATTCTAGCGCCGGTTGTACGATAGACCAACGGGAAGGAGCACTTCATTTGGAATTTACTTCAAATTTTATTGATATGTTATGTTCTGACTCGTTCGGGAAAGGCCGAACGCGCCTGAGAAACGCTTAAGAAAACGAGTTGTAGACACTTTTGGCGTTAGCGGAATTTTCGAATTGACTCATGGCTGGAATCTGTAGAGTCGCTCTCTATACAGTAAAGATGGCATCATGACATGGGCCTTGGCCGTTTGCACTTGTGCATCAGTAGGTTCGGCAGTATCAAGATTCAACGCACCTGACTTCGCATCATATCGTCCCAACAAGGGCGTCTGACCAGGGCGAAGAATAGTTGCTGACGTGTTATCGATCCATGCGAAGTAATTATTGAACTGCAGAAGTGCACGACCAGCCGTCGTATCGTCCCGTGCCAAGTCGCGACCAATCATCGGATGTTCACTGGAGATACCAAGCAGCGAGAGTAAGGTCGGTCCAAGATCAATCTGGCTGGCTATAGTCTTGATGCGCTTTGGCTCGATATCCGCCCCAAGGATCAACCCAGGAATATGGAACTTTTTGATTGGCACCAAACTGTTCCCATAAACCCGGTTGTCGTGGTCGGCAACGATAAGAAATACGGTGTCTTTCCAATAAGGCTGCTTTTTGGCTTCGCGGATGAATTTGCCAAGCGCGAAGTCCGCATACTTCACCGCATTGTTCACCGTTTGTTTCGGTGACTCGTGCAGTTCAATTTTCCCGTCAGGGAACTCGAATGGTTCATGGTTTGACGACGTAAAGATCAGGCTAAAAAATGGCTTTCCCGACTCGTGCAACTTCGTGAGGCGCTCCAGTGATTTGTCGAACAGGTCCTCGTCCGACGCCCCCCAGCTTCCTGTAAAGGCCGGCCGCATTTCGCGAATATCGACGACTCGCTGGAAGCCGTTACCGGTGAAGAAGCTGCGCATATTATCGAAGTGCGCCTCGCCGCCGTACACGAATTCTGTTTGATAACCCTGTCTTCCCAATCCCGCAGCAAGGGTGTAGAAGTTTTGCTGGGCGAGCGATAGCTTGACGACACTGCGTGCGGGTGTCGGCGCGAAGCCGGCCACGACCGCTTCGATGCCGCGAACCGAGCGAGTACCGGTGGCATAGAGTTGCTCGAACCACCATCCCTCGTCTTTCAGTTTCTCGAGTTCCGGAGTAACCGGAAGGCCGCCGAGGGATTTCACGAAGGTGGCGCCCAGGCTCTCCTCGAGAACGATCACCAAATTCAGGGGCCTCGGACGCTGAACCGCAGCCTGCTGGAAATGCAGCGTCGGCAATTCCTTACTCGTAAACTCAGCATTGCGCAACCAAGGGGCATTCCTAACCTCACTAATGATCTTCTGACGCGGTAATTCGCCGTATATCTCCGACGAGATCGCCTCCTTCTGCATTGAATTTATGGCATCGAGGACCGACCAAGGTGAATTGATAATCAGCGAATTGACCATGGCGTCGCCGCTCAGTGCGAAGAGCGCCGGATTTGCCGGACGATGACCAGTCGTTGACCGGATCTGCATGACGACTATCAGGCAAGCGAACGGCCACACGAGAAGCAACCGCTTTGCTGGCCACATGCTGGAATCGGATGCTGCACGCCTGAGAAGTGCATGTATGACCGCGCTGATGACGAGCGTAAGTCCGATTCCGGCGATCAGGGCAAATCTGAAGCCGTTCCAAAGCGTCGCGAAGACTTCCTGCGGATAGGACAGATACTCAATAAAAAGACGGTTTGGCCGGACGTCGTACTGCGCAATGAACTGTGGCGACGCCAGTTCCATGAACACAACGAAAACCAGGGCGACTGTCGTCCAAGAAACGCTGACGATTCGCCAGAGCGGGGCAAAACGCTGGTATGCAATGAGCGGTGCTACCACTAGTGGCGGCACCAGAAAGTAGCCAAGTAGGATCAAGTCCGCTCGCAGTCCCTGGACAAAGACCGTTGCAAAAATACCTGTGGCGTGGACGCGCTCCCACTGCCAGGCCACGAGGGCGAGCCTGGAGCAAGATAGGAAAGGTAGTCCGATGAGCAGCATCTGGACCATTGGAGCGAACGGCCCGGCCCATCGGGTCCAGGCGGCCAGCCGTTGCGCACATGCCTGAAATATCGTTTTGCTGAATGAAGCGAAGCTCGCCATGTATCTCGATTACTTTCTGGTTGAACAAGGCCGGCCGGAAAGCTGTGCCGCGGTCGCGGATTGAAGACCCGATCGACAACGGAGTTGCCTGCCCGAAAGGCATGGCGCGAGATACTAAATAGTGATGAATCAGGCGGACGTTAGACCAACGTTAAGATTCCGTTAAACGTCTTGCCGGTCGCGGCAAGTGAAAATGCTTTTCTCCTGTCAATAGAAATCAGTCAGACCATGCGCCTGCCAGGACAGCATCCAATGCGCTGCCACACCGTATAGAACTGATCGCCACTGTCAACAGCGTGGATATCGGCGAGATCCAGACTACTGATTCGTTGCAGGGTCTTGACGATTCGATCGACCCTGATGCGATCATGGCGATCGAGCACGGCCTGCGGATGGGCCCAACGGGGATTGCCCACCTCCCGCCCAAAAAGAAGTCGCGGCAACACGATCAGCAATAAAGTGGGTGCGATCAAGGGGATTGTGAAGCCCCACCATGGCCCCCAAGCCAGACCGATCAGTGCCGCAGTGAGGAAGGATATCGCCAGTGTCGCTTTGTATAACATCGGCCCATCCCGCTCGAGCCAGTCAGGCGGATATGCATCGGCCAATCGGCGCACGACATCCTTCATTACTTGGAAGTCCTCGTGCGAGATGTAGTCCGGCTTGACGAAATGACGGTCGTTCAAGACTTGAGCCTCCTTGGCACTGGCGTCGAAATGGAACCGAGGGAAGCACGCTGCGCCGAGAATAAGGGGCAGCGCGTTAAGAACACGTTAGCCAGCAGCCAGCGAGACGCTGGCAGAGCCTCTGCACCCGGCTGCAACGGTCAGGAATGGGAAGGCCGCCGGTTTAATTCTCGCCAGCCAGCAGTCTGCGGTACTCCTCGGCGCCACGTCGGTCACAGCAGCACAGGGAGCAAAATGACGAACCAGGTTATGGCGGCCACGACCACGCTCACGAATACCGCGGCGCTACCGAAGTCTTTTGCATTCTTCGACAAGGGATGCCATTCGAGCGACACGCGGTCGACTACGGCCTCGATCGCAGAATTGAGCAGCTCGACAACAAGCACCAGCGCTAGCACGACTAGCAAAGCAAGTTTTTCGAGGACCGAAACCGGAAGCAGCAACGCAACACAAAGTGCCGGAACGGCAACCATGATTTCTTGGCGAAACGCGTGCTCAGTCGCCCACGCGAGTTTCAGCCCCTGGATGGAGTACTTCGATGCCGACATGATGCGGGCGAGTCCGCTCTTGCTCTTGAACTCGCTGATCTGCTGCTGGTTGTGTTGCATGACGATTTTTCCAAAAGTTGTTTGCACAAAGGTACAAGAGGCCATCAGGGCGCATCCGACGTCTCGTTTATGGGCGTTCGTCCGCTTTCGGAGCGGGAACTCAAGCCAACTGGCCAGTGCCGCGGCCGGGGCCTAAACGCACGGGATTGGATTAGCAAGATTGCGCCAAGAACGATGGCGCATGCGATCCAGATGGACCAGAGCGTATGCGTCAGGAAATGCGCCCCGCGCAGTTGCTGAAGGAAGCCCACGATAGCGCCGAAGACCACGCCGGTACACGCGGCCAGCCATGCCGTCCTAGGCCGCGTTGGTAGCCAGTAAACCGCCAGCGCCACTAGCCACAATGCGCTCGACGCGTGCCCCGCAGGCAAACACTGGCCTGGCAGAGCGCCGACAGGCAGCGCGTCGAAGATCCGGACATAGGGCTGATCGCCTCCATAGCGCGCCAGGTCCCATGGACAATGCGAGGTGCTGAGCCGCTTCAACGAACTCGTCACGAGCGGCACTAGCACTGCTGAAGATGCGACGACACGAAGGCGCATCCGGCTCAAGGCACTAAGGCTGGCGGAGGGCCGGATGGCGTCGGCGATCGCGTACCCAACGAATCCCAGCGCAGCCAGCAGCAGCAGCCGCTTCAGGATAGTGTGATTGAAAGTATCGGTGAGCCATGCATTCCTCCACGGGAATGTACCGGAATGGATGTCATATGCGGCGTCGGCTAGCCACAAATCGATTTCCGACCAGCGTCCCATCCATGAAATGATCAGCGCTACCACAAGGAGGAATGCGATCGCCCGCCGAGTTCCGACCACTTCCAGCAGCCGCGGCGAAGCGGAATTACCGACGCGCTTCATCAACGCCCCCTGACGCAAGAGTGAAACAGATCAAGCCGGGGATTCAGGACCGCGGTATTCACGTCTAGCATGCCGAGTACCGAATGGAACACGTTGTCGTGCGAAAGCTTTTGATTGCGCCGCTCGCTCAAGCAGCCTCGATCAATGCGGAATCGGTTGCTGAAACTGTCGGACATCCAGAACATCATTGGTACTTCGGTCTGCTCACGCGGTGCGAACATGTATGGGGCGCCGTGCAGATAGACGTTGTTTTCGCCCAAGGACTCGCCGTGATCCGAGAAATACAGCATGGCGGTATCGATGCCGTATTCGCCGGCGGCCGCGCGCAGCATATCGATGGTCTTGCTCAGGAAGTAATCGGTATAAAGGATGGTGTTGTCATAGGCCGCCTGAATCGACTCGCGCGAGCATTGCTCGAACTGATTGGTGGTGCACACCGGGCCGAAGCGGGCGAAATCCTTCGGGTATCGCTTCCAGTAGGCAGGGCCATGGCTGCCCTTCTGATGCAGGACGATGACCAGATCGTTGTCTCCCTTGCTCAGCAGTTCAGGCAGGCCCTCGAGCAAGCGTTCGTCGTAGCATTCGCCACCGCTACAAGGGCTGCGTGGCCCGCCCGGTAGCGACACGTCCTCGTAGCCGACGCGGTCGCAGACGCCCTTGCAACCCGAGTTGTTATCGAGCCAAATCACTTCAAATCCCGCGTGCTTCAAGACGTCCAGCAACCCTTCCTGGCTGGACGCCTTCGAGCGGCTGTAACCATCACGGCCCAATGCGGAAAAGACGCACGGCACCGAAATGGCGGTCGCCGTGCCGCAAGAGCTCACATGTGAAAAGTTGATCAAGCCTTCCTGGCGCGCGAGCAAAGGATTGGTCTGCCGCGCATAGCCGTTGAGTGAGAAGTTCGCCGCACGAGCCGTTTCGCCGACGACGATGACGGTCACCGTCCTGCGCTGCTGGCCCGACCATGCGGCGCTCCTTACCGCGTCGCGTCCCAATGGCGCCACTACGATGTCGGCCGCCCAGCGGGTTCGCAGATAGCCATGCATGGCCTGGATGAAGTTTGTTGGGGTTAGCAAGAAGCGCAGTTCCCGGTGTTCGCGCAGCGTCGGCGCGAGGCTCTTGAAGAACAGTAGGAGCAGCAGGACCGCGAGAACGAGCGACCCCACCACGATGCCCGAGCGCTGCAGCAGGCCCTTTGCCCCTTCAGGAAAACGGATACGGGCACGCGCGATCAGCAAGGACGGCAGCACACCGAGCAGCCCGACCTCGATTAAGAACTGCCAACTGAGCAACTCGGTTGCCTCGCGCGTGTTCGTCTCGAAGACGTTCTGGATCATCGCCTTGTCGATCAGGATGCCGTACGTCGCGATGAAATAACTGGCAATTGATGCGGTCAGCACAAGTGCGATCAGCACCGGCTTGGCGACATAACGGAAGCTCGCCATGGTCAGGCAAGCATTAAAGAATAAAACGATGATCAGGAACGTCCCGATCAGGAGGGGCAGGCTGTCGATCGAAGGGCCACCTGTGGCGTGGAACAGGGTCAACCAAAACTTGCCATTGCTGACGCCAACGATCAGCACTGCAACGAGCAAGGTGAGTACAGGGGCACTAATGCGCCCGGCAAAAAATTTATTCACTTTCCATCCATTCAAGCAAAGTGGCCACACGGCCGACCTTGCTCGAAGGATAGACAGGCGCGGATCAGCGTCCCGTCACATGGGCGTTAAGATGACGTGAAGCTTGATGGAAACGTGATTGAAAAGCGGCTGCCGCCGCCTGCACGGTGTTCATAGGCAAAGGAAGCGCCTAAGTATTCGCAGATGCGCTTCACAAGGGACAATCCGAGGCCTGTGCCCGTCGAACCGGTCGAGGGAATGGCGGTAGCCCCCCGCCCGAGGGTCTGCTGGACCGCTTCGGGCAGCCCTGGCCCGGTATCTTCCACGATCACGCGTCCCGGCTCGAGCACCAGCGTCACCGAGCCCTGCTCCGTGTACTGGCAAGCATTACGTATTAGGTTCGCCAGCGCGGAAGCGCACAGTTCGGCAGGAGCGCGCACCATGATATCCGCATCACCCGTGCATGAAAGCCGAACTGGTTTGTTCTTTACCAAGGGTTGGTAGCGCTCCACTTCGCGACGCGCGATCTCGCTGACCGAAACGGGCGCGAAGCTGCATATTTCGGGAGCGCGTGCTAGGATCAGCAGGACCGTTACACACTCCGTCGCTTCCTGAGCCGCGCGGTAGATGCGTTCCGCTGGGGCCCTGGTGGTCGCATTGCTGGTATTCGCCATCAGGATTTCTGAAGCGCCCATGATGATGGTGAGCGGCGTGCGCAATTCATGACTGACGTCGCCCGTGAAAAACCGCTCCCTATCCAGGAACTCGCGCAATTCCGCAGTATGTGCATCAAGAGCCCGTGCAAGGACGCCCAATTCGTCCTTTCGTCCAATCAGCGGCAGCGAAGACGTTCCATTCTTGACAGCCTCGGCCAGTTCGCGGATCGGCGAAACGATCCTGCTTCCTACAAAGCGGCCCAGGACCATTGCCAGCAAAACGAAACCGGCGAAGAATCCTGCGAACAGCGAATAGACGATCAGTTCCACTTTCTCGTAGTCGCTCTCGTGATCGACCACGACGTATGGTCCGCGTTCGTCCGATCCCGACAGGACGTGCAGGCCGAATCCGTCGACCTCCGCGTCCGAGACGCCTGCAGGCAGTCCGCGCAAAGAACGGGGAATGTCGGCGCCGCGGTGAAATCGCAAGCCGGCCGGCAGGTCCGCCGGCAGTCCCGCCGCCTCACGTGGTCTGGCCCACTTTTCCACTTCGGCCAAGCGGTTGTCGACCAGGTAAACTTCGATCCCCTCGACGGCCAGCGCTGCCAGGACGGCAAAAAATACCGACAGGACGACGCCGAACAGGATAAAAGCGGCCACGATTGGCCGGCTCAGGGAATCACTCTTGCGCATTGGAGTTGACGAGTCGATAGCCGACACCGGAAACGTTACGAATCATGGCAAAGGAAAAAGGTTTGTCGATCGCTTGGCGCAACGCATGAACGTGGGTGCGCAGCGCGTCGCTTCCAGGACGATCGTCTCCCCAGATTGCCTGCTCGAGTTCCGCGCGCCGCACGATCCGGGGCGCGGCCATCATGAGGGTCTGTAGCAGCACGTAACCAGTCCTGGTAAGCGCCACCTTGATGCCGTCCCGCGACGCCTCCCGCGCCTCGGGATCCAATCGCAATCCGCCAAAGCGCAATTCCCGACTGACAGCAACTTGTCCGCCGGCTCGGCGCACCAAAGCCTTCAAACGCACATCGAGTTCGGCCAGCGAATACGGCTTGACGAGGTAGTCATCTGCGCCGCTGTCGAAACCGGCGACCTTGTCCTGTACGCTGTCACGCGCCGTCAGCATCAGGACTGGCGTCGCCAAGCGCAAGTCGGAACGAAGCTTGCGGCATAGCTCAAGTCCGTTCAGCCCGGGCAGCATCACGTCGAGAACGATGACGTCATAACTGTTTTCAGAAGCCAGGGCGAGGCCACCGTATCCATTACGAGCGGAGTCAACAATGTACCCTTTCGGTTCCAGGAAACCGTAAAGGTTGGCCAGGATATCGGGGTTGTCTTCAACAATGAGGATGCGCATCGGTGTATTGTAAGACTAAAACCGCGCATGCTCGGCCGTACAGATCGTTCAACCTGATAAAAAGAATCGCCATCCTTTTTTATCCAGCCGGAACGCCGCGTCGTATCGTGCTATACTTTTTCCATGACTGCCCGCCGTTTCATTCTGTTCGTTCTAACGATCTTCATGCTTCAGCTCAGCTGGACTGCGGTCGCAGCCTATTGCGAGCACGAAACCGGGCGTGCAGCGCAGCATTTCGGCCACCATTCGTCGGATGCCGATCTGCACCAAGCCTCGTCCGACAAGCATGACAAGCCTGCAGAGGGCGTCAAGAAATCGGCGGCACATTCGCACTGCCCGTCCTGCGCGCACTTTACCTTGTCGATGGACTGCTTGCCGACCGCGATCGCTGCCCTGCTCCCGAGCCGGGCAGCGCCACTGGCCACGTCGGCCGAGTTCTCTTCCTCTTATACGGCCCGCCCCGAGCGGCCGCAATGGATCTCCGTCGCCTGATTCGGCGGCGAACTGTCGATCCCTCTTTGCTCTCTTAGCATAGCAAGCGGCCGCACCCAGGTGCGACCGCCATCCATCGCCGCTGAATAGTCCTCGTTTTCAACGACCGGAGTTATTCATGCATTTCAAGTATTTCGTACTTGGGGCGTCCGTGCTGCTGGCACAGGCGTTCCCCTCGGCTGCCCAGACAATGGCGCAGCCTCTCGCCGCGCAGCCTGCGGAGTCTGCGCAAGCGGCGCTCGCCCCGTCCCTGACGCTGGAGCAGGCGATCGCCCGGGCGCTCGCCGCCAATCCACAGCTGCGCGCGACCGCGCTGGACGTCGCGATCGCCGCTGGCGGTCGCCGCCAGGCCGGCCTGTTTCCCAACCCGGAGCTGTCCTACGTGCAGGAAGGAACCCAGAGCGGCACCCGCACCCGCACCATCCAACTGAGCCAACCGCTCGAACTGGGTGGCAAGCGAGCGGCGCGGATCCGCCTCGCCGACAGCGAGCAGCGGCTGGCGACCGGCGCGCTCGATCTCGCACGCCGCGACCTGCGCAGCGACGTCATGATCGCCTATTTTGAAGCACTGGCCGCGCAGGAAGCTGTGCGCCTGGCCCAGGCGTCGCTGGACGTCGCCGGCAAGGCTGCCGATGCCGCCGCCAAGCGGGTCGCAGCCGGCCGGGTGTCACCGGTCGAACAGGACCGCGCTCGGGTCGCGCAAGCCAGCGCACGACTCGAACTGGCGCAGGCCAGAGCAGAATCGGCGATCGCCCTGGCTCGCCTGATGGCTTGGTGGGGCGAAACCAGCCCGGCCAGTACGGCGCCGTCGCTGGCGCTGCCGCAACCCGACCTGTCCCCTGCCCCGGCACTGGCAGATCTCGAAGCAGGCCTGGCCACCTCGCCACAACTGCGCCGGGCTCGGCTCCAGGTCGAACGCGAGCAAGCTCAGGTCGGCGTCGACCGCGCCGCGCGCATCCCGGACGTAAGCGTCATCCTTGGCAGCACCCGGGATGACACGATCGGGCGTGCCCAGACCGTGTTCGGGCTGTCGCTCCCGCTGCCGCTGTTCAACCGCAATCAGGGCGCCTTGCAAGCTTCGCTTGCGCGCGCCAACAAGGCCCAGGCGCAGCTCGACGCCGAACGCGTGCGCACGCGCCAGGCCCTGGTGGACGCTTGGCAGCGTGCTGAACTGAGCCGCGAGCAGGTGCGCAGTATGGCCGACGACGTGCTGCCGTCGGCCCAGCGCGTATTCGACGCTGCCGTGACTGGCTTCGAGGCCGGCAAGTTTGGCTTCCTCGACGTACTGGACGCCCAGCGCACATTGCTGCAGACCCGCACCCAATACATTCAGGCGCTCTACGAGCGCAACAAGGCTGTCGCCGAACTCGGCCGCTACAGTGGCGCCGCCGCCCCCTATGACAGGAACACCCAATGAAGTTCAATATCGATAGAAAGAATCTCGTTTCCATGATCGTGGTACTCGCCATCGGCGCCGTTCTGGCGCTGGCGATCGTTTTCTGGAAAAAGGACGCCCCGGCGGGCCAGGAGGAAGGCGAACACAAGGAAGCCACCGCCGGCGCCGCTGCCGGCGAAAAACCGCATGGCGAAGAAGAACCCGGGACGATCGACATGACGCCTCAGCAAGCCCAGCTTGCCGGTATCGTGATGGCGGCCGCGGGCCCCGCGAGCATCGCGGCCGTGGTGACCCTGCCCGGCGAGGTTCGCTTCAACGAAGACCGCACGGCGCACATCGTGCCGCGCGTCGGTGGCGTGGTCGAATCGGTTTCCGCGACCCTGGGTCAGCAGGTAGCCAAGGGCCAGGAGCTGGCCGTGATCGCCAGTCCAGAGCTGGCCGAGCTGCGCAGCCAGGCCTTGGCCGCGGCCAAGCGGCTCGACCTTGCGCGAGTCACCTTTGAGCGTGAAAAGAAGCTGTGGGAAGACCGCATCTCTGCCGAGCAGGACTACCTGGCCGCCCGCCAGGCCTGGAACGAAGCGCAGATCGAATCGCAGTCGGCGCGCGCCAAGCTGACCGCGTTGGGTGCCGATGCCGCCGCCGGCGCGGTCAACCGCTACGCGTTGCGCGCACCATTCGCTGGCCTGGTCGTCGAAAAACATCTGTCGCAAGGCGAAGCGGTGAAGGAGGATGCGAACGCCTTCCTGATCTCCGACCTGTCTACAGTTTGGGTCGAGATCGCGGTGACCGCCAAGGACCTCGAACAGGTCCGCGTCGGCCAGTCGGTCGCGATCCGTTCCACGGCCGGAGGCGCAGCCGTCACCGGCAAGGTGAGCTATGTCGGCAGTCTGCTGGGCGAGCAGACCCGCAGCGCGACGGCGCGTGTCGTGATCGACAATCCGGGCCGCGCCTGGCGCCCCGGCCTGTTCGTCAACGTCGAGCTGGAGCGCGGGAAGACCGAGGCGCCGGTGACGGTGCTGGCGGACGCCGTGCAGACCGTTGAAGGCAAGCAGGTGGTGTTCGTGCAGGCGCCCAGCGGCTACGTCGCGCGTCCGGTAAAGACCGGCGGCGGCGACGGCGAGCGCATCGCGATCCTCGAAGGCCTGACGGCGGGATCGCAGTACGTCGCCACCGGCAGCTTCGTGGTCAAGGCCGAACAGGCCAAGGGCAGCGCCGAGCACGCGCACTGACCAGGAGCCGCCATGTTTGAAAAGATCATCCGTTCGGCCATCGCGCACCGATGGCTCGTCATGCTCGCCGTGCTCGCGATGGCCGCGGTCGGCGTCTACAATTACCAGAAGCTGCCAATCGACGCGGTTCCGGACATCACCAACGTCCAGGTCCAGGTGAATACCTCGGCGGCCGGTTTCTCGCCACTCGAGGTCGAGCAGCGCGTCACATTCCCCATCGAGAACGTGATGGCGGGACTGCCAGGACTGCAGGAGACCCGCTCCCTCTCGCGCTACGGCCTGTCCCAGGTCACCGTCATCTTCAAGGACGGCACCGACATCTATTTCGCGCGCCAGCTGGTCAACCAGCGCATCCAGGAGGCGCGCGACAGCCTGCCCGGCGGCGTCACTCCGACCATGGGGCCGATCTCGACTGGCCTCGGGGAAATCTATCTGTGGACGGTGGAGTCCGAGCCCGGCGCCAAGAAGGCCGACGGCACGCCCTATACACCGACCGATCTGCGCGAAATCCAGGACTGGATCATCAAGCCGCAGCTGCGCCAGGTACCCGGCGTCACGGAAATCAACTCGATCGGCGGCTACGCCAAGGAATACCTGATCGCTCCCGATCCGGCCAAGCTCAGTTCCTACGGGATGTCCCTGGCCGACGTGGTCGGCGCGCTCGAACGCAACAACGCCAACGTCGGCGCCGGCTACATCGAACGCCGTGGCGAACAGTTCCTGATCCGCGCGCCCGGCCAGGTGCGCAATCTGGACGACGTGCGCAACACAATTCTCGGCAACGTACGCGGTGTGCCGATCCGGGTCCGTGACGTCGCCAGCGTCGACATCGGGCAGGAACTGCGCACCGGCGCCGCTACCGAGAACGGCCGCGAAGTCGTGCTTGGCACCGTATTCATGCTGATCGGAGAGAACAGTCGTGCGGTGGCCCAGGCAGTCTCCGAGAAAATGGTCGCGGTCAACCGCTCGCTGCCTGCCGGCGTCAAGGCGATCCCCGTCTACGACCGCACCGCGCTGGTCGACAAGGCGATCGCCACGGTAAAGAAGAATCTGCTCGAAGGCGCGATCCTGGTGATCGTGATCCTGTTCCTCTTCCTCGGCAACATCCGCGCAGCGCTTATCACGGCCCTGGTGATCCCGCTGGCCATGCTGTTCACCTTTACCGGCATGGTGAGCTACAAGGTAAGCGCAAACCTGATGAGCCTGGGGGCGCTCGACTTCGGCATCATCATCGACGGCGCCGTGGTGATCGTCGAGAACTGCGTGCGCCGCCTGGCCCATGCGCAGGAACGCCGCGGGCGCCTGCTGACGCTGGAAGAGCGCTTCCATGAAGTGTTCGCCGCGGCGAAGGAAGCGCGCCGGCCGCTGCTGTTCGGCCAGCTCATCATCATGGTGGTGTACCTGCCGATCTTCGCGCTGTCCGGCGTCGAAGGCAAGATGTTCCATCCGATGGCCTTCGCCGTGGTCGCGGCGCTGCTGGGAGCGATGATCCTGTCGATCACCTTCATTCCGGCCGCCGTCGCCCTGTTCATCGGCAAGCGGGTCGCGGAAAAGGAAAACCGCCTGATGGACGCCGCGCGCCGTGCCTATGCGCCGCTGCTCGAAAAGGTGCTGCGCAACGCGGCGCCCGTGATTGCCGGCGCTGGCGTGGCGGTACTGCTGGCTGGACTGCTGGCCACCCGCCTGGGCAGCGAATTCATTCCCAACCTGAACGAAGGCGACCTGGCGATCCAGGCCCTGCGCATCCCCGGAACCAGCCTCAGTCAGTCGGTCGAAATGCAGAAACGGATCGAGACCGGTCTGAAAGCCAAGTTCCCCGAGATCGACCGGGTGTTCGCGCGCACCGGCACGGCGGAAATCGCATCCGACCCGATGCCGCCGAATATCTCGGACGGTTACATCATGCTGAAACCGGAGTCCAGCTGGCCGGAACCCCGGAAAAGTCGGGCCGAACTGCTGGAAGCGATCCAGGACGAGACCGCGAAATACGCCGGCAACGCCTATGAGTTCTCGCAGCCGATCCAGTTACGCTTCAACGAGCTGATCTCCGGCGTGCGCAGCGATGTCGCCGTCAAGATCTATGGCGACGACATGGACGTTCTGGCCGCTACCGGCCAGCAGGTGGCGCAGGCCCTCGGGCGCGTCGCCGGCGCCGCGGAAGTGAAGGTCGAACAGACCGGCGGCCTGCCGATGCTGACCGTGAACATCGACCGTGAAAAGACCGCGCGGTTCGGACTGAACATCGGCGACGTCCAGGAAGCGGTTGCGATCGCCACAGGCGGGCGCGAGGCCGGTACGATGTTCGAGGGCGACCGCCGCTTCGACATTGTGGTGCGGTTGCCGGAAACGCTGCGTACCGACCTCGACGCGCTCAGGCAGTTGCCGGTCCCGCTGCCTGCGCGCGAGGGTGCTTCAACCAGCTACATTCCGCTGGGCGAAGTGGCGACGCTCGACTTCGCGCCCGGTCCGAACCAGATCAGCCGCGAGAACGGCAAGCGCCGCATCGTGGTGAGCGCCAACGTGCGGGGGCGCGACATCGGCAGCTTCGTGCCGGAGGCGGCAGCGGCCATCGCCAGGGATGTCAAGATTCCTTCCGGCTATTGGACGGACTGGGGCGGCACCTTCGAGCAGTTGCAGTCGGCGACTACCCGCCTGCAACTGGTGGTGCCCTTGGCCCTGTTCATCGTGTTCACTCTGCTGTTCATGATGTTCAATAATGTCAAGGACGGCCTGCTGGTGTTCACCGGCATTCCGTTTGCCTTGACCGGCGGCGTGGCCGCGCTGGCTATGCGCGGAATTCCCCTTTCAATCTCGGCCGCGGTCGGCTTCATCGCCCTGTCGGGGGTTGCGGTGCTCAACGGACTGGTGATGATTTCCTACATCCGCAGCCTACGCGAGGAAGGCATGGGACTGGAACAGGCAATCCGTCACGGTGCACTGACCCGACTGCGCCCGGTCCTGATGACGGCGCTGGTCGCTTCGCTCGGCTTCGTTCCGATGGCGTTGGCCACCGGCACCGGTGCCGAAGTCCAGCGTCCGCTTGCAACTGTGGTCATCGGCGGCATCCTGTCGTCGACTGCGCTGACGCTGCTGGTGCTGCCCCTGCTGTATCGCCTGGCGCACCGCCGCAGCGAACCAAATCTGCCGGCAACGGCAATGCCGGCGCACCAGGAGACCGGCCATGGGCAAACCTGATGGTCCAAATGGCAAGGTCAGGGAGGCGGACCGTCGCGCTCCTCCGTCTAGCCGGTTGGACCTCGGTCTGCACGTCGTTTCCTTTGCCAGCTGCGCGGTTGGCGCTCTGACGCTGGGCAGTGTGCTGCTCGGTGCAGGCGCGACACATTACCTGGCCAGTATCGGCTTTACCCTGCTGGAAAGGGAGGGCGATCGGAGCAGGCGCCGCAACGAGGGGGCGCTGCCCTATATGCTGCTGTTTCTCGCGATTGCGATGCTGTGCCTGCTGCTGTCGATGCACATCGCAGCCAAGGGATTGCACGGACTCGCGCATGCTGAGCCACTGGACGAACTGGCGGTGCTCGCCTGGACCATCCCAGGGCTCGCCACTGCAGTGGCGAGCGCACGCGCTGCGGCGCGGCGCTGGCCAGATCGACGGCGTCTTGGCAGGGTCGCGACCGACGCCCTACTCTCGGCCGCGCCGGCCTGCCTGGCATTCGCAGTCTGGCTGGTAACCCAGCCCGGCGACAACGGCAAACTCGATTCGACTGCCGGCCTGGTGCTGGTGCTGGTGCTGTGCGCGCGGCCGGTGATCTACTTGGTAAGGTCGCTGGAATAAGAAAGGCAACCGCCCTTCCGGGCGGTTGCGGACCACTTTAATGGTGAAAGAGGAATCCATGGGTTCAGGTCATTCGCATGCCGCAAGCGCGGGACAGGACGAGCATCGCTTATGGATCGCGTTGATCCTCACTACCGCATTCCTCGTTGCGGAAGTGGTTGGAGGTATTCTTACCGGCAGCCTTGCGTTGATCTCGGATGCGGCGCACATGTTCACCGACAGCGCCGCACTGGCGATCTCTCTGGCGGCGATCCGCATCGGCAAGCGCCCCGCCGATAGCGAGAGAACGTTTGGCTACTACCGCTTCGAGATCCTCGCCGCCGCATTCAACGCCTTGCTGCTGTTTGTCGTCGCACTGTACATCCTGTACGAAGCCTGGCAGCGGCTACGTACACCGCCCGAAATCCAGTCCGGGACGATGCTGGTGGTCGCCGCTTTCGGCTTGGTAGTCAACCTCATCAGCATGCGCCTGCTCGCCGGCGGCAAGGAGGGCAGCCTTAACGTCAAGGGCGCCTATCTCGAGGTCTGGAGCGACATGCTGGGGTCGGTCGGCGTGATTGTCGGCGCGCTCGTAATCCGGTATACGGGCTGGAGCTGGATCGATTCGCTCATCGCCGTGGCGATTGGATTGTGGGTGCTGCCGCGTACTTGGACGCTGCTCAAGGCAAGCATGAATGTCCTGCTCGAAGGGGTACCGGAAGGAATCGGCATCGCTGACGTCGGAACGGCGATCGCAGGCGTGCCCGGTGTGGTCAGCGTGCACGATCTGCATATCTGGGCGATCACAAGCGGTAAGGCCAGCCTGAGCGTACACGTGGTGCGGCGTGAGACTGAGAATGCTCAGGCCTTGCTGCTTGCCGTGCGAACCGCTCTGGCGCAGGACTTCGGCATCCACCACAGCACTATCCAAATCGAGACCACTCCATGCGAGCAAGCTGCGCAACAACACTCGTTCGCTCCTGCCGCTCATGACGACAACCCCTTAAGTAAAGGAGATCCACGATGATCGAATACATCAGGAATAACTTGGTGGAAGCCCGCGAGGCACTCGACCGGTTACTGGCCGATGGCGCCCAGCTCAGGAATATCGAAGATGCGGGTCAACTACTGGTGTCGACACTGGGCAGCGGCCGGCGCGTGATCTCGTGCGGCAATGGCGGCTCGATGTGCGATGCGATGCATCTGGCCGAGGAATTCTCGGGCCGCTTCCGCGAAGACCGGACGGCCATGGCAGCCGTCGCCATCAGCGATCCCAGTTACCTCACTTGTGTCGCCAATGATTACGGGTACGACCATGTCTTTTCCCGTTTTGTCGAAGGAAACGGCGCGCCTGGTGATTTATTGTTCGCGATCAGCACGAGCGGTTCGAGCCGCTCGGTTGTCCTGGCGGCGCAGGCCGCTCGGGCCCGCGGCATGCGGGTGATCGGCCTCACGGGCCGCCCGGATTCCGCGCTTGCCGATTACGCCGATGTCTGTATCTGCACCACTGCAGGCCGTTACGCCGATCGGGTGCAGGAGCTGCATATCAAAGTCATCCATATCCTGATCGAGCTGACGGAGCGAGCCTTGCGACCGTCAAATTACAACCCCATTCCAGAGCTACCGTGACGGCTGGATCTGGTCCTCCAACTGCGGACCGCTATTTGCATGCTCGGACAACTCGATGCCCAGCAGGCGCAGGCCGTTGAAGATCACCAGCAGGCTGGCGCCGACATCGGCGAAAACGGCCATCCACAAGGTGGCCCACCCGGCCACCGCCAATACCAGAAATACCGCTTTGATCAGCAGCGCCGCCCCGATGTTCTGTCGTAGTACGGAAGTAGTGTAGCGGCTCAGTACAATGAACTCCGGTAGCTTGCGTAGGTCATCTTCCAGTAGAGCGACGTCGGCGGTCTCGATCGCGGTGTCGGTGCCAGCCGCGCCCATCGCGAAGCCGATGCTGGCGCGCGCCAGCGCGGGAGCGTCGTTGATGCCATCACCCACCATGCCTACGACGCCATGGCGCGCCACCTCGGCGTCCACCGCCGCCATCTTCTCTTCAGGCAGTAGCGCGCCGCGCGCATTGTCGATGCCGACCTGACGCGCAATGGCGCTAGTCGCGACCAGATTGTCGCCGCTCAGCATGATTGTGCGCACGCCCAGGCGGTGTAAGCGCGCCACTGCCTGCATGCTGCTCGGCCGGATGGTGTCGGCCACCCCGAGTACGGCCAGCGCCCGTGCGGACGTGCATAGCACCACTGCGCTTTGCCCCGCAGCTTCCAGGCGCGCCATCTCCTCCTGCGCAGCGGAGTCGGCGATGCCGAGTTCAGCCAGTATGCGCCCATTGCCGAGATAATAATCGTTGCTGCCGATGCGGCCCCGGATGCCGCGTCCCGGAAGCGCCGCGAAGTTGTCGACTTCAGCTGGCGCTTTCCCTGTGTCCTGCTGCTGGAAGTGGCGGCTGATCGCGCCGGAAACCGGATGGTCCGAGCGCGCTGCCAGCGCCGCCGCCAGGCGCAGGGCAGCGCCAGCATCACCCTCGAGCGCCACCACTTCGGTCAGCACTGGCCGGCCCTCGGTCACGGTGCCGGTCTTGTCCAGCGCCAGGCTGCGCAGGCGCGCGCCCTGTTCCAGGTAGACGCCGCCCTTGACCAGGATGCCGGCGCGCGCCGCGCGCGCCAGGCCGCTGACCACCGTCACCGGGGTCGAAATCACCAGCGCGCACGGGCAGGCGATCACCAGCAGCACCAGCGCCTTGTAAATCCAGGCGCCCCAGGCCGCGCCCAGCAGCAGCGGGGGCAGCATCGCCACCAGCAGCGCCGCCACAAACACTGCCGGCGTGTAGACCGCCGCGAAGCGGTCGACAAAGCGCTGGGTCGGCGCGCGCTTGCCCTGCGCTTCCTGCACGGTGCGGATGATGCGCGCCAGGGTGGAATTGTCGTGGACCGCGCTCACGCGGTATTCGAAGGAACCGGTTTCGTTAATGGAGCCAGCGAACACCTTGTCGCCCGCCGTCTTCGGCACCGGCATGCTCTCCCCTGTGATCGGCGCCTGGTTGACCGATGATTCGCCGGCCGTCACCTCGCCGTCCAGGGCCACCCGCTCGCCCGGCGCCACCCGCGCGATCGCGCCGACGGCGACGCCGA
>DAMCRY010000020.1:0-21752 GCA_032115075.1 Massilia sp.
GCGCGCCAGGTCCCGCGCCATGATCCCGGCGAAGCGTTCGGCGCCGGCCGGGCCGAGGTGCGTGTAGTCGAAGTTGGCCCCGGTGCGCGCCAGCTTGTCGGCCTCCTGCGGGCCCATGGCCTGCACGGCGGCCAGCGACAGCGCGTTCAGGTCGACCAGCGGCGTCCTGGTGCTGCGCGCGATCTCGCGCACGGCACCGGCCCAGGGGGCGAGGTCATTGTGCACGTAGCCGTCCTTGAAGCTGCGGCGGGTCAGGGGCGTCACCAGCACCGGCACGCCGCCGGCTGCGCGCGCTTCCTCCACGTAGCGCTGCATATTGGCCGGGAATTCGGTGACGAAATCGGTCGAGCGTCCCGGCTTGCCCGGCTGGTCGTTGTGGCCGAACTGGATCAGCACGTAGGTGGTGCGAAAGCTTGCCCCGTCGCCCAGCAGCCTGGTGACCTCGTCCCAGCGGCCTTCGGCGCGGAAGCTCCCCGAGCTGCGGCCGCCGCGCGCCAGGTTCAGGCAGGCAGTCTCCGGCGTGAAGCGCGCACACAGGGCGTCGCCGTAGCCGGTGGTGCTGGCCATGGTGGAGTCGCCGACCAGGATGACGCGGTCGGGCAGGGGAGCGGCGTGGGCGTGCAGCGCGAACAGCAGCGAGGCGAGGCAGGCGAGGGAAGGGATGGGGCGTGGCATGGGGAGTCTCCTGATGATTCGCCTGATTCTATTTTGGCCTGACCAATTTATCAAGCGGTCAGGCCGGAGCATAAAGACGCCCTCTGCGAAAAAAGAACAAGAGATGTCTTGTCATAAGACGTCAGACATCTTGTCCTGATATATAATCCTTTCATCCCATTCCCATCCTCCTTATTCCCATGCTCCCTTCGCAGCGCAAACCCCGCAACCTCGCCCAGGGCGTCGTCGAACAGATCAGCAGCAGCATCCGCCAGGGATTGCTCAAGCCGGGCGAGAAGCTGCCGACCGAGTCGTCGATGATGGCGCAGCACGGCGTCAGCCGCACCGTGGTGCGCGAGGCGATCTCGCACCTGCAGGCTTCCGGGCTGGTGCAGACCCGCCACGGCATCGGCACCTTCGTGCTGGAGCCGGCGCCGCAGTCCGGCCTGGGCATCGATGCCGAGAGCATCCTGACCCTGCGCGACGTGCTGTCGATCCTGGAGTTGCGCATCGGCGTGGAGACCGAGACCGCGGGCCTGGCGGCGGTGCGCCGCAGCGACGAGCAGGTGAAGGAACTGGGCGCCGCCCTGGCCGAGATGCACGAGGCGATGGCGGTCGGACGCTCGGCGGCCGAGGCCGACAAGCGCTTCCACCTGTTGATCGCGCAGTCCACCGGCAACCGCTATTTCGCCGACATTCTCACCCAGCTCGGCAATGCGATCATTCCGCGCGCACGCCTCAACACGGTGGAGCTGGAACAGGACAAGCCCGCCAATTTCAACGAACGCGTCAGCCGCGAGCACGACGACATCTTCCGCGCCATCGAACGGCGCGATCCGGAGGCCGCGCGTGCGGCCATGCGCACCCATCTTTCCAACAGCCGCGAACGGCTGGTCGAGGCGCAGCGCCGGATCGAATCGATGATCAATTAAAAAATCACCGCATATTTTGCTTGCAGGGTCATCAGTTAGGTTGTACGATGACATACAACTGATCGATGAGTTGATCATCGACGCCTTCGCTGTATTCCAATAACCTGTCCTGGAGACCCGCAATGCAAGCACTCGAACTTCAAAAAGTCCTGTCACACGGCCTGCTGTCCTTCCCGATCACCGACTTCACCGCCGAACTCGAATTCGATAAAGCCGGCTACCAGAAGCGCCTCGAGTGGCTGGCCCCGTACGGCGCGACCGCGCTGTTCGCCGCCGGCGGTACCGGCGAATACTTCTCGCTGCACGGCGAAGAGTACAGCCAGATCGTCAAGACCGCGGTCGACACCTGCGCCGGCACCGGCGTCGCGATCCTGGCAGGCTGCGGCGGCCCGACCCGCGCCGCCATCGCCCACGCACAGGAAGCCGAGCGCCAGGGCGCCCAGGGCCTGCTGCTGCTGCCGCACTACCTGACCGAATCCAACCAGGACGGCCTGATCGCCCACGTCGAAGCGGTGTGCCGCTCCGTGAAGATCGGCGTCGTGGTCTACAACCGCGCCAACTGCCGCCTGAGCGCCGATTCGCTGGCCAAGCTGGCCGACCGCTGCCCGAACCTGATCGGCTTCAAGGACGGCATCGGCGACATCGAACTGATGGTCTCGATCTACCGCAAGATGGGCGACCGCTTCAGCTACCTGGGCGGCCTGCCGACCGCGGAAGTCTATGCCGGCGCCTACAAGGCACTGGGCACCCCGGTGTACTCGTCGGCCGTGTTCAACTTCGTGCCGCAGCTGGCGATGGACTTCTACCACGCTACCGCCAGCGGCGACACCGCCACCACCAACCGCCTGCTGGACGAGTTCTTCCTGCCGTACCTGGAGATCCGCAACCGCAAGGGCGGCTACGCAGTCAGCATCGTCAAGGCCGGCGCCCGCCTGGTCGGCCACGGCGCCGGTCCGGTGCGTCCGCCGCTGACCGACCTGACCGCGGAAGAAGACCAGATGCTGCTGGACCTGATCCAGAAACAGAAGAACCCGGTGTAAGGGACGAACCATGACGATCACTGGTGAAATGATCATCGGCAGCCAGCTGGTCCGCGGCACCGCGGGCGAGCAGCGCGCCTACAATCCGTCCACCCGCGCCGAGTTCGAGCCTGGCTTCGGCCAGGCGACCGGCGAGGACGTGGAACGCGCCTGCGCCCTGGCTCAGGCGGCGTTCGATCCCTACCGCGCCCTGCCGCTCGAGCAGCGCGCCCGCTTCCTGGAAGCGGTGGCGGAACAGATCCTGGCGATCGGTCCGGAGCTGATCGAACGCGCCCAGCAGGAAACCGGCCTGCCGCAAGCCCGCCTGGAAGGCGAGCGCATGCGCACCGTGAACCAGCTGCGCCTGTTCGCGAAAGTAGTCCGCGACGGCCGGTTCCTGGGCGCGACCATCGACAGCGCGCTGCCGGAACGCACCCCGCCGCGTCCCGACCTGCGCCTGGCCAAGATCGGCCTCGGCCCGGTCGCGGTCTTCGGCGCCAGTAACTTCCCGCTGGCCTTCTCGGTCGCGGGTGGTGACACCGCCTCGGCCCTGGCCGCCGGCTGCCCGGTCGTCGTGAAAGCCCACGGCGCCCATCTCGGCACCTCGGAACTGGTCGGCCGCGCGGTCCAGCGCGCGGTGCAGGAATGCGGCCTGCCGGAAGGCGTGTTCTCGATGCTGTTCGGCGACGGCCGCACCATCGGCCAGCAACTGGTCGCCCACCCGGCGATCAAGGCGGTCGGTTTCACCGGCTCGCGTGGCGGCGGCACCGCGCTGATGCGCACCGCGGCTGCCCGCAACGAACCGATCCCGGTCTACGCCGAAATGAGCAGCGTGAACCCGGTGTTCCTGCTGCCGGCCGCGCTGGAAGAGGGTGGCGCAGGGCTGGCGAACGGTTTCGTCGATTCGCTGACCCTGGGCGTCGGCCAGTTCTGCACCAACCCGGGCCTCGTGTTCGCGGTCAAGGGCGCGGCCCTTAGCGCCTTCACCGCCGCGGCGACCACCGCGCTGGCGGGCAAGGGCGCCGGCACCATGCTGACCGCCGGCATCCATGAAGCCTACAACAGCGGCATCGCGCGCTTCGGCGCCACCGAGGGCCTGCGCCTGGTGGCACAGGGCAGCCTTGACGGCATTGGCTGCGCCGCGCAAGCCGCGCTGTACGAGGTCGATGCTGGCGCCTTCATCGGCAACCCGGAGCTGCAGGACGAGATCTTCGGCCCGGCCGCCCTGGTCGTGCGCTTCGACAGCGAAGAACAGATGCTGCAAGCGGCCGAACAGCTGCACGGCCAGCTGACCGCGACCGTGCACGTGAAACCCGCCGACCACGCGCTGGCCGCGAAGCTGCTGCCGATCCTGGAGCGCAAGGCCGGCCGCGTGCTGTTCAACGGCTTCCCGACCGGTGTCGAGGTCTCGCATGCGATGGTGCACGGCGGCCCCTTCCCGGCCACCAGCGACAGCCGCACCACCTCGGTGGGCGCGACCGCCATCGACCGCTTCCTGCGCCCGGTGTGCTACCAGAACGTGCCGGAGGGCTTGCTGCCGGAGGCGCTGCGCGACGACAATCCCCTGCGCCTGGCGCGCGTGCTGGACGGGGACCTCAAGGTCGCGGTGTAATACCGAAGGGGCGCTCACGGCGCCCCTTCTTTGATCATCGAAGTACCAGCCGGCGGAGACACCGGCTGTTTCATTTGAAAAGAACTGATCACCATGAATCAGCAAGTCATGAGCCGAAGCCCCGAGAAGACCGCGGAACTGGCTTCCACGGTGGGCAAATACCGCTGGACGATCTGCGCCCTGCTGTTCTTCGCCACCACCATCAACTACCTCGACCGCCAGGTCCTGAGCCTGCTGGCTCCCTTGCTCACCAAGGAATTCGGCTGGTCGAACACGGACTACGCCAACATCACGGCGGTCTTCCAGTTCGTCTACGCGATCTCGATGCTGTTCGCCGGCCGCGTCATCGACCGCCTGGGCACCAAGCGCGCCTTCGTCCTGGCGATCGTCGTGTGGTCGATCGGCGCCATCGCGCATGCCTACGCCATCGGCATCGGCAACGCCTTCAACAGCGTGTTCACCACGCTGGGCCTGGCCGCGGTGCCGGTCTCGATCATCGGCTTCATGGTCGGCCGCGCGGTGCTGGCGATCGGCGAGGCGGGTAACTTCCCGGCCGCGATCAAGGCCACCGCCGAGTACTTCCCGAAGCGCGAGCGCTCCTTCGCCACCGGCATCTTCAATTCCGGCGCCAACGTCGGCGCGGTGCTGGCGCCCTTGACGGTACCCCTGATCGCCGAATACTGGGGCTGGCAGGCCGCCTTCATCGCGGTCGGCGCGATCGGCTTCATCTGGATGGGCCTGTGGCTCTGGCTGTACGACACGCCGGAACGCCAGAAGCGCCTCACCGCAGGCGAACTGGCCTACATCAACAGCGACAGCACCCCTGCGGAAGCCGCGCCGGCGTCGGCCTCGGCCAAGCCGAAGGCATCGTGGTTCAAGCTGCTCGGCTACCGCCAGACCTGGGCCTTCGCCTTCGGCAAGTTCATGACCGACGGCGTATGGTGGTTCTTCCTGTTCTGGCTGCCGAAGTACATGTCGGCGCAGTACGGCCTGTCGGGTCCGGACATGGTCGTGCCGCTGGCGGTGCTGTACTCGATGACCATGGTCGGTTCGATCGGCGGCGGCTGGCTGCCGACCTGGTTCATCGACCGAGGCCACAGCATCTACCAGGGCCGCATGCGTGCCATGTTCACCATCGCCGTGTTCCCGCTGGTGGTGCTGCTGGCGCAGCCGCTCGGCTACCTGGGCTACTGGATCCCGGTGCTCCTGATCGGCATCGGCGCATCGGCCCACCAGGCCTGGTCCGCGAACCTGTTCACCACCGTCTCGGACATGTTCCCGAAACACAGCGTCGGCTCGGTGGTCGGCATCGGCGGCATGGCCGGCGGCCTGGGCGGCGTGCTGCTGACCAAGCTGGGCGGCTGGCTGTTCGACTACTACGGCGCCCAGGGCCACCTGGAAACCGGCTACATGATCATGTTCTCGATCTGCGCGCTGGCCTACCTGGTCGCCTGGCTGGTGATGAAGGCCCTGGTGCCGGCGCACCGCGAGATCACCGACCTGTGATGCCCGGCATGCAGATCGAACGACTCGAAGGCGTGCACTGCGCCACCGGCGAAAGCCCGACCTGGAACGCGCGGGAAGGCGCATGGTACTGGGTCGACATCCCGGCGCGCCGGGTCTGGCGCCTCGACCACGCCACGCGCGCGGCGCGCTCCTGGGAGGCCCCGGAGATGGTGGCCTGCGTGGCGTGCGCCGACGACGGCAGCCTGGTGGCGGGCATGGAGACCGGCGTCTATCGCCTGACGCTCGGCGATGGCGCCGACGCCCAGGTCACCCGCCTGGCGGCGCCGCCGGAGGCGGAACTGGGCGAGGGCATGCGCTTCAACGACGGCCGCTGCGACCGCCAGGGCCGTTTCTGGAGCGGCACCATGTTCATGGACATGGGTGCGGCGCGCGCGGTCGGAGGCTTGTACAGCTACCGTGCGGACGGTGGCCTGGTGGGCCCGGTGGTGAGCAATATGCTGACCCAGAACGGCCTGGCCTGGTCGCCGGACGGACGCACCATGTACCTGTCGGATTCGCATCCGCAGGTGCGCACGGTGTGGGCCTTCGACTACGACACCGAGACCGGCACGCCGGCTAACCGTCGCGTCTTCCTCGACCTCACCGGGCAGAAGGGCCGTCCGGACGGCGCCGCGGTCGATGCCGAAGGTTGCTACTGGAGCTGCGCCAACGACGCCGGCCTGCTGCAGCGTTTCACGCCCGAGGGAAAACTCGACCGCGAGATCGCGCTGCCGATGGCCAAGCCCTCGATGTGCGCCTTCGGCGGTCCGGACCTGGACGTGCTGCTGGTGACTTCGATCGATCCGGGCACGGGCGGCGATGCCGGTTCCGTCGTGCTGCTGCGCCCCGGCGTCAAGGGCGTGGCGGAGACGCCTTTCGTGACCGGCCGCCGCTGATTCGACTTTTCGGGCTCGACGCGCTACCCTGTCCGGTTTCGTGAAACCGGATTGAAGAAGATGTCGGGCAAGGGAAGTGAATCGAAGGGGCAGCTGCCGCCGCTGCCGACCCTGGCTAGCACGCCAGAGGAAGCAGCGGCGCGCAAGCTGGTGCAGGAACAACGCGATGCCGCCGTGCGCGGTGTCGTCTCGATCGCGGCGATGCGCGCGGCCGTCAAGACACATGCGCGCGGCTTGCCGCTGCTGACAAGCATCCCCCGGCTCAAACGCCTCGACGCCACGGCCTTTGAAGCCCGCGCAGCCCAGGGGCTGCCTTTCCTGATGACCGGCCTGGTCGGCCGCTGGCCCTTGTGCGGCCTCACGCCCGAGGAACTGCGCGAGCAGTACGGCGAGCTGCCGGTACGTGCCCGCACCGGCGACTACATCCGGCAAGCCTTCCGCGCCGACCGCCCGATGCGTGACATGACGCTCCGCGAATACCTCGACCTCGAACCCGGCCGCATCCATGGCCCGGACGAGCCGCCGCCCTATGTGGGCAACATGGAACTGCGCGAGCTGAACCGGTTGTGCCACTGGCCGGCCTACTTCCGCAAGATGGGCCCGCCGCGCTTCTGGCTGGGACCCATCGGCACGATGACGCCGCTGCACTGCGACTTCGACGACAACATCTTCGCGCAGATATGGGGGACCAAGCGGATCTTCCTGGTGCCGCCGCACCATGACGAATTCCTCTACGTGCGCGAGGCGAATCCGGTGCTGTTCGGATCGCCCTTCGATCCGGAACAGCCGGATTTCGGGACGTATCCGCTGGCCCGCCAGGCCGCCGCGGTCGAAGTCATCGTCGAGCCGGGCGACCTGTTGTACGTGCCGGCCGGGTGGTATCACCAGGTGCGTGCACTGACGTTTTCGCTATCCTCGAACCGCTGGGCAAGGGGCATGCCCCTCGCGCTGCAGGATGACCCGGCACTCAAGCGACCGACTAATGCACCATCCGCGCGTACTGCGTGAAATGCTCCGCGCTCAGCGCGTGCTGATATAGAAAGCCCTGGTAGATGAAGCAGCCGGCATCCGACAGGAACTGGCGCTGCCCCGGCGTCTCCACTCCTTCCGCGATCACCTGCAAGCCCAGGCTGTCGCCCAGCGCGATGATCGAGCGCACGATCGAGGCGTCGTTCTGGTCGGTGAGCACGTCGCGCATGAAGGAGTGGTCGATCTTGAGCTGGTCGAGCGGAAGCTTGCGCAGGTAGGCCAGCGACGAGTAGCCGGTGCCGAAGTCGTCCAGTGAGAAGCTGATGCCGCGCTGCTTCAGGGTGGCCATGGTATGCGCGGTGTGGGTGAAGTCGCTCACCACCAGGCTCTCGGTCAGTTCCAGCTTGAGGCTGGACGGCTGGACCCCGGTCTCCTCGAATACCTGCTGCAGCATCGGCACGAAATCCGGTTCGATGAACTGGCCCGCGCTGACGTTGACGGACAGGGTCAGGCCCGCCATGTCCGGCCAGCGCTGCCAGCGCGCCAGTTCGGCGCAGGCGGTGCGCAGCACCCAGCGGCCGATGTCGATGATCAGGCCGCTCTCTTCTGCGGCGTGGATGAATTCGGCGGGGTAGAGCAGCTTCCCGCTCGGCAGGCGCCAGCGCAGCAGCGCCTCGGCGCCGATCACGCGGCTGCTGCGGTCCAGTTGCGGCTGGTAGTGCAGCACGAATTCGTTCTCGCGCAGCGCACGCCGCAGGCCGTTTTCCAGCTCGGCGCGGGCCGACCATGCGGCCTGGACCGCCGGATCGTGGAAGCGGTAGGTGTTGCGTCCGCAGGCCTTGGCCTGGTACATCGCGGCATCGGCCTGGCGCAGGGTCGATTCCACCGTGTCCACCGTGCCGCACAGCGTGGCCACGCCGACGCTGACCGACACCGAATACATCATCTCGGCCAGCTGGAAGGGCGCGGCCATCGCCGCCACCACCTTGGCCGCCACCGTCTCGGCCTTGGCGGCCGCGCCTTCGCGGGTGTCCTCGACCGGCTGGATCAGGATCACGAACTCGTCGCCGCCCAGGCGCGCCACCATGTCGGCTTCGCGTACGCAGTGCTCGAGGCGGCGCGCCACGGCCTGCAGCAGCATGTCGCCGGCGGCATGGCCCTGCGAGTCGTTCAGGTACTTGAAGTTGTCGAGGTCGCAGAACATCAGGGCCCCGCACTTGCGCGTGCGCGCGCTGCCCAGCAGGGCGCGGCGCAGGTGGTCGAGCAGGCTGGCCCGGTTCGGCAGGTCGGTCAGCGGATCGAAGAAGGCGAGGCGGTAGATCTTGGCCTCGTTGTGCTTGCGCTCGCTGATGTCGGTGCTGATCACCAGGATCTTCTGTGCCGCGCCGCTGCTCTTGTCGGCGGCCAGCAGGGTCCAGCGGGTGTCGGTCTCGATGCAGACGCCGTCGCGCCGCAGGTGCGACAGCTCGCCCGACCATTCGCCGTTGGCGATCGTGTTCTCCCAGGCGACGTGGTAGGCCGGCAGGTTCTCGCACAGCAGTTCCGAGAACTTCTTGCCGCGCGCCTCGGCGGCGCTCCAGCCGTACAGGCGCTCGGCGCCGTTGTTCCAGTAGGTGATGCGCGAGTTCATCTCCATCGCGATGATGGCATCGCGCGCCTGCTGCAGGTAGGAAGCCTGTTCGTGCACCAGCAGGTCGGCGTCGTGGAGCCGGGTGTAGTCGAACAGGAAGCCTTCCAGCACCTGTCCCTTGCCCTGCGGCGGCATGGCGCCCTGTTCGTAAATCCATTTCAGCTCGCCACTGGCGCAGCGGATGCGGTAGGTCAGCTGGAAAGACTGTCCCTTGTGCAGCGCCATCGCGACGCGGCAGGCGACCGCGGGACGGTCTTCGGGCACGATCAGGTTGGCGAAGGCGATGCCGGGCCGGGCCATGAAGGCGCTGGCAGGATAACCGGTGAGCTTCTCGATGCCGGCGCTGACGAATTCCATCGTCCAGTCGCCGTCGTTCAGGCAGCGATAGGCCGCCCCCGGCAGATTTTGCAGCAGCAGCTCGAGCGATAGCGCAGGGGGAGTGGTGACATGCGCGTCCGCGATAGCGGGCGATTGCAGTCCGGTAGGAGCGCTCATCGGGCCTCTCGACGTGTCTGGGAGTCGAAAACGTTTATGCGAAGCTAATTCTTATCGTAACGCAAAAAGCCGCAGTATTGACGACGCGCGATTGAAAACAAAAAAGGGATGTTGTAACGGAGCCAGCGTTGCAGGGAAGCGCGCCGCTTGGCGGCGGCGCGGGAGGAGCCAGGCGAGAATCAGAACGCCGCGATGCCGGTCTGTGCGCGGCCGAGGATCAGCGCGTGGATGTCGTGGGTGCCTTCGTAGGTGTTGACCACCTCGAGGTTGACCATGTGACGCACGATGCCGAATTCGTCCGAGATGCCGTTACCGCCAAGCATGTCGCGTGCCGTACGGGCAACATCCAGTGCCTTGCCGCAGGAATTGCGCTTCATGATCGAGGTGATCTCGACGGCGGCCGTGCCTTCGTCCTTCATGCGGCCCAGGCGCAGGCAGCCCTGCAGGCCGAGGGTGATCTCGGTCTGCATGTCGGCCAGCTTCTTCTGCACCAGCTGGTTGGCGGCGAGCGGCTTGCCGAACTGCTTGCGGTCGAGCACATACTGGCGCGCGGTGTGCCAGCAGCTTTCCGCCGCGCCCAGCGCGCCCCAGGCGATGCCGTAGCGCGCCGAGTTCAGGCAGGTGAACGGGCCCTTCAGGCCGCGCACGTCCGGGAAGGCGTTCTCTTCCGGGCAGAACACCTCGTCCATGACGATCTCGCCGGTGACCGAGGCACGCAGGCCGAACTTGCCGTGGATCGCCGGGGCGGACAGGCCCTTCCAGCCCTTTTCCAGCACGAAGCCGCGGATCGCGCCTTCGTCGTCCTTGGCCCAGACCACGAACACGTCGGCGACCGGCGAGTTGGTGATCCACATCTTGCTGCCGGTGAGCGAATAGCCGCCTTCGACCTTGCGTGCGCGGGTGACCATCGAGCCCGGGTCGGAGCCGTGGTTCGGCTCGGTCAGGCCGAAGCAGCCGATCCATTCGCCGGTGGCCAGTTTCGGCAGGTACTTCTGCCTGGTTTCCTCGTTGCCGAACTCGTGGATCGGCACCATGACCAGCGAGGACTGCACGCTCATCATCGAGCGGTAGCCGGAGTCGACGCGCTCGACTTCGCGCGCGATCAGGCCGTAGGCCACGTAGTTCAGGCCCGGGCCGCCGTACTGTTCCGGAATGGTCGGGCCGAGCAGGCCGAGTTCGCCCATCTCGCGGAAGATCTCGACGTCCATGCGCTCGTGGCGGAAGGCCTCGAGGATGCGCGGCTGCAGCTTGTCCTGGCAGTAGGCGGCCGCGGCGTCGCGCACCATGCGCTCGTCATCGGTGAGCTGGCTGTTCAGCAGCAGGGGGTCGTCCCAGTGGAAAGCTGCCTTGCGGGGCGAATCGGAATGGCTCATGGATCTTCCTGTCTCGATGGTTTTTTGGCAAAAGCGAAGGCGCGCACCCGTCCCCGGGCCACGCCACAGCCTGACCATTATAGGAATGACGCAGCGCCGCATCTTTTGAAACTGCGACAGGCATTTTCATTTTTGACCGGCCGGCAATAGCCCGATTCATTGTGTAAACGACACCGCATGCTCCAGGCCGGCGCTGCGCAAACGCACCATGTCCCGGGTCGGCGCCGAGCCGAAATGGCGCGCGTATTCGCGGCTGAACTGCGAGGGGCTGGCGTAGCCGACGCGCTGGCAGGCCAGGCCGGCGTCCATGCCGGTCGACAGCATCAGGCGCCGCGCTTCCTGCAGGCGCAGGGTCTTCTGGAACTGCAGCGGGCTCATCGAGGTGAGCGACTTGAAGTGTTCGTGCAGGGTCGAGGGGCTCATGTGCGCCAGCGCGGCCATGTCGTCGATGCGGATCGCCTGGTCGTAGTGGCGGCGGATCCAGTCCACCACCTTGCCGATGCGGTGCGACTCGACCCGGCCGAGCTGGGCCAGGCGGGCGCCGAAGGGCCCGCGCAGCAGGCGCAGGACGATCTCGTCCTTCGCCAGCGGCGCCAGCAGTGCGGCCTCTTCGGGCTGGCCGGCGAGCAGCATCAGGCGCGCGGCGGCGTCGATCACGGCTTCGCCGGCCTGCGCCACGTACACCGCACGCCTGTCGCGTACGACGGGCACGCCGTCGGGCCAGGCCCTCAGGATCAGCTCGGACAGGCGCTCCTGGTCGAAGTCGAGCCGGAAGGACAGGTAGGGGGCGGCCACGCTGGCCTGCCGGATCATGGCGGCGATCGGCAGGTCGAGCGAGAAGATCATCATGCGCGAGGGGTCGTAGTCGTAGGACTCGTCGCCCAGCATGACGGTCTTGGCGCCCTGCGCGACGATGCACAGGGCGGCGCAATGCAGGCCGTGCACCAGCTCGGCGCTGTCGTTCGAGGCGCGGATGGCGTGCACGCCGGGGATGCAGGTCTCGAAGGAGCCGTCCTGCGGCGCGTGGACCGCGAGCAGGCCGGCCAGTCGCGCGAGCGCCGGCGTGGCAGCGTTTGAGGGTGGCGGGACGAGCGAGTTCATGATCTTGTCCCGTGCAGGATACACCATCGCCCCACCGCGTCGCTCAGGCATCGGCATGGTCCGTCGAGCGCGACAGCTCGGCCATGCCGTGCATCTCGGAGAGCCGGGCGTCGACCTCCGCATGCGCCATGGCGAGGGCGTCGCTGCCGGCCAGGAAGTGCTGCGGCGGTTTGTCCATGTGCGCCAGGCGCAGCACCACGGCGGCCAGTTTCGCCGGGTCGCCCAACTGCTTGCCGTGGTAGGCGCCGTAGGCCTGCTCGACCGAGCCGTGGGCGGCGTAGTCCTCGATCGTCTTGTGACCGTAGCGCACCGAGGACTGGTCGAGGAAATCGGTGCGGAAGAAGCCCGGCTCGACGCTGGTCACGTCGATGCCGAACCTGGCCAGCTCCAGCGACAGCGAGGACGACAGGCCTGCGATCGCGTACTTGGTGGCGCAGTAGACCGCGGCGCCGTCGAAGCCGGTCCTGCCGGCGATCGAGCTGATGTTGATGATGTGGCCGCCGCGCTGGCGGCGCAGGACGGGCAGGGCGGCGCGCAGCACGTGCATGACGCTGAACACGTTGACGCCGAACTGCTGGGCGATTTCCTCCGAGGACAGTTCTTCGAAATTGCCCAGCAAGCCATAGGCGGCATTGTTGACCAGCACGTCGATACGGCCGAAGCGCGCGACGGCGGCCTGGACGGCAGCCGGGGCCTGCTCTTCGCGGACGACGTCGAGCTCGACCAGCGCGACCCGGTCCGGGTCCGCGCCGGCGAAGGTGGCGTGCAGTTGCGCGAGGCTGCGGGCGGCCGCGACGACCTGGTCGCCGGCGGCAAGGGCGGCCTTGGCAATGTGGGCGCCGATGCCACGGCCGGCGCCGGTGATGAACCAGACTTTGGACATTTCTCTTCTCCGATTGGTGCCGCTTTCGAGGCGGCGTTAAGGTGAAGAGAATGGTAGGGCGGGGGCAGGCGCCGGACTTGCCTGAAAATCCGGAGAGTTGGCGCGATCCTCGGCAAGTGCCTCGGAAACGCTATTCGGCAGTCCTAGCCTGTCGCGCCAAATTTGCCGCCGTGGAACAGCAGTGCCGACTGCGGATGGACGGCGCATTCCTCGACTTCACCGACGAAGATGACATGGTCGCCTTCCGGATAGCGGCTGCGGTTGTGGCATTCGAACCAGGCCGAGACGCCCTTCAGGATCGGCTGGCCGGTGCGCGACAGCTCGTAGTCGACGCCGTCGAAGGGATTGCCCTCGCTGCGGCGCGAGAAGCGCAGCGCCAGGTCCTGCTGGCCAGCGCCCAGCACGTTGATGACGTAGTGAGAATTGCCGCTGAAGATGGGCATGCTGTTGGCGCCGGCCCCCAGGCTCCACAGGACGAGCGGAGGCTCCAGCGAGACCGAGTTGAAGGAACTGGCGGTCAGGCCGCGAAATGACCCGTCTGCAAGGCGCGTGGTGATGACGGTGACACCGGTGGCGAATTGCGACAGGGCTTGGCGGAAATGGGCCGAATCGAATCCGCGCTCGGTGGCGCGGGGAGCACGTGTATTCATAGGATGCGCCATTATGCCACTGTCGGGCCGGAGAGGCGGAGTCGGTTCCGGGGCGCACTGCACGAACGTGCGCTTTGCGTTACATTAAGAAGCATCGAAACTGACGAAGCAAGGTGTGCGATGAGCGAGCAAACAGCAACCGAAGTGGCCATCCTGGGCGGCGGATGCTTCTGGTGCACGGAGGCGGTCTACCTGGAAGTGCGCGGCGTGACGCGCGTCGAATCCGGCTACATGGGCGGGCACGTCGTGAATCCGAGCTACGAGCAGGTCTGCACCGCCACCACCGGCCACGCCGAGGTGGTGCGCCTCGAATTCGACCCGTCCGTGATCAGCTACCGCGACATCCTCGAGATCTTCTTCACCATCCATGACCCGACCACTCCGGACCGCCAAGGCAACGACGTCGGGCCGCAGTACCGCTCGGTGATCTTCACCACCTCGCCCGAGCAGGACGCGACGGCGCGCCAGGTGATGGCCGAGATGGCGGCGGTGTGGGATGCGCCGATCGTGACCCAGATCCTGCCGCAGGAAACCTGGTACAAGGCCGAGGATTACCACCAGAATTATTTCGCGCAGCATCCCTTGCAGGGCTACTGCGCCTTCGTGGTGGCGCCGAAGGTGGCGAAGTTCCGCAAGACGTTTGCGGAGCGCATGAAATAACGTGCGGGCGCAAATCAGGCCACTGCCCTGATGTTCCCGCCCGTCCTACGGTCATTGGTACATGTATTTCCGTGACCAGGGAATCTGCCGTGGATCTTCCCCCGCCTTCCCGCACACGATCTGGTACAGGCTGATCCGGTCATGCGCGAAGGCATACGCGCAGCCTGCCAGGTAGACGTGCCAGATCCGGAAGCGCTTCTCGTCCGTCAGCTTGCGGATCTGCTCGGCGTTCGCCTCGAAATTGTCGGTCCAGGTCGCGCAGGTGCGCGCGTAGTGGCGGCGCAGGTTTTCCACGTCGCGCACTTCCAGCCCGCCTTCCTGCATGGTGCGCACGACCGTGGACAGGTGGGCCAGTTCGCCGTGCGGGAACACGTACTGGTCGATGAAGTCGCCGCCACCGTAGGCCGTGGCGCTGTTGTCGACGTTGGTGGTCGTGATGCCGTGGTTCATCACGACGCCGCCCTCCGCCAGCAGGCGGTTCACCCGGGCGAAATAGTCCGGCAGGTGCTGCACGCCGACGTGCTCGAACATGCCGACGCTGGTGATGCGGTCGAAGGTGCCGCCGACGTCGCGGTAGTCCTGCAGGCGGATCTCGACCTGCTTCTCCAGCCCGGCGCGCGCGACCCGTTCGCGGGCCAGCAGGGCCTGGTTCTCCGACAGCGTGATGCCGACGCAGCGCGCCCCGAACCGCTGCGCCGCGCGCAGCACCAGCGCGCCCCAGCCGCAGCCGATGTCGAGCAGCTGCTGGCCGGGCCGCAAGTCGATCTTGCGCAGGATGTGGTCGATCTTCTTCTGCTGTGCGGTGGCGAGGTCCTCGTTGCCGTCCTCGAAATAGGCGCAGGAATACACCATGCCCGGGTCGAGCCAGGCGGCGTAGAACGCGTTGGAGACGTCGTAGTGGTAGCGGATCGCTTCGGCGTCGAGCGCCCGGGTGTGCGACACGCGGCGGCGCAGGGCGTCGACCAGGCGGTTCGGCTCCCTGCTGAACTTTTCTGCCAGGGCATTGCCAACGCTAATGATGTCGGCCGCGCGTCCCTTCACGTCGATCGCCCCTTCGACATAGGCCTTGCCCAGGCTGTAGAGCGAGGGCGAACGCAGGTAGCGCAGGGCGGAACGGTCGGGCACGCGGATGGTCACGCGCGGCGGCTCGCTGGAAAATTCGAGCCGCCGGCCATCCCACAATTCCACCTGCAGGGGCAGGGGCAGCTTGTCGCGCAGACCCGCGCTCCAGGCCGACAGCTTCATCTGTTCGAACACGGTCACCTCCGGCATCAGGGACCGGCGTGCGGCTACCGGCCCTAGGGTTGCAAACGCAGGCGCATCCAGCTGCCGTCTTCCTGCCGCTCGTAGACGATGCGGTCGTGGAAGCGGGAGCGGCGCCCCTGCCAGAATTCCAGGCGATCGGGCACGAGGCGGAAACCGCCCCAGTTGCCCGGACGCGCCGGATCGTCTCCGGCCTGCTGCGCCACCTGCTCGTAATTCCGTTCGAGTTCGGCGCGGCTGCCGATCGGAGCGCTCTGCTGCGAGGCGATGGCCGACAGGCGGCTCTTCAGCGGACGGCTGCGGAAATACCGGTCGCTTTCCTCGTCGGACGTGCGCTCCACACGCCCTTCGATGCGAACCTGGCGTTCCAGCTCGCTCCAAAAGAATAGCAAAGCTGCATGTGGATTGTTTTGCAACTCCTCAGCCTTGCGGCTGTCGTAGTTGGTGTACCAGGTCAAGCCGCGCTCGTCGAATTGCTTGACGAGAACGATGCGCGAGCTCGGCCGGCCGTTGGCGGCCACGGTGGACACCGACATCGCGTTCGGCTCGTTGACTTCGGCCTTCAGGGCCTGCTCGAACCATTGCGTGAACTGCAGCATCGGGTCGTCCATCACGTCGGTTTCGTTCAGGCTCGCCTGGCCATAATCCTTGCGCAGGTCGGCCACGGCCTGGCCGATCGCCGGCGCGGGTGCCGCATCGGTGGCGATGCCGCGGCGGCGCTGCATGGCCTGGCCCAGCTGGGTCATCTGTTCCGGCGAGAACAGGCGCAGCGCCATCGGCGCCATCGTGTTTTCCTCGCGTTCCATGTGCGTGGCGTAGCGCTGGCAGAAGCGCTGCACGGCGCTGGCCGACAACACCGTCGAGCTGCCTTCGGCGATGGCGGTGAGCTGCTCGTGCAGGTCCTGCCACAGCGCATCCATGTCCTTGTGGTCCTGCAGGATCACCGGCGCCAGCGCCTGCAGGGTGGCGGCGTCCTCGCCTCGGGCGACGGCGCGCAGCATCGGGATCAGGTCCTGCTCTTCGTCTTCGTGGTGCAGGTGGGCGGCCTTCTCGAAATATTTCAGGACGGCGGCGGCGGCCTGGCGCGCCTGCTCGTCGGCGCCGAACTCGGGCAGGTGGGCGAGCAGCTTGTCGAGGGTCGCGAGCTGCTTGCGGATGCGGTTGTGGCAATGCTTGAGGACGGCGATCGGCTGGTCGAAATCGGGGGCGGTGTCGTGCAGGAGTGAGGTCATGGGGCGTTTTGTTGACACGCGAGAAGAATTTGGTTGACTAGGAGCTATTTTAATGCTTTGCGACAGCATCGTCCGTTTACAATAACGGGATGAACCGCATTGACTATACCTTCGATACTCCTACTCTAGCAGCAACCCTTGACGACGAAGTCGACTTTGCGCGCCGCTTCGGCGGCATCGCACGCCTCTACGGAGAGCGTGCACTCGAACGCTTCCGTGCGGCGCACGTTTGCGTGATCGGTGTCGGCGGCGTCGGTTCCTGGATCGTCGAGGCGCTGGCCCGCAGCGCCGTCGGCCACCTGACCCTGATCGACCTCGACAACGTGGCCGAATCGAACATCAACCGCCAGTTGCAGGCGTTGTCTTCGACCATCGGCATGCCGAAGATCGAGGCGCTCAAGGAACGCATCGCGCAGATCAATCCGTTCTGCAAGGTCACCCTGGTCGAGGATTTCATCGACCCGGAGAATATCGAGACCATGATCGCCGGAAAGGGTTTCGACTACGTCGTGGATGCCATCGACGGCGTCAAGTCGAAGGCCGCCCTGATCGCGTATTGCAGCGCCAACAAGCTGCCGCTGGTCGTGATCGGCGGCGCCGGCGGCCAGACGGACCCGACGAAGATCGAGATCCGCGACCTCGCCCGCACCGAGCAGGAACCCTTGCTGAAAAAGGTGCGCAAGATCCTGCGCGCGCAGTACGGCTTCGCCAAGGGCGAGAAGAACAAGTACCACATCGACGCCGTCTTCTCGATGGAGCCGCTGCGCTACCCGGAGGCGGGAGACGCCTGCGCGGTCGATCCGAACAGCATCACCGGTCTGAACTGCGCCGGTTTCGGTTCGAGCATGGTGGTCACGGCCACCTTCGGCATGGTGGCCGCCGGCCACCTGCTGCGCAAGCTGGCCGACGCGGCGAATGCCGAGCCGCTCGAGACGCTGGATGTTGCTCTGGTGCAAACTGTGCAAGACGAGGTAGCCTTGCTATCATAGGGTTCAGTTTCCCTTTTGATGGAAGAGCCCACATGATTCGTCGTACCGCTTTCCTTGCACTGATGCTCACGGCCGCAGTCGCAGGCGCCCAGGACACCACCACCAGCACCCAGGACGCATCCAAGCCGACCACCCAGCCGGCCCCGGAGCAGCAGACCGTGCCGCAGGCGACCCAGCCGGCCGCCGCGCCGCAGGCCGAGCAGCCGGCCCAGCCGCCGGCCGCGCCGGTCCCGCAGGTCGAGATCATCGACCGCGTGGTCGGCAAGGGCAAGGAAGCCACCCGCGGCAGCTCGGTGTATGTCCACTACACCGGTTGGCTGCACAAGCCGCTGGCGCCCAAGCAGCGCGGCAAGAAATTCGATTCCTCGGTCGACCGCGGCGAACCGCTCAACTTCCAGTTGGGCGCAGGCACCGTCATCAAGGGCTGGGAGCAGGGCGTGGCGGGCATGAAGGTGGGCGGCAAGCGCACCCTGATCATCCCGAGCGCGCTGGCCTACGGCAAACGCGGCGCCGGCGGCATGATCCCGCCGGATGCCGACCTGATCTTCGACGTGGAACTGGTGGACGTCAAGTAAGTCAAAACACCGAAGGAAGCGGGCAGAGCCCGCCTTCAACATTACGGGAGACCGGCATGCGCATCGCGAACGACGTTACTGAACTCATCGGCAACACCCCACTCGTACGAATCCGCAGGCTGGCCCCGAATGCCGGCGCCGAGATCCTCGGCAAGCTCGAATACCACAACCCCGCGCACAGCGTGAAGGACCGCATCGGCCTGGCCATGATCGAGGCCGCCGAGCGCGCCGGGCGTATCCATGCCGATACCGTCATCGTCGAACCCACCAGCGGCAACACCGGCATCGCCCTCGCGATGGTGTGCGCCGCGCGCGGCTACCGCTGCAAGCTGGTGATGCCCGAAACCATGAGCAACGAGCGCCGCATGCTGCTGCGCGCCTATGGCGCCGAGCTGGTGCTCACGCCCGGCAGCGAAGGCATGCTGGGCGCGATCCGCCGCGCCGAAGAACTGGTCGCGTCCGATCCGCGCTACTTCATGCCGCAGCAGTTCAACAATCCGGCCAACCCGGAAGTCCACCGCAACACCACCGCCGAGGAAATCTGGCGCGACACCGACGGCAAGGTCGACATCCTGGTCGCCGGCGTCGGCACCGGCGGCACCATCACCGGGGTGAGCGAAGTCATCAAGGCACGCAAGCCCGGCTTCCAGGCCATCGCCGTGGAACCGGAAGCCTCCCCCATGCTCTCGAAGGGGACCAAGGGGCCGCATCCGATCCAGGGGATCGGCGCCGGCTTCGTGCCGGAGGTGCTCAATACCGGCATCTACGACGAAGTCATCACCGTGAAGAACGAGGACGCCTTCGAGACCGCCCGCGCCGCCGCGCGCGAGGAAGGGCTGCTGGTCGGGATCTCTTCCGGCGCGGCCCTGTGGGCGGCGATCCAGGTGGCGCGCCGCCCGGAGAATGCCGGAAAGATGATCGTGACCATCATTCCCTCCTTCGGGGAACGGTATCTCAGCACGGCGCTGTACGCGAATCTGGCAGGCTGAACAACTGTATCTTATTTCTTTCTGGATACAAAGATTGCTTAGTTTCAATGCCGGTGATTTCCGGATGCCTCATGCTGTCATCAAGGGCGACGGGACTCATCCAGTAGCGGACTAACTGCCGATCAGCGTGCACATCGGCGTCGCTACTGGACGCGCGGGTCGCTCAACCATTTTCCATGGAGCGACCGTGATGAACAAGTATTCCAAGGCAGGTGCGCAGGGCGGTTTCACGCTGATCGAGCTGATCGCTGTTATCTTGATCATCGGCATCCTGGCCGCGACCGCGCTGCCGCGATTTTCCAGCCTCGGCAGCGACGCCCGCGCGGCCACGCTGAAGGCGGCCAAGGGCGCCCTGGTGTCCACCGCGGCGATGGTGCGCGCCAAGGCCATGGTCAGCAACAACATGACGACCGGCGCGATCACGCTGGAAGACCAGACGGTCAACATCCAACACGGTTATCCTGCGGTCAACGACCTCGGACAGGCGCGCGCCTTTGCCGCCGCCGCCGGCCTCGGGCTTGGCGTCCTGCCGAGCGATCACTACGACATCACCTTCCAGAACGGCGGCCTGACTGTGTCGCCAAAGAACGTGAGCATGGCAAACAGGGCGACCTGCTCGGTGGTCTACATCCAGGCGGCGTCCCCGAACACGCCGCCGGCCTATCTCGAACTAGCGGGCAGCAACGGGCAGTTCATCTGCAACTAGCGGGCTAGTGCGCATGCGCATGGTCATGGTCGTCATGCGCGTGATCATGGTCGTGTCCCAGCGCACAGCCGTGATGGGTCGTGCCTTCCTCGACCTGCAAGGTGCAATGGTGGATGCCGAAGTCGCTGCGCAGCTTCTCCACCATCGCATCCAGCACCCGGTCGCCCGGATACCCGCCCGGCATCACCACGTGCGCGGTCAGCGCGTTCTCGGTGGTGCTCATGGCCCAGATGTGCAGGTCGTGCACTTCCTTCACGCCCGGCTGGCCGCACAGGTATTCCCTTACCGCGCCGGCGTCGACGCCGGGCGGCACCGCCGCCATCGACAGCTGCACCGATTCGCGCAGCAGCGACCAGGTGCCGAGCACGATCACGACCACGATCGCCAGGCTCACCGCCGGGTCGATCCAGGTCCAGCCGGTGCCCATGATGACCAGGCCCGACACCACCACGCCGAGTGACAACGCGGCGTCGGCCGCCATGTGCAGGTAGGCGCCGCGCACGTTCAGGTCGCCCTTGCTGCCGGCCATGAACAGCCAGGCCGAGAAGCCGTTGACCAGCACGCCGATCGCCGCCACCACCGACACCGTCATGCCCTGCACCGGCGCCGGCTCGGCGAAGCGCTGCACCGCCTCCAGCGCGATGGCGCCGCAGGCGATCATCAGCAGCAGGCCGTTGCCCAGCGCCGCCAGGATCGAGGAGCCGCGCAGGCCGTAGGTATAGCGCCCCTTCGGCGCGCTCTTCGCCAGCAGCGCCGCGCCCCAGGCCAGCACCAGTCCCAGCACGTCCGACAGGTTGTGGCCGGCGTCGGCCATCAGGGCGGTCGAGTGCGCGATGAAGCCGTAGGCGAATTCGATGGCGACGAACACCAGATTGAGCCCGATCGCCAGCGCGAAGGCGCGGCCGTGGCCGGCCGGGTCGGGCATGTGGTGGTGATGGTGGCCGAAGCCGTGGTCGTGCTTGTGATCGTTACTCATGCGTCCATTCCATTGGCGGGTTCGGCGATGTGCTCGAACATGTTGGCGAGCAGGCTGCTGATGTGGGCATCGGCAGCCGAATAGAAGACCTGCTTGCCTTGGCGCTCGGCCTTGACGATGCGGGCCGCGCGCAGCAGGCGCAGGTGGTGGCTGACCAGGGAGCTCGACAGGTCGAGCGAGGCGGCGATGTCGCCCACCGCGGTCGGCTGGGCCAGGCAGGCCAGTACGATGCGCAGGCGCGTGGCGTCGCCGAGCAGGTGGAACAGGTCGGCCAGTTCCTCGACCGCGCCGGGGGCATGGCTGGATTCGGGAATGTTTTTCATATTCAACATGTGAAGAGTTGTTCACATGTTAGGTCAAATCTCTGCAATCGGCAAGCGCTTCTCTGAAGCCGACTCTTCATGACATTAGGCAAGAACTTAGCGGATGAGTACGCTATGTTGGCCGCTTGTCCTTCCCGCGTACACGTTGAAAGGTCTTCTCCATGTCCCATGCATTGACGGAGCAGGTCGGCTTTGTTGCGTAAATCAGGCTCGACCAGCGTAGCACGCGCAGGTCTGGTAGCCTGAACGGATGAAACCAGCTCTACAGAAGTACCGCACGACCAGTTGGAAGACGTACAACGAAGCCCTCGAGGTGCGT
>DAMCRY010000020.1:21842-22064 GCA_032115075.1 Massilia sp.
CCTCTTCACTTTGCCACTACGCCAAGCCATGGGCATGGCGCAAAGTCTGCTGCGCCTGGCCGGACTCGATTGGCCGGTGCCGGACTACAGCACGGTAAGCCGGCGGCAGGACGCGCGCCTGCGCCGGCGCACCCGGCGCCGCGGGCAGACATGTGCGGACGTGCGCGGCTCTGCGCTCCCGGCCGGCTGTTCGTCGGCAGCACCGGGCGCCTCATCGCCGGC
>DAMCRY010000021.1:0-21040 GCA_032115075.1 Massilia sp.
GCCTGTTCTGCTATACCGTCAACGAGCCGGCGCGCGCGCTGGAACTGCTGTCCTGGGGCGTGGAAGCCTTCTGCACCGACCGCGTGGACCTGATCGGGCCGGATTTCTGGTCGCAGGCCGGCCGTACCGGGCCTTAGCGCGGGATCAAGAAATTATTTGGCAAAAGGTTCACGTCACGGCTCAAGTAGTGTGACCAGTTGTCGTTAACGACGGACGACCACCACCAGGTGCATGTTTCCATGTCATTATCGATCACGACCAACGTCCAGTCGCTGGCCTCCCAGCGCGCGCTCAGGACGCACACGACCGAACAGGAAAAGCTGATCGGGCGCCTGACCGCCGGCACGCGCATCAATGCGGCCATGGACGATCCGGCCGGGCAGGCGATCGCCGCGCGCATGTCGTCCGGCCAGCGCGGCATCAACCAGGCGCTGCGCAGCATCAGTGACGGCAGCTCCATGCTGCAGGTGGCGGAAGGGGCGATGGCGAACGTCGTGGACGGCCTGCAGCGCCTGCGCGAGCTGGCGGTCGCCTCCAACAGCGCCGGCAAGTCCGGGCAGGACCGCACCGCCCTGCAGACCGAGGCGGTCCAGATCCTCGCGCACATCAACCAGGTGGGCGAGCAGACCAGGTTCAATGGCGAGACCCTGTTCTCCCAGGACCAGGTCAGCATCGGCGGCGACGCGAAGAAGCGCGCGGTGCTCGACGGCCTCAAGACCGGCTGGCTGAGCGCCTCGGAGAAGATGCTCGCGAACCTGTTCGGGATCGAGGCCGACGGCGTCAAGCTCACCGTCGACCTGGACCGGAACGACTTCGCCGCGGGCGTGCTGGCCTCGGTGTCCGGCCAGGTGGTGCCCGGCGGCGACGGCAAGTACGGCGACGTCCACCTGAACATCAACATGGCCGCGTTCTCGCCCGGCGAGACGCGCGACGGCGGCAGCGCGCCGATGTACAGCGACCGCATCATCGCCCACGAGATGGCGCATGCCGTCATGTCGCGCGCGATGAACTTCGATCCGCTGCCGGACTGGTTCAAGGAAGGCGCGGCGGAGCTGATCCACGGCGCCGACGAGCGCGTGCGCAGTTCGGTCGCCAGCGGCAATTCGATCGCCGCCATCGTCGACGGCGTCGCTGACGGCAACTTCAAGTACGAAGGCGGCTACATCGCCTCCCGCTACATGCACGACCAGCTCAAGGGAATGGGCGTGGAGGGCGGCATCAAGGGCGTGATGCAGTACCTGATGCGCAACGGAGGCGCCACCCTCGACACGGCCCTGAACACCGTCAGCGGCGGCCGGATCGCCTCGACCCGCGCCTTCCTGAGCGATTTCGAGGCGCATGGCGTCGAATTCGTGGCCACGAAGATGAACCTGAATAACGCCGACACCGGCGCCATCGGCGGCTTCGACGCCGATGGCGGCGCCGTGTTCGACGCGCGCAAGGTGGTCGCCAATGCCGGGGACAACAATGCCGAGGACGGATTGGCCAGGTTCGAGGTGGTGTATCCCGAACTCGGCGGCGCCACCGGCGTGCGCCGGGTGCAAATCCAGGCCGGGGAGAACGCGGGGCAGGCGATCGAGCTGCGGTTTTCCTCGATGAACGCGCACGCCCTCGGACTGGCCGACCTCGACCTCAGGAACGGCGCGGTGGCGCTGCTGCACGTGGACCAGGCGCTGGACTTCGTCAACCAGCAGCGCGTGGCGGTCGGGGCGTCCAGCAACCGGCTCGACATGGCGGCGAACGCGCTGAACACGGATGCCGTCAACCTGGCTGCGGCCATGGAGCGCATCGAGGGCGTCGATTACGCGACGTCGGCGGCGGGGCTGACCCGGGCGCAGATCCTGCAGCAGGCGGCGTCGGCGATGCTGGCGCAGGCGAATTCGCAGCCGCGGGCGGTGCTGTCGCTGCTGCGCTGACCAGCGAACGTCGAATTGGGCCCCGGCCTGCGCCGGGGCGACGTGCTGTGAGAGAGCGGACCACAAGCGCTCTACGCAGTCCGCGCCCGTAGAGCCGTCGTCCCGGCGCAGGCCGGGACCCAAGTCCTTTGCATCGCCGTCGCGCTGCCTTCCCCCCAATGCGCCGTAAATATCGGCCGGACGCATAACCGGCCTCCCAGCTACGCTATAATCGATTCTTTATAGCGCATGCTCCCCCATTTCCGCCCCTACGACATGAAATCCTCCGAAATCCGCGAAAAGTTCCTCAAGTTCTTCGAGTCCAAAGGCCACACCATCGTCCGTTCCAGCCCGCTGGTGCCGGGCAACGACCCGACCATGCTGCTGACCAACAGCGGGATGGTGCAGTTCAAGGATGTGTTCCTGGGCCTGGATACGCGCCCGTACTCGCGCGCCACCACCGTGCAGCGCTGCGTGCGCGCCGGCGGCAAGCACAACGACCTGGAAAACGTCGGCTACACCGCGCGCCACCACACCTTCTTCGAAATGCTGGGTAACTTCAGCTTCGGCGACTACTTCAAGCGCGACGCGATCAACTACTGCTGGGAGCTGCTGACCAAGGTCTACATGCTGCCCGCCGAGAAGCTCACCGTCACCGTCTATTTCGAGGACGACGAGGCCTACGACATCTGGGCCAACGAGATCGGCGTGCCGAAAGAGCGCATCATCCGCATCGGCGACAACAAGGGTGCGCGCTACGCGTCGGACAACTTCTGGCAGATGGCCGACACCGGCCCCTGCGGCCCGTGCACCGAGGTGTTCTACGACCACGGCGCCGACATCTGGGGCGGTCCTCCAGGCTCGCCGGAAGAAGACGGCGACCGCTTCATCGAGATCTGGAACCTGGTGTTCATGCAGTTCAACCGCGACGAACAGGGCGTCCTGACCCCGCTGCCGAAGCCGTCGATCGACACCGGCATGGGCATGGAGCGCCTGGCCGCCGTGCTGCAGCACGTGCACAGCAACTACGAGATCGACCTGTTCCAGAACCTGATCAAGGCTGCCGCGCGCGAAACCGGCGCCACCGACCTGGAAAACAATTCGCTGAAGGTCATCGCCGACCACATCCGCGCGGCGTCCTTCCTGATCGTCGACGGCATCATCCCGAGCAGCGAAGGCCACGGCTACGTCCTGCGCCGCATCATCCGCCGCGCGCTGCGCCACGGCCACAAGCTGGGCCAGACCAAGCCCTTCTTCCACAAGCTGGTGGCCGACCTCGACATCGAGATGGGCGAAGCCTATCCGGAACTGCGCGATGCGAAAGAGCGCGTCGCCCAGGTGCTCAAGACCGAGGAAGAGCGTTTCGGCGAAACCCTCGAAAACGGCATGAAGATCCTGGAAGCGCAGCTGGCCAAGGATGCGAAGAACCTGGACGGCGCCACCGCCTTCACCCTGTACGACACCTACGGCTTCCCGCTCGACCTCACCGCCGACATCTGCCGCGAGCGCGGCGTGACCCTCGACGAAGAGGGCTTCGCCGCCGCCATGGAGCAGCAGAAGAAGACCGCGCGCGCCGCCGGCAAGTTCAAGATGGCCGCCAAGGTCGAGTACGCGGGCGAGAAGACCAAGTTCGTCGGCTACGAATCGCTGGCCCACAACACCCACGTGCTGGCCCTGTATTCCGAGGGTGTCTCGGTGCAGGAACTGAAGGCCGGCCAGGAAGGCATCGTGGTGCTCGACACCACCCCGTTCTACGCGGAGTCGGGCGGCCAGGTGGGCGACCAGGGCGTGATCCGCTCGGACAGCAATCTGTTCGAAGTCGAGGACACCCTGAAGATCCAGGCCGAAGTCTTCGGCCACCACGGCGTGCTGCGCGAGGGTTCGCTCAAGGTGGGCGACACCGTCGACGCGCAGGTCGACACCGTCAAGCGCGCGCGCACCATCCGCAACCACTCGGCGACCCACCTGATGCACAAGGCCCTGCGCGAAGTGCTGGGCAGCCACGTGCAGCAGAAGGGCTCGCTGGTCGATCCGGACAAGACCCGCTTCGACTTCAGCCACGGCGCACCGCTGACCGCGGAAGAAATCGCCAAGGTCGAGATGATCGTCAACCGCGAGATCCTCGAGAACCACGCCACCCAGGCCCAGCACATGACGTTTGACGACGCCGTCAAGCATGGCGCGATGGCGCTGTTCGGCGAGAAGTACGGCGATACCGTGCGCGTGCTGGACATCGGTTCGTCGAAGGAACTGTGCGGCGGCGTGCACGTCACCCGCACCGGCGACATCGGCCTGTTCAAGATCGTGTCGGAAGGCGGCGTCGCCGCCGGCATCCGCCGCGTCGAGGCGGTGACGGGCGAGGGCGCGCTGGCGCTGGTGCAGTCGATCAATCGCAAGCTGCAGGAAGCCGCCGGCGCCCTGAAGACCAGCCCGGACGAGCTGCCGTCGCGCATCGCCCAGGTGCAGGACCAGGTCAAGTCGCTCGAGAAGGAAGTCGCCGCGCTGAAGTCGAAGCTGGCCGCCGGGCAGGGCGACGAGCTGGTGACCAGGGCCATCGACGTGAACGGCATCAAGGTGCTGGCCGCGACCATGGAAGGCGCCGACGTGACCGCGCTGCGCGAGACCATGGACAAGCTGAAGGACAAGCTCAAGACTGCGGCGATCGTGCTGGCCAGCGTCGCCGACGGTAAGGTCAGCCTGATCGCGGGCGTGACCAAGGACGCCACCGGCAAGGTCAAGGCCGGCGAGCTGGTGAACTTCGTCGCCCAGCAGGTGGGCGGCAAGGGCGGCGGCCGTCCGGACATGGCGCAGGCCGGCGGTACCGATCCGGCGGGCCTGCCGCAGGCGCTGGCCGGCGTGGCCGGCTGGGTGGGCGAGCGCGCATAAGCGCCACTCGGACGTCTGCATGACGCCGCCTTCGGGCGGCGTTTTTTTTGTCGTCGATGCGCCACGCATGAGTGCGCACGATTGCTTATGCACAGCAGGTACGCGTTGCGGTCGTGGCAGTCTGTTCCTAGAATCGCCTGTTGTTTTTCAACTAACACGGGAACGGATATGCGCATTCATCGACTTCTGGGCGTTTTTCTTCTTTGTACCGGATCGGTATCGCTGGGGCATGCCAGGATGCCGGCGGCGGACACCGTCAAGGGGGCCAAGGACCATCCATTGCTGTCGCGCTTCGAAGGCGCGAAGATGGTCGCCTACGAGGTCAAGCAGTTCGACGAAACCATGCTGCCGGCGGGCAGGCGCGGCTATCGCAGGGAGCCGCAGGGATACTACTTCGAGAAGAAGCTCGACCTGGAAGGGAAGATCACCCGGATTGCCTACATGGTGCCGCGCGAGCGTTCCTCGCTGGAAGTGATGCGTAACTACCAGGCGGCGCTTGAAAAAGCCGGCCTGAAAACTCTCTACTCCTGCGGCAAGGAAGCATGCGGCGAAAGCCTCGGCGATTTCTGGCTACCTGCCAAGCTCGACAGGAATTTCCTGAAGAGCGGCGATGCCGACGGCGCGTTCCGCTATGGCAGCCGCGAGCCGCGCTACCTGCTGGCGTCCGGGACGAGTCCGGATGGTTCGCCCCTGCACGTGGCGGTGTACGTCGTGTCGCCCAGGGAAGATTACGAAGGCGGGGCCTACCTCGAGATCGTCGAAGGCAAGCCGATGGAAACCGGCAAGGTTGCCGTCACCCTGAACGCAGCCGACATGGCCAAGGGCATCGCCAGCGAAGGCAAGGTCGCCGTGTACGGCGTGTATTTCGACACCGGCAAGGCCGAGGTCAAGCCCGAATCCCGGACGGCCCTCGGCGAGATGGCGAAGCTGCTGCAGCAGGATCCGAAGCTGAAGGTCTTCGTGGTCGGCCACACCGACAACCAGGGCGAGCTGGCGCACAACCTGGCCCTGTCGCAGAAGCGTGCCGAATCCGTGGTGAAGGCGCTGGCGGACGGCTACAAGGTCGACGTGCGCCGCCTGAGCCCGAAAGGCGTGGCCTCGTATGCGCCGCTGGCATCGAACCGCGGGGATGCCGGTCGCCAGAAGAACCGCCGCGTCGAACTGGTGGAGCAGTAGGGCAGCGAAGCCGGTCCGCGGCCGCCTCCGCTTGCAATGGGGTGCGCGGACCGCATCTGGGTGTCGGCGCACCGCCGTGGTGCCGTGAGCGTGCTTCGCAAACGGGCTTTGCCGCAGGCCGGTGCATAAACATGTTCCATTTGACAATTGGTTGCAGTCCCGCAACAATGTGTGACTATTTTGGTGCGCTGCGTCATACTGCCGGAAAAGGAGTAGTATTCGACTTCCGAGCACCACCTACTTTGCAGGCATGCGATGAGCGACACCACACTCGACATTGATACCATGGAATTCCAGAGAGACCTGGATGCGCGCGGACTGAATTGTCCGCTGCCGATCCTCAAAGCCAAGAAGGCACTCGCCGAGATGGAAAGCGGACAGGTGCTGCGCATCGTGGCCACCGACACCGGCTCCGTGCGCGACTTCCAGGCTTTCGCCAAGCAGACCGGCAACGCCCTGCTGGCGCACACCGTGGAGAACGGTGAATTCACCTTCCTAATGCGCCGCAAATAATTCCCGCCGCAGCGCACACACAATGCGGGGCAGGCCTGTGCCAGCCCCGCGCATTCCGGTTCCCGACACCCTTTGCAACACACTTTAGTCGGAATCCTCTAGGCAAAAATCGCACGATCGTGCTTTAATTTCGACCTGAAGCCGAAATTCTCTTATAATCTAGGCCATTTTCGTCTGTCACCCATTCCATTTTCTAAAGGCACCCTATGAAAGTCCTGGTACCCGTCAAACGCGTGGTCGACTACAACGTCAAGGTCCGCGTCAAATCCGACGGCAGCGGCGTGGATATCGCCAATGTCAAGATGTCGATGAACCCGTTCGACGAGATCGCGCTGGAAGAAGCCACGCGCCTGAAGGAAGCCGGCAAGGTCACGGAAGTGGTCGCCGTCTCGGTGGGTGTGCCGCAGTGCCAGGAAACCCTGCGTACCGGCATGGCGATCGGCGCCGACCGCGGCATCCTGGTCGAGACCGCCGTCGAGACCGAGCCGCTTGCAGTCGCCAAGATCATGAAGGCGCTGGCCGACAAGGAGCAGCCGCAGCTGATCATCCTGGGCAAGCAGGCGATCGACGACGACTCGAACCAGACCGGCCAGATGCTGGCCTCGCTGCTGGGCTGGCCGCAAGCCACCTTCGCGTCGAAGGTCGTGCTGGAAGACGGTAAAGTCACCGTGACCCGCGAAGTCGACGGCGGCCTGGAAACCGTGGCCCTGAACCTGCCGGCCATCGTCACCACCGACCTGCGCCTGAACGAGCCGCGCTACGTGACGCTGCCGAACATCATGAAGGCCAAGAAGAAGCCGCTGGAAACCATCAAGCCGGAAGACCTGGGTGTCGACGTGACCCCACGCCTGAAGACCCTGAAGGTCACCGAGCCGGCCAAGCGCTCGGCCGGCGTCAAGGTGCCGGACGTGGCGACCCTGGTGCAGAAGCTGCGCACCGAAGCCAAAGTCATCTGATCGCAGCGTCCCTCATACATAGGAAATAACATGGTCGCACTCGTCATTGCTGAACACGACAACGGCTCCCTCAAGGGCGCCACCCACCACACCGTTACTGCTGCCGCCCAGTGCGGGGCAGGTGGAGCAAATGAGGTCCACATCCTGGTCGCAGGCTCCGGCTGCGGCGCCGCCGCCGAAGCCGCCGCGCAGATCGCCGGCGTGAGCAAAGTGCTGGTCGCCGACGCGCCGCACTTCGCCGACGGCCTGGCCGAGAACGTCGCCGAGCAGATCCTGGCGATCGCCGGCAGCTATTCGCACATCCTGGCCCCGGCCACCGCCTACGGCAAGAACATCCTGCCGCGCGTGGCCGCCAAGCTGGACGTCGCCCAGATCTCGGAAATCACCAAGGTCGAGTCGCCCGACACCTTCGAGCGCCCGATCTACGCCGGCAACGCCATCGCCACCGTGCAGTCGGGCGACAGCGTGAAGGTCATCACCGTGCGCGGCACCGCCTTCGACGCGGCCGCTACCGGTGGCTCGGCCGCCGTGGAGCAGATCGCCGCCGTCGGCGACGTCGGCAAGTCGGCGTTCGTGGGCCGCGAGCTGGCCAAGTCGGACCGTCCGGAACTGACCGCCGCCAAGATCATCGTGTCGGGCGGCCGCGGCATCGGCTCGGCCGAGAACTTCAAGCTGCTGGAACCCCTGGCCGACAAGCTGGGCGCCGCCATGGGCGCTTCGCGCGCCGCCGTGGACGCGGGCTTCGTGCCGAACGACTGGCAGGTCGGCCAGACCGGCAAGATCGTCGCCCCGACCCTGTACATCGCCGTGGGCATCTCGGGCGCCATCCAGCACCTGGCCGGCATGAAGGACTCGAAGACCATCGTCGCCATCAACAAGGATCCGGAAGCGCCGATCTTCTCCGTGGCCGACTACGGCCTGGTGGGCGACCTGTTCGAAGTCGTGCCGCAGCTGGTCAAGGAACTGGGTTAATCCCCGGTGGTGGGTGCGCGTCGATGCTGCTCCCACCCTCGATAACTCATGCACGTCGTTCCGGCGAAGGCCGGAACCCAATTTCAGATGCGTATTGCTAGCGTTCGACGTTAGAGGCAGCGCACGCAAACTTGGGTTCCCGCCTTCGCGGGAACGACGTTGTAGTTTGTAGCGTACGTATCCTGTGGCGTTCGACGTCGCAGACCTATATCAGGAGACAAAGGTGAGCTACCAAGCCCCGCTGAAAGACATGCAGTTCGTCCTGAACGAACTGGCGAACCTGGCCGAGATCAACCAGCTGCCCGGCTGTGAAGACGCCACCCCCGACACCGTCGACGCCGTGCTGGAAGAAAGCGCGAAGTTCTGCGGCGAAGTCGTCGCCCCGCTGAACCACGCGGGCGACAAGGAGCCGAGCTTCTGGAAGGACGGCACGGTCACCACATCGAAGGGCTTCCGCGAGGCCTTCCGGGCGTTCGCCGACGGCGGCTGGCAGGGTATCCAGCATCCGGCCGAATTCGGCGGCCAGGGCCTGCCGAAGCTGGTCGCGACGCCGTGCATGGAAATGCTGCATGCGGCGAACCTCTCCTTTGCGCTGGCTCCGCTGCTGACCGACGGCGCCATCGAGGCGCTGCTCACCGCCGGTTCCGACGAGCAGAAGAAGCTGTTCCTGGAGCCGCTCATCAGCGGCAAGTGGACCGGCACCATGAACCTGACCGAGCCGCAGGCCGGCTCCGACCTGGCCGCCGTGCGCACCCGCGCCGAACCGCAGGGCGACGGCACCTACAAGATCTTCGGCACCAAGATCTTCATCACCTACGGCGAGCACGACATGGCGGAGAACATCATCCACCTCGTGCTGGCGCGCACCCCGGACGCACCGGCGGGCGTGAAGGGCATCTCGCTGTTCATCGTGCCGAAGTTCCTTGTGAACGCGGACGGCTCGCTGGGCGCGCGCAACGACGCGCACTGCGTCTCGATCGAGCACAAGCTGGGCATCAAGGCGTCGCCGACGGCGGTGCTGCAGTTCGGCGACCACGGCGGCGCGATCGGCACCCTGGTGGGAGAGGAGAACCGCGGCCTCGAGTACATGTTCATCATGATGAACGCGGCCCGCTTCGGCGTCGGCATGCAGGGCGTCGGCCTGGCCGAACGCGCCTATCAGCAGGCGGTCGCTTTCGCCAAGGACCGCATCCAGTCGCGCGAAGTGGCCGGTTCGCCAGGCCCGGTGGCCATCATCAACCACCCGGACGTGCGCCGCATGCTGATGGCGATGCGCTCGCAGACCGAGGCGGCGCGCGCGCTGGCCTACGTCGGCGCCGCCTTGTCCGACATCGCGCACAACCACGCAGACGAAGCGACCCGCAAGGCGAATCTCTCGGTGTACGAATACCTGGTCCCGATCATCAAGGGCTGGTCGACCGAGATGAGCGAGAACGTGGCGCGCGACGGCGTGCAGGTGCATGGCGGCATGGGCTTCATCGAGGAGACCGGCGCGGCCCAGCACTACCGCGACGCCAAGATCCTGACCATCTACGAGGGCACCACCGCGATCCAGGCCAACGACCTGGTGGGCCGCAAGACCGTGCGCGACGGCGGCGCCGTGGCCAAGGGCCTGATCGCCCAGGTGCGTGCAACCGAGGCGCAGCTCGGCGAGCTGCAGGGCGAGGAATTCGCGGCCATCCGCCGCCAGCTGGCAGCGGGTTCCACCGCGCTGGAACAGGTGGTGGACTTCGTCGTGGCGAATGCCAAGCTTGATGTGCGCGCCGTGTTCGCCGGCAGCGTGCTGTACCTGAAGCTGGCCGGCATCGTGCTGGGCGGCTGGCAGATGGCGCGCGCGGCCCTGGTCGCGCAGAAGAAGTTGGCCTCCAGCGAGGGCGATGCCTCCTTCCTGCGCGCCAAGATCGCCACCGCGCGCTTCTTCGCCGACCACGTGCTGTCCTCGGCGCCTGGCCTGCGCACCGCGATCGTCGAAGGCGCTCCGGGCGTGCTGGCGCTGGAGGTCGATCAGTTCTGACCCGGCTCCGGCACGGCGTCACCGAAGCGGCCCGCGGGCCGCTTTTTTTTCGAGGGTCAGGTCTGACATTTGGACACGGGCTGAGCAATACGACAAAGTAACGCTTGAGTTCGTGTCCGAATGTCAGACCTGACCCCGGGTTGGACGAGCTGGTCGACGAGGCGAAGAAGCTGGGCAAGCACCACGACCACGACAAGGATCGCGACCACGACAAGGATCGCGACCACGACAAGGACCGCGACCACGAAAAGGGTCGCGACTAGCCGTTCACCTTCAGTCGTTTTCAGCCATATGCCCCGCCCGTGTACAGCAGGTCGAACACCCGCGCGATCGTCCCGATCAGCACGATCGCCCCGATCCCCAGGATCAGCACCAGCAGCAGCGGCAGCATCCAGTTCGAGCGCGAGGTCTTGCCGCTGCCCTTGTTGACCTGCGCATCCCAGGCCTCGTCCGGCGTCAGGCCGATGACCAGGCCCTCGACGAAGCCCGCGATATACGACAGCAGCAGCGGCAGCAGCACATAGAACGGGTGCGGCTTGACCGCGCCCCACAGGATGCCGGTGAGGGGCAGGGCGCACAGGTGCAGCAGGCCGAGGCGGTCGGCGCCGCCCTTCAGGTAGAAGCGGTGGATGCCGAGTCCGCCCAGCAGCAGGGCGAGCAGGGTAGCGAAGGTCTTGTTCTTGTGTGCGACAGCCATGAGCGTTGCCAAAAGTTCAGGAAAACCGAAGTATGGTGCAAAATGACAAGGAAGGCACGCATTGCGTGAACCCGGCCATGCGCCCCTGTCGAACGATGCAAGCCCATCCGATCCCGCACCCATGCTCAAGACGCGTTCCTACCTGGCGGAAATCCAGCTCAAGCCGACGGCGCCCGTCGATCCGCCCGCATTCCCCTTCACGCTGCCGGCGCTGCGTTCGTTCGAACGCCTGGCGCTGCATCCGAACGTCACTTTCCTGGTTGGCGAGAACGGCTCGGGCAAGTCGACCCTGCTGGAAGCGATCGCCATCGGCATGGGCTTCAATGCGGAAGGCGGCAGTCGCGGCTTCAATTTTGCGACGCGCGCCTCGCATTCCGACTTGTGGGAGCACCTGCGGCTGGTGCGGGGGATCGAGCGGCCGCGCGACGGCTACTTCCTGCGCGCGGAGAGTTTCTACAACGTCGGTAGCGAGATCGAGCGGCTGGGGGTGCAGGAATACTACGGCAACACGCCGCTGCACGAGCAATCGCACGGCGAAGCGTTCCTCACGCTCTTCATGAAGCGTTTTCGCAGCAACGGCTTCTATGCTCTGGACGAACCGGAGGCGGCCTTGTCGCCGCAACGCCAGCTCGCCCTGCTGGGCCGGCTGCACGACCTCGTCGGCGAGCGCTGCCAGTTCGTCATCGCCACCCATTCGCCCATCCTGATGGCCTACCCGAACGCCACCATCTACGCCTTCGGCGAGGACGGCATCCGGGAGGTCGCCTACGAAGATACGGAACATTACCGCGTCACCCGCGATTTCCTGGCCAATCCGGCACGCATGCTCAAGGTGCTGATGGGGGAAGCGTAGAGGCGGTGGCCTTGTGGCGAAAAATAGGCGATAATGCTCAATTCGCCGAACCTCACGTTGCGTGTCCGCCGTGTTGCTATAAACGCTTGCCCCTATCTAGGCTTACGCGCTATAATCGTCGGCTTTCTCCGTCCAATACAACTTTTTGGAATTATTATGGTCGTTATCCGTTTGGCTCGTGGCGGCGCAAAAAAGCGCCCGTTCTACAACATCGTTGCAACCGATTCGCGTAACCGTCGCGATGGCCGTTTCATCGAGCGCATCGGTTTCTACAACCCGATGGCTTCGGGCGCTGAAGTCGGCCTGCGTATCGCAGCTGACCGTCTGGCTCACTGGCAAGGCGTTGGCGCACAACTGTCGCCGACCGTTGCTCGCCTGGTCGCCCAGCAGAAGCCGGCTGCTTAATTTTTAAGCGAAGGTAGCAAGGTTTGACCGATTCGGCAGCAGCAGGGAAGGCGATTCCCGACGACCTGGTCCAGGTCGGCTATGTGTCCGGTGCATTCGGGATCGTGGGCGGCCTGCGGGTCACCCCTTTCTCGGTGGACGCGGATGCGCTGCTGAAGGTCAAGACCTGGTGGCTCGACAAGCCGGCCCAGCGTTCCGTCTCCGTGCGGACCGCGAAGATGCATGGCGGCGACGTGGTCGCCACCCTGGTCGGCATGCGCGACCGTAACGAAGCCGAGGCGCTCAAGGGCGCGGCGGTATTCGTGTCGCGCAGCGAGTTCCCGAAGCTCGAGGAAGACGAATTCTACTGGTCCGACCTGATCGGCATGGACGCGGTCAACCTGCAGGGCGAAGCCCTCGGCAAGGTGACCGACATGATGCACAATGGCGCGCAGTCGATCCTGAGGATCACGCCGGTCGCATCCGACGACGCTGGTGCTCCCGATGCGAAAGTGTCGGAGCGCCTCGTGCCGTTCGTGGACCAGTTCGTCAAGACCGTCGATCTCGAAGCAAGACAGATTACCCTGGACTGGGGTCTCGATTATTGACTCCTCCAACCTGAAGCGAGGTCCCGATGCAGTTTGATGTCGTGAGCTTGTTTCCGGAAATGTTCACCGCGTTGACAGGCTCGGGCGTGACCCGCCGCGCCTTCGAACAGGGACGCTGGGGCCTGCAGGTCTGGAATCCGCGCGATTTCACCCAGGACCGCCACCGTACCGTGGATGACCGCCCGTATGGCGGCGGACCCGGGATGGTGATGCTGGCGAGACCGCTCGAAGCGACGATCGCGGCGGCGAAGGCGCGCCAGGTCGAACTCGGCCTGCCGCCGCCGCGCGTGGTGTTCATGTCGCCGCAAGGCAAACCGCTGACGCACGAACGTGCGATGGCGCTGAAAAACGAGCCGGGACTGGTGCTGCTGTGCGGGCGCTACGAAGCGGTGGACCAGCGCCTGCTGGACCGCTGCGTCGACGAGGAAATCTCGATCGGCGACTTCGTGCTGTCGGGCGGGGAATTGCCGGCGATGGCGCTGATGGATGCGGTGGTGAGATTGCTGCCCGGCGTGCTGGGCGACGAAGCCTCGGCGGTCGAAGACAGTTTCGTCAACGGCCTGCTCGATTCGCCGCACTACACGCGCCCGGAAGTCTACGAAGGCGAAGCGGTGCCGCCGGTCCTGATGGGCGGCAACCATGCCGAGATCGTCAAATGGCGCCGCCAGCGCATGCTGGAGGCAACCTGGAAGAAACGGCCGGAACTGCTGGACAAGGCGCGCGCCGCCGGCCAGCTGACGAAGGCCGACGAACGGTTTCTGGCGGAGCTGAACCAGCCCGCCGAGTAAGAATGTGCCTCGTGCACATGTGAAGGCGGACATGTTGTCCGCTTGTTTAACCCCATCCTCTACCGGGCAACACGCAGTTGGTATCCGCAGCGCCGGCAAGATGGTCATTGGAGTGATAAAAATGGATCTGATCCAACAACTCGAGCAAGAAGAAATTGCGCGCCTCGGCCGCAACATCCCTGACTTCGCACCGGGCGACACCGTGGTCGTCAGCGTCAACGTCGTCGAAGGCAACCGCAAGCGCGCCCAGGCATACGAAGGCGTCGTCATCTCGCGTCGCAACCGCGGCCTGAACTCGAACTTCATCGTTCGCAAGATCTCGTCGGGCGAAGGCGTCGAGCGTACCTTCCAGCTGTACTCGCCGCTGATCGCTTCGATCGAAGTGAAGCGTCGTGGTGACGTCCGCCGCGCCAAGCTGTACTACCTGCGTGAGCGTTCGGGCAAATCGGCACGTATCAAGGAAAAGCTGCCGCAGCGTAAAGTCGCTGCCGCTGCTGCCCCTGCTGCCGCTGAGTAATAGCGTCCGTGTCATGAGAAAGGCATCCGCAAGGATGCCTTTTTCTTTATGTGCGCAGTTTTTTCATTTTGGAATGTGTTTTGAGCAAGCCTCTGTTTGATCCCACCCTGATGCCGGTCGAAGGCCTGGCCGGCGAAGCGCCGCTCGCGCCCGCGCAGCTGAGCGCGGAAGCCGTGCGCGCCCGCTTCGCGCGCACCCTGCCGTGGGACCCGGAGGCGTCGGACGAGGCCCTGGCCGCGCCTGCTTTGCGCCTGCGCCGCGCCGCCGTGCTGGTGCCGCTGGTCGAGCGTCCCGACGGCCTGTACGTGCTGCTGACCAAGCGCACCGACCACCTGTCCAGCCATGCCGGCCAGGTCAGCTTCCCCGGTGGCCGCGCCGAGGAGCTGGACTCCTCGCCGATCGAGACCGCGCTGCGCGAAGCGGAAGAAGAGATCGGCCTGCACCGCCGCCACGTCGAGATCGTCGGCGTGCTGCCCGAGCACGTGACGATCAGCGCCTACCGCGTCACGCCGGTGGTGGCCATCGTCACGCCGCCTCTCGACCTGAGCGCCGATCCGGGCGAGGTCGCGGAAATCTTCGAAGTGCCGCTGGCCTTCCTGATGTCCGGCGCCAACCACGAGCGCCGCTCGGTGGCGCTGCCGGACGGGGCAGGGAAGCGCAGCTTCTACGCGATGCCCTACCAGGGCTATTTCATCTGGGGGGCGACGGCGGCCATGCTGCGCAACCTCTACCACTTCCTGCGCGCCTGAAGTTCGCCGCTACCGAACCCGAGCCGTACCTCCATTTCCTGATTTGATTCCCGACGGCTTCTCCGCTATCGTAGCGGGCAGCATGGACTTGCCAGAACAAAAAAGGATTCCTGAATGACATTTTTCTCCATCCTCGTCGCGCTGATCATCGAGCAATTGAAGCCGCTGCGCGCCGACAACCAGGTCTACGGTGGCATCAAGGGTTTCGCGATGCGCATCGAAGGCTGGTTTAACGCGGGCGAGCAGAAGAATGGCCGGATGGGCTGGATCCTGATGATGCTGGCGCTGATGCTGCCGACCTGGCTGGTGTACTGGGTGTTCATGCGCTACAACCTGGTGCTGCTGGCCTTCGCCTGGAACGTGCTGATCGTCTACCTGACCCTGGGTTTCCGCCACTACAGCCATTACTTCACCTCGATCCAGCTGGCCCTGAACCAGGGCGACGACGCCACCGCGCGCCAGCTCCTGGCCGAGTGGACGCGCAGCGACACCGTGGGCATGGACGCCACCGAGATTTGTCGGGTGGCCGTCGAAAAATCCCTGATCACCACCCACCGCAACGTATTCGGCGTATTCTTCTGGTTCCTGATGCCGTTCGGACCGGCGGGCGCGGTGCTGTACCGCGTCTCCGAATACCTGGCGCGCGCCTGGAACGAACCCGACCACATGCGCAACGAAGCCTTCGGCCAGTTCGCCGCGAAGGCCTTCTACTGGATCGACTGGATCCCGGTGCGCCTGACGGCGGTGGCCTTTGCCGTGGTCGGCAATTTCGAGGACGCGATCTATGCCTGGCGTAATTTTGCCGGCCGCTGGGCCGACGAGTCGAAGGGCATCATCCTGGCCGCCGGCGGCGGCGCCATGGGCGTGCGCCTGGGGACGCCGAACGAGAACGCGCCCGAGCCGCTGCCGCTCGACGCCGCCACGGTCGACCTGAGCGACCGGGACGCCGAGATGCTGCCGGGCGAGGAACCGAACCTGCGCGCGCTGCAGAGCACGGTCGGGCTGGTGTGGCGGGCGCTGATCCTGTGGATGATCCTGCTGCTCCTGCTGTCGAGCGTGGTGTGGCTCGGCTGATCGATATCGTGAATCGGGTCTCGTCCGCAGGTCTTCTATAAGATATAATACTGAGCTGAGGTTGTTCTCATCCACGCAGTATTCTTGTTTCAGCAAGCAGCACTATGGCCGAGTTACCGCACACCACGGATGAAAAACTGAAGGACGAGTTTTTCATCCTGGGCATTACGAGCAAAGGCAGGCAATTCCGCCCCAGCGACTGGGCCGAGCGCCTGTGCGGCGTCATGTCGTGCTTCGCTCCCGGCGCCGCCGGACGTGATTCCCACCTGCAATTTTCCCCCTGGGTCCACCCGACCATCGTGAATGGCGTGAAGGCGGTGGTCGTCAGCCGCGAGCTGCAGAAGATCGAGCCGCTGGCCTATCATTTCCTGTTGAACTTCGCCAAGGACAACGACCTGCAGGTCGCCGATGCCTGCTTCGTGCCGCCGCCCGAGACGAAGAAGCCGGGTGCCTGACGCCCTTCCGGATTCCGAAACTGGCGCTATGATGAAAGTCGTAGCGCCAGTTTTCGTTTGTGCGGCCAGAAGAAGGGCGTGGCTTGCAGGCGCAAATTGGGTTCCCGCCTCTGCGGAAACGACGGCGTATGGGCTGGCGGTGCAATCGAGCGCAGCCACGTCCCCCGGCACGTCGTTCCCGCGCAGGCGGGAACCCAAGTTCGCCGCCGGGTCGCGGACGTTCTTCTTTCACACAGACAGGGGAGAACCATCATGCACATCGGCCAGATCTGCACCAGCCAGGCCACCCACTGCACCCGCGACGAAACCGTGCAGGGCGCCGCGCTCCTGATGCGGCGCCAGCACGTGGGCGACGTGATCGTGGTCGACCAGTTCGACGGCGCCAGCGTCCCGGTCGGCATCCTGACCGACCGCGACATCGTGGTCTCCGTCATCGCTCCCGGACTCGATCCGGCCAGCCTGCAGGTCGGCGACCTCATGAGCGACGACCTGCTCACCGCGCGCGACAGCGACGACGTGTACGAGACCATCGAAAGGATGCGCCTGCGCGGCATCCGCCGGGTGCCGGTCGTCGATGCCAACGGCAACCTGGCCGGCATCGTCAGCGCCGACGACCTGCTCGAATTCCTCGCCGAAGAGATGGGGGAATTGTCCAGGATCAGTCCCTGGCAACAAGCTCACGAGCGTCGCGCACGGCAATAGCTTCTGGTCTGTTACCATCCCGCATCAACTTGATTGCGGGATGGATTCATGGACTGCACGATCACCACACACTCGATGCAACGCGGCGTCGGCGCGCGCCTGCTGACGGGTATCGCGGCCGGCACGCTGGCCTTCGTCATGGGAGGCGCCGCCTGGGCCGCGGCACCGGCTCCGGCTCCGGCAGCCGCGCCGGCGGCCAAGCCCGCGCCGCTGCCCAAGGGCGTCACCCTCGGCCCCTCGGTCGAGGGCATCACCGAATACCGCCTGGCCAACGGCCTGAAGGTGCTGCTGTTCCCGGATGCCTCGCGCCCCACGATCACCGTCAACGTCACTTACCTGGTCGGCTCGCGCCACGAGAACTACGGCGAGACCGGCATGGCCCACCTGCTCGAGCACCTGCTGTTCAAGGGCACGAAGAAGAACCCCGACATCACCGGCCAGTTCGCGCGGCGCGGCATGGACTTCAACGGCACCACCTCGCTCGACCGCACCAACTACTACGAGGTGTTCCAGGCGTCCCAGGACAACCTGGACTGGGCGCTGCAGATGGAAGCCGACCGCATGGTGCGCTCGCCGGTGACGCAGAAGGACCTGGCCTCCGAGATGACGGTGGTGCGCAACGAGTACGAGAGCGGCGAGAATTCGCCCGGCAACGTGCTGTTCAAGCGCATGCAGAGCATCGTCTACGACTGGCACAGCTACGGCCGCTCCACCATCGGCAACCGCAGCGACATCGAGAACGTCAAGATCGCCAACCTGCAGGCCTTCTACCGCACCTATTACCAGCCCGACAATGCGGTGCTGCTGGTGGCCGGCAAGTTCGACCCGAATGCCGCGCTGGCCAGCATCCAGCGCCTGTTCGGCGCGATCCCCAAGCCGAAGCGTACGCTGCCGCAGTTCTGGACCGTCGAGCCGACCCAGGACGGCGAACGCAGCTTCGCGGTGCGGCGCCAGGGCGACGTGCAGATCGTCGCGGTCGGCTACAAGATCCCGTCCGACCTGCACGACGACGCCGAGGCGCTCGGCTTCGCTTCCGAGATCCTGGGCGACGCGCCCAACGGCCGCCTGCACAAGCTGCTGGTGGAGACCGGCAAGGCCAGCCAGGTGTTCGGCTTCGGCCAGACCGGCTTCGCGCCCGGCCTGCAGTTCTTCGGCGCGGTGGTGAAGAAGGGCGAGCCGATCGAACCGGTGCGCGAGGCGCTGACCCAGGCCGTCGAAGACTTCGCCAGGCAGCCGCCCACCACCGAAGAGATGGAGCGGGTGCGCCGCTCCTACCTGAACACCATCGAGCGCAGCCTGAACGACCCGCAGGCGGTCGGCGTGGCGCTGTCCGAGATGATCGCGCTGGGCGACTGGCGCCTGTATTTCCTCGGCCGCGAGCGCCTCAAGACCACCAGCGCCGAGCAGGTGGCCGCCGCCAGCGGCCGTTACTTCATGCGCAGCAACCGCACCACCGGCACCTTCGTCCCCGAGGATGCGCCGCAGCGCGCGATCGTTCCCGCCGCGCCCGCGGTGGAAGCGGTGATGAAGGACTTCAAGCCGTCCGCCTCCAGCCTGGTGTCGGAAGACTTCGACCCCAGCCAGGCCAACATCATGAAGCGCACCCAGCTCACCACGGCGGGCGGGGTGAAGCTGGCGCTGCTGCCGAAGAAGAACCGCGGCGAGACCGTCACCGTCGACCTGCGCCAGCACTTCGGCGACGAGAAGAACCTGTTCGGCAAGGGCGCGGTGCCGGCCCTCACCGGGGCGATGCTGATGCGCGGCACCGCCCGCTACAGCCGCGCCCAGCTGGCCGACGCCTTCGACAAGCTCAAGATGACGGGTAGCCCGCAGCACTTCCAGACCACGCGCGAGCACCTGGCCGAGGCATTGAAGCTGGCCGCCCACGTGCTGAAGGAGCCGGCCTTCCCGGAAAGCGAGTTCGAGCAGCTGCGCAAGCAGATGCTGGTCGGCCTGGAAGCCAGCCGCGCCGAGCCGCAGAGCGTGGCCGGCCGCGCCCTGGCGGCGCGCTTCGACCAGTACCCGCGCGGCGACATCCGCCACGCCAACACCCTTGAGGAAGACATCGAGGACGTCAAGGCCGCGCGCCTGGACGACCTGCGCGCCTTCCACCGCGAATTCCACAACAGCAGCCCGGCCGAGATGGCGATCGTCGGCGACTTCGATCCGAAGCAAGTCGTGCCGCTGGTCGACGTCCTGTTCGGCAAGTGGACCGCGCCCGCGAACGTGGCGCCGATCCTCATGAAGCATGCCGAGGTGCCGCCCACCAGCACGATGCTCGACACGCCGGACAAGGAAAACGGCTTCTACGTCGCGCGCATGAACCTCGACCTGAACATCGAGGATCCGGACTACCCGGCGCTGATGCTGGCCAACTACATCTTCGGGGAGGGCGGCCTGAAATCGCGCCTGATGGACCGCATTCGCCAGAAGGAGGGCCTGTCCTACGGCGGCGGCTCGGACCTGGCGGCGGGCGACTTCGACCGCGCCGGCGCCTTCACGGTCAGCGCCATCGCCGCGCCGCAGAACCTGCGCCGGCTGGACGCGGCGGTGCGCGAGGAAGTGGCGCGCGCGGCGAAGGACGGCTTCTCCGCCGCCGAACTGGCCGACGCCAAGTCCGGCCTGATGCAGCAGCGCCTGCAGAACCGCGCCAGCGACGGCGTGCTGGCCTCGGGCTGGACCGGCTTCCTGTACCGCGGCCGCACCTACGAATGGTCGGCCGCCTTCGAGAAAAAGCTGATGGCGGTCACCCTGCCGCAGCTGAACGCGGCCTTCCGCAAGGCGATCGACCCGGGCAAGCTGACGGTGGTGATGGCCGGCGACCGGGGCAAGGCGGAAGCGGCGAAAGCGGCGGGAGGCAGCACTCCCTGAGGCGACTCCCTAATTAGCAACAGCATACCTCCCGAATTGTGACAGCTGCCCGCTGCTGCGTTAGAATGTTTCCTTTGGGAAGCATTCGTTGCAAAGCATCAGGAGCATCATGAAAGGGACAAGCAAAGCGCAGCCGGTGGTCGAACTGCCGTTCACCGGCAAGGTGGCGCTCGTAACCGGCGCGGCCAGCGGCATCGGCCGCGCGACGGCACTGGCCTTCGGCCGTGCCGGCGCCTGCGTCGTGGTGGCCGACACCGCCATCGACGGCGGCCACGCGACCGCCGCCATGATCGTCGAATCCGGCGGGAAGGCGCTGTTCGTGCGCAGCGACATCGCCAGGTCCGGCGACGTCGAGGCGCTGATCGACAAGACCATCAATTACTACGGACGCCTCGACATCGCGGTGAACAACGCCGCCATCGACGAAGAGGGCGCGCCGCTGGCCGATGGCGAAGAGGAGCAGTTCGACCGCATCATGGGCGCCAACCTCAAGGGCGTCTGGCTGTGCATGAAGCACCAGCTGCGCCAGATGCTCAAGCAGGGTGGCGGGGCGATCGTCAACGTGTCCTCGGTCTCCGGCCTGGTGGGCGCGCCGAACCGCGCCATCTACGCGGCCAGCAAGCACGCGGTGGTGGGCTTGACCAGGAGCGCGGCCGCCGAATACGCGCGCGCCGGCATCCGCGTCAACGCCCTGTGCCCGGGCGCCGTGAAGACCCCGATGCTGGCGCGCGCCGTCGAGCGCGCTCCTTCGGACGAGCGCCAGTCGGAAGCGGCGCAGCCGATGGGGCGCTTCGCCGAAGTAACGGAGATCGCGAACGCGGCGCTGTGGCTGTGCTCGGACGGAGCCTCGTACGTGAACGGGCATGAGCTGGTGGTCGACGGCGGTTTCACCGCGGTCTGAGGGTCTCGTAGGGTGGGCGGCATCCGCTC
>DAMCRY010000022.1:0-20384 GCA_032115075.1 Massilia sp.
AATCCGGCGCGGTCTGCATCGCCTACGAGACCATCACCGGCCACGGCGGCCTGCCGCTGCTGGCGCCGATGAGCGAAGTCGCCGGCCGCATGGCGATCCAGGCCGGCGCCGCGCACCTGGAAAAATCGAAGGGCGGCATGGGCCTGCTGCTGGGCGGCGTGCCGGGCGTGGCGGCCGGCCACGTGGTCATCATCGGCGCCGGCGTGGTCGGCACCAATGCGCTGCAGATGGCGGTCGGCGCGGGTGCCCGCGTGACGGTGCTGGACAAGAACGTCGACCGCCTGCGCCAGCTCGACCTGGTCTACGGCAACTGCATCGCCACCCAGTATTCCAATACCCATGCGATCGAGGAAGCGGTGCTGGATGCCGACCTGGTGGTCGGCGGCGTGCTGGTGCCGGGCGCAGCGGCGCCGAAACTGGTCACCCGCGACATGATCTCGCGCATGAAGAAGGGGGCCGTGGTCGTGGACGTGGCGATCGACCAGGGCGGCTGCTTCGAGACCTCGCATCCCACCACCCACGCCGACCCGACCTTCGTGGTCGATGGCGTGATCCACTACTGCGTGGCGAACATGCCCGGCGCGGTGGCGCGCACCTCCACCTTTGCCCTGAACAACGCGACCATCGGCCACGCGGTGGCGCTGGCGACGAAAGGCTGGCGCCGGGCGCTGGCGGAGGACGTCCACCTGCGCAACGGCCTGAACGTCTGCCAGGGCAAGGTCACCTACGCGGCCGTGGCCAGGGATCTCGGCTACGACTACGTGCCGGCCGAATCCCTGCTGGGCTGAAGCGGCGCTGCCGCCAGGTCCCGGCACAGGCGCCGGGTGACGTGGAACGCATAGTGCGCGGCCACCGATTTCACGAAGCGCATGAAATCGATGGCCGCGTGTTCGTTGGCATTGTCCGAAATCGTGCGCAGCACGGCGCAGGGCAGGCCCAGCTCGTAGCAGACCTGGGCCACCGCCGCACCTTCCATTTCGACCGCCACGAGGCCGGGAAGGGCCTGGTTCAGCCCTTCCAGGTGGAGCCGGTCGTTGACGAACTGGTCGCCGCTCGCCACCAGGCCGCGGTGCACGCGTGGCTGCGCGAGGCGGAACGCCTGCCGTTCGCCTTCGCCGATCGCCTCGGAAAAGTCGTCTTCCAGGAAGGCATGGGCGGCGCGCGACAGGCGCAGCGACAGATTGCCGTCCGGCTGGAAGTGCGTCAGGCCGGTCAGCGGCACCTCGAAACGCGGGAACAAGGGACTGGCGTTCATGTCGTGCTGGACCAGTGCCTCGGCCACCACGATGTCCCCGACCTGCACGGTCTTGTCGCCGGCGCCGGCCACGCCGGTAAAGAGAATGTGGGTAACTCCGAACTTCTCCACAAGCGTGGTGGCCGTCATGGCGGCGGCAACCTTCCCAATTCGCGATAAAACGCACACAGCGTCGATTTCCCACAGCTGTCCGACAACGTACTCGCGCATGCCGTGGATGAGCCTGGAGGGCCCTCTCATGGCTTCCACGAGCCCCAGCTGTTCTTCGGCCAAGGCGCTGATGATCCCTAATCGCATGTTTTTCCTGTTTTTTTGTTATCAAAGTTGCTTTTTAAAATACACCACGCGCTCCGTTTCCTCGAAACCGAGGGCCCGGTGCATGGCGTGGCTGGCCGTATTCTCGAGCAGGGCGTCGGACGCCATCTCGGTACAGCCCTGTTCCCTGCACCATGTTTCGGCAGCGGCAACCAGCATCGCGGCAATGCCCTGCTTGCGGAAACCGGGCGCGACGTACAAGCCCTCCAGGAAACCGACCGGCGACGAGTCGGTGCCATTCACGTAATCGCTGCGCAGCGCGACTTCGACCAGTCCCTGCGGTTCGCCAAGCGGCGAATATGCCAGGAATTGTGCATAACGATCCGTTTGTGCACAGAGCTTGTGCATTTCTTCGAGGTGTTCTTCGCCTTCTTCCTCGCATTCCGCAGGCCAGAGCGCCATGCGCAGGGCGAGCCAATCCGCTTGTCCAGGTGTTGTACAGCGCTTGATCGAGGTCATCCGTAAGCCTTTATCGAGCAGTCGAGCGCCTATTGTGCGTGTCTTACAGGACTGAGGCCAGTAAAAGCCGTCGTTGATGGCCTTTTGCGGCGGTGGCGTCCCAGGTCTTTAGTTAACCAAAGATGTATATAAAAACTGGTAGTAGATAGTAAACGCCCACGCTTCTGTTGATAAGTCGGGTTTACTCCACAGTATCAATGAGTTGAATGCGCGTTTACCGGCTGAACAAACCTTGTGTGGCGTTTGAACGGAACTTGGACAAATTCTTGGCGGCCCAGGAAAACGCCTGTTCTGCACATCTGCTCCTGTGGATATGCAGCGGCTTTTCCACAGTTGTCCGGCAGGGTCGACGGTTTTAGGCGCGTTTTGCAGACCGATAAGGTCTTCAGGATGACGCCGGCGGTGGTGGCGACGGTTTTGTGGTCGAGCTGGCATTCAAGTGCCGGCAAGCAGTTCGCGCGGTTTTTCTTTTTTTTTTGCGAGCACGACGGTGTGCGGTTTTGCTGCGCGAGTTCGTCCGCAGTGGCCCGCAGGGCCGAAAACGCAGCACGGACGCGTTGCCGGTTTTGTTGTTGTAGTAAACAAGTTTGTATACAAACTGGTAGTAGTAGTAAACGCGCATCCGTTTGTGGATAAGACTGGTTTTCTCCACAACGTCAATGGTTTACGGTCGCGTTAACCGGCTGGACAAGGCTTGTTTTTGCGTTGCAGGAAAATTGGACAGATTTTCGGCGCGTGCATGGGATGCCGTGTTCTGCACATTCGATGCTGTGGATATCCCATCGGTTTTCCACAGGTGCATGTGATTTCCATGCGTTTTGCTGTACAGACCCTGGTCTGCAGGGCGCCGACGTGGGCGGTGTGCGGATGCAAGTCAGGCAACCAGGCGATGTCGGTTGAATGCGACGGCGGCAAAAAAAAAATTTTCTGCAGCCGCGTGAGGTTTACAACCAAAATTTGTATACAACGGTAGTAGTAGTGGTTAACGCCTCGCCTTTTCTGTGGACAAGCGCATGAAGCCACGGAAAATCAAGCACTTGGGAAGCGCATAAGGCGGTGCACTGCCGGGCTGCTTGCGCATTCTTAAAAGGGGACAAGAATTCACGACCCCCATCCATCCCCGGTTTTTGCACAAACCGCACCTGTGGATATCCAGAGCGTTATCCACAGATGGGGTCTGGACAGGCGTTTACGATCTGGTAAGCTTGCCTCAACGAATGATGAACGGAGGGGTTGATGGATCTCGACGCGCTGTTTCGCATGCCCATGACAAGCCGGCCGGGGAACGGCGGTGTGCGTCCGTTCGCTTGCGCTGCCAGCGCCGAGAGTCCACTTCAGGGCAGGAGGATCCAGGTCCAGGGAACTGGATTCCGCATGGGCGGCAAGCCGGGCGCCACGCTGGCCGCAGGGCGGTAACCAGTGGAATCCGCCGGTGAGTTCGACTACATCATCGTCGGCGCCGGCACTTCCGGCTGCGTGCTGGCGAACCGGCTGACCCGCAGGCAGGACGTGAACGTGCTGCTGGTCGAGGCCGGCGGCAAGGACGACTACCTGTGGATCCACATCCCGGTCGGCTACCTGCGCTGCATCGGCAATCCGCGCACCGATTGGCTGCTGCGCACCGAAGCCGATCCGGGCCTGCATGGGCGGGCGCTGATCTACCCGCGCGGCAAGGTGCTGGGCGGCAGTTCCTCGATCAACGGCATGATCTACATGCGTGGCCAGCCAAGTGACTACGAGCGCTGGGCCGAGGTGGCGGGCGACGACGGCTGGCGCTGGGAGCAGGTGCTGCCGCTGTTCAAGCGCAGCGAGGACCACTACCTCGGCGCCAGCGCGCTGCATGGCGCCGGCGGCGAATGGCGGGTGGAAAAGCAGCGGCTGTCGTGGGCCATCCTGGACGCCTTCCGGGAAGCGGCGGCGCAAAGCGGCATCCCGAAGATCGACGACCTGAATGCGGGAAGGGGCGAAGGCTCGGCCTATTTCGAGGTCAACCAGCGCCGCGGCATCCGCCTGAACACGGCGAAGGCTTTCCTGAAACCGGCGGCGCAGCGTCCGAACCTGACGATCATGACCGGCTGCCACGTCGAGCGCCTGCTGTTCGCGGACACGCCGCAAGGCACGATCTGCACCGGCGTGCAATTTACCGGGGGCGGGCGCGCCTTCACGGCGACCGCGCACCGCGAAACGGTACTCGCGGCAGGGGCGGTGGGCTCGCCGCAGATCCTGCAATTGTCCGGTATCGGCGCGGCGCGGGAGCTGCAGCGCCATGGCATCGCGCCGGTCGCCGACCTGCCCGGCGTCGGAGAGAATCTGCAGGACCACCTGCAGCTGCGCATGATCTTCAAGGTGCAGGGCGCGCGCACCCTGAACACCCGCGCAACGAACCCGGTGGGCAGGTTCCTGATCGGCCTCGAGTACGCGCTGTTCCAGAGCGGGCCGATGTCGATGGCGCCGTCCCAGCTCGGCGTCTTCGCCCGTTCTTCGCCCGCGCAGGCGGCGCCGGATTTGCAGTACCACGTGCAGCCGCTGTCGCTGGACAAGTTCGGCGACCCCCTGCACCGCTTTCCGGCCTTCACGGCCAGCGTCTGCAACCTGCAGCCGAGCTCGCGCGGCCACGTGCGCATCGGCTCCGCCGACAGCTACGCGCCGCCGAAGATCACGCCGAACTACCTGAGCACCGAGGCGGACCGGAAAACGGCTGCCGCCGCGCTGCGCCTGACGCGCCGGATCGTGGCCGCGCCGGCGCTGGCGAAATACCGTCCGGAAGAGTTCATGCCGGGCCCGCAGTACCAGACCGAGGAAGAACTGGCCCATGCGGCGGGACTGGTCGGGACCACGATCTTCCACCCGGTCGGCACCTGCCGCATGGGGAGAACGGACGATCCGCTGGCGGTGGTCGACAGCCGCTTGCGGGTGCGTGGCGTCGGAAAATTGCGCGTGGTGGACGCCTCGATCATGCCCTTCATTACCTCGGGGAACACGAATGCGCCGACCATCATGATCGCGGAAAAGGCGGCCCAGGACATCCTCGCCGCGCTCGGGTGAGCCGGCGGTGCAAAAGCGTACAAGCGCCGTGCGCTGATGTGCCAATGCCGCGCATCCGGGCGGCATCCTCCAGCCGTATTGTGACGGCTGGTCCTGTATGCAGGATCCGGTCTGTCGAGTAGTTCCCGAGTCGCCTGATCGCAGCACAGGTGTCTGGAAAGTCGGTGGCGGATGTCGTCCTGGAGACCAGGAAACTCAGCAAGGAGTTCAGGGGGATTCGCGGCGGCCAGCGAGGCCGACCTGCTTGTTCGACCTCGACCTGTCGAACGAGCTGATCATGTACTACGTGGTGCTGGCGATCGCCGTGGCCTGCGGGCATGGTCACCGGCCCGATCTTCATTGTCTGCGTTCTATTGTTCCGGCGTGGTATCGTTGGGGAATCGCTGCGCTACTCGGACGTGGCCGCAAGTTGGCCGCGTGAGCGCCGCGCCTGGACAGCCGGAGCTGACATGAACCTGGAATCGCATCTCGTCGATGTGCACGGCCTGCGCATGCATTACGTCAGCGCGGGCGAAGGTCCGACCGTGATCCTCCTGCACGGTTTTCCCGATACCCACGCCATCTGGCGCCACCAGATTCCGGCGCTGGAAAAAGCCGGCCTGCGGGTCGTCGCGCCGGACATGCGCGGCTACGGCAGGACCGATGCGCCCGCTAGCACCGGGGCCTATGCGATCGAGTTCCTGTGCGCCGACATCCTCGGCCTGATGGACAAGCTGGGGATCGCCAAGGCCGCCTTGGTCGGCCACGACTGGGGCGGGTTGGTCGGCTGGCAATTGTGCATGAACGCGCCGCAGCGTTTCGAGCGCTTTGTCGCCCTGTCCACCGGCCACCCGGCGGCCATCGCCAACGCCGGCGTCACCCAGCAGATGCGTTTCTGGTACATCCTCGGCTTCCTGATGCCGGTGGTGGCCGAGCAGGCGATTCGCGCCAACGACTGGTTTTTCCTGCGCCAGATGATGCGCCGGCCGGAGCAGCTGGCGATCTGGCGCGCCGCGCTGGAACCAGAAGGGCGCCTCACCGCCGCGCTGAACTACTACCGCGCCAACATCAAGCTGGGCCGGCCGCATCACTGGCGTCCGGTCGAGGTGCCGGTGATGGGCGTCTGGAGCGACCGCGACCCGGCGCTGGGCGAGAAACAGATGCGCGATTCGGTACACCACTGCCGCGCGGGCTTTCGCTACGAGCGGCTGAATGGGGCGGGGCACTGGATGCAGCTGTCGGCCACCGACCGGCTCAATGCCCTGCTGCTCGACTTCCTGCGCGGCTCATAGGGCCGCGGCGTAGATCGCGCGCGCATCCGCCCGGCCGAGCTCGCGCGGGTTGTTGCCGAGCAGCCGGGTCTGCAGCATGGCGTCGTCGGCGAGCCGATCGAGGTCGCTTTCCTTGATGCCGACCTGGCGCAGCGTCGTCTCGATGCCGGTGGTGCGGGCAATCTGCTGCATTGCAACAACGAGCGCTTCCGCACGCGCATCGACGCTGCCGCTCGCATGCGGCACCACGATGTCCGTCAGTTCGGCATACAGCGCTGCCGCAGCCGGCATGTTGAAGCGCAGGACGTGCGGCAGCACGAGCGCGTTCGACAAGCCATGCGGCACGTGGAAGATGCCGCCAATCGGATAGGCCAGCGCGTGCACGGCGGCCACCGGGGCATTCGAAAAAGCCTGTCCCGCCAGGCAGGCGCCGAGCAGCATCGCCTGGCGCGCCTCCAGGTCGGCACCGTGCTCGCAGGCGCGGAGCAGATTGCGGGACAGCATGCCCAAGGCTTCGCGTGCACATGCGTCCGACAGCGGATTCTTCTTGTGCCTGCTCGTATAGGCTTCGATGGCGTGGACCATCGCATCGATGCTGGTCGCCGCCGTCACGCCGGGCGGCAGGCCGAGCGTCAGCGCGGCGTCGAGGACGGCGAGATCCGCATACAGCTGGGGTGCGACGACACCCATCTTGGTGGTGGCGCCGGTGGTGACGATGGCGATGTTGGTGACTTCGGATTCGGTGCCCGCCGTGGTCGGGACCTGGACCAGCGGCAGGCGGCCACCGGACACTTTACCGATGCCATAGATGTCCGTCAGCGGCTGGGGCGACCGGGCCAGCACGGCAACCAGCTTGGCGACGTCCATCGAGCTGCCGCCGCCGAACCCGATCACCAGGTCCGTTTCGTGCCGGCGCGCCGCGTCGACCGCCTCCAGCACGGCCGCCTCGGGCGGGTCGGCCCGTACGCCGGAGAAGACGGCAACATGCATGTCCTGCTGTTCGAGGCTGAGCTTGGGAAGGTCGAGCAGGCCGGTGCGCAGGAAGCCGGCATCGGTCACGATGAGCGGACGGCGCGCCGCAGGAAGCCGTTCGGCCAGGAGTTCGCCGAGGCGGTGCGTCACGTTTGGCTCGGACACGATGGCGGCCACCGTGTTGAAGACGAAAGCAGTCATGGAATGTCTCCTTGATTGTTATCGTTCAAGCTTACCGCATTCCCCAACGTGCCTGGTCATTCGCAGGATGCCTGGGAGTACAATGCAGCCTCTGCATTCCTCGAAGCGTTTCCCATGATTGATTTTGCTTGGCTCGGCGCGGCTGCCTTTACCGCCGGCCTGGTCGATGCCGTCGTTGGCGGCGGTGGCCTGATCCAGATTCCCGCGATTTTTTCCGTTCTGCCCAAGGAGGTGCCGGCCACGCTGCTGGGCACCAACAAGTTCGCCAGCATCTTCGGCACCAGCGCCGCAGCCGTGAATTACGCGCGGCGGGTGAGGGTGGCGTGGAGCACGGCGGCGCCGGCTGCGATCGCCGCCTTCATCCTGTCCTTCGCCGGTGCCTGGACCGTGACGCGCGTGCCGGCCGATTTTGTACGTACATTGCTGCCGATCATCTTGGTCGCCGTCGCGGTGTACACGTTTAGAAAGAAGGATCTCGGCGCCGTGCACGCGCCGGTGCACAGCGGACTCGCGGAGCGCTACTGGGCCATCGGCATCGGCGCCGCCATCGGCTTCTATGACGGTTTCTTCGGACCGGGCACCGGCAGCTTCCTGATCTTCCTGTTCGTGCGCTTCTTCGGCTTCGATTTCCTCAGCGCGTCGGCGGCGGCGAAGATCGTCAATGTGGCGTGCAACTTCTCGGCCCTGATGTGGTTCGGCTACAGCGGTCACCTGTTGTGGCAGCTGGGCCTGATGATGGCGGTGTGTCAGGTGGCCGGTTCGCTGATCGGCACCCGGCTGGCGCTGAAGCACGGCAGCGGTTTCGTGCGCAAGCTGTTCCTGGTGGTGGTCTCGGCGTTGATCCTCAAGACCGCCTACGACGCTTTCACCAAGATAGGTTGGTGACGTTCCACGTGAAACAATAAAGCCGGGTTCGCCCGGCTTTTTTGTTTTTGTTCCACGTGAAACAGCGCATCGAAGTTTTGGCAACTGTTCCACGTGAAACAAAATCTGTCGTTTTCTGAGCCTTAAGAATCCTGCGAGAAAAAAGAATCTATAATCGCGCATTAAAGTCTCCTCGCACCACTCTCCATCATGCTATTTCCAACTGAATTCGACGTCATCGTCGTCGGTGGCGGCCATGCCGGTACCGAGGCTGCACTCGCGTCCGCACGTACGGGTCAAAAGACGCTGTTGCTGACGCACAATATCGAAACGCTGGGCGCCATGTCCTGCAACCCGTCGATCGGCGGTATCGGCAAGGGTCACCTGGTCAAGGAAGTCGACGCCCTCGGCGGCGCCATGGCCATCGCCACCGATGAATCGGGCATCCAGTTCCGCATCCTGAATTCCTCGAAGGGTCCGGCCGTGCGCGCGACCCGGGCCCAGGCCGACCGTGTCCTGTACAAGGCGGCGATCCGCTCGCGCATCGAGAACCAGCCGAACCTGTGGTTGTTCCAGCAGGCCGTGGATGACCTGATGGTGGAGGGTGACCGCGTGGTCGGCGCCGTCACCCAGGTCGGCCTGCGCTTCCGCGCCCGCGCCGTGGTCCTGACCGCGGGTACTTTCCTCGACGGGAAGATCCACGTCGGCCTGCAGAATTACGCGGGCGGCCGCGCGGGCGATCCGCCGGCGCTGTCGCTGTCGGCACGCCTGAAGGAACTCAAGTTGCCGCAGGGCCGTCTGAAAACCGGCACGCCGCCGCGCATCGACGGCCGCAGCATTGACTTCTCGGTGCTGTCCGAACAGCCGGGCGACCTCGACCCGGTGCCGGTGTTCTCGGTCATGGGCAACGCCGCCATGCACCCGCGCCAGGTGCCGTGCTGGGTCACGCACACCAACGAGAAGACGCACGACATCATCCGCAACGGTCTCGACCGCAGCCCGATGTACACCGGCGTCATCGAGGGTGTCGGCCCGCGCTACTGCCCGTCGATCGAGGACAAGATCCACCGCTTCGCCCAGAAGGAATCGCACCAGATCTTCCTCGAGCCGGAAGGCCTCACCACCAACGAGTTCTACCCGAACGGGATCTCGACCAGCCTGCCGTTCGACGTGCAGCTGGAACTGGTGCGCTCGATGCGCGGCCTGGAAAACGCCTTCATCCTGCGTCCGGGTTACGCGATCGAGTACGACTACTTCGATCCGCGCGGCCTGAAGGCCTCGCTGGAGACCAAGGCGATCAAGGGACTGTTCTTCGCCGGCCAGATCAACGGCACCACCGGTTACGAGGAAGCCGCGGCCCAGGGCCTGCTGGCCGGCCTGAACGCGGCGCTGCAGACCCAGGGCAGGGAAGCCTGGACGCCGGGCCGCTCGGAAGCCTACCTCGGTGTGCTGGTCGACGACCTCACGACGCAGGGCGTGGCCGAGCCCTACCGCATGTTCACCAGCCGCGCCGAATATCGCTTGTCGCTGCGCGAAGACAATGCCGACATGCGCCTGACCGAAATCGGCCGCAAGCTCGGCATCGTCGGCGACGCCCAGTGGGCCGCCTTCGAGACCAAGCGCGAGTCGATCGCCCGCGAGCTCGAGCGCCTGCGCTCGACCTGGGTCAACCCGCGCATCCTCGCCGCCGCCGAATCCGAGCGCGTGGTCGGGCAGGCGATCGAGCGCGAGTACAACCTGGCCGACCTGCTGCGCCGTCCGGGTGTGGCCTACGACACCCTGATGACGATGACCGGCGCCGAGGGCCAGCCGCTGGCCGGCCCCGGCGTCGAAGATCCGGCGGTGAAGGAGCAGGTCGAGATCCAGCTGAAGTACGCCGGCTACATCGACCGCCAGGCACGTGAAGTGGAGCGTCACGACCACTACGAGAACCTGAAGCTTCCCGAGAACCTGAACTACCTCGAGATCCAGGCGCTGTCGATCGAGGTACGCCAGAAGCTCGACAAGCAGCGTCCGGAAACCCTGGGCCAGGCTTCGCGCATCTCCGGCGTGACCCCGGCGGCGATCTCGCTGCTGCTGGTGCACCTCAAGAAACGTGGCGCCAAGGGCTTTACCACCAACGCCACCGCGGAGCAGGCCGAATGAAGTTTTTCGATCGCGCCGCGCTGGCGCAAGTATTGCTCGAGGGCGTTTCCGAGATGCGGCTGGACGTCACGCCGGTCCAGCAGGAACAGCTGCTGGACTACCTGGCGCTGATGAACAAGTGGAACGGTGTGTACAACCTGACTTCGCTGCGCGATCCGATGCAGATGGTGACCCACCACCTGCTCGACTCGCTGGCGGCCGTGCCGGCCTTTGCCGGTGCGCGCAACGTGCTGGACGTCGGGGCAGGGGGCGGCCTGCCGGGCGTCGTGCTGGCGATCTGCCGCCCGGACATGAAGGTGTCGATGATCGACACCGTCCACAAGAAAACCGCCTTTCTCAAGCAGGTGAAGGCGGAGCTGGAGCTGGCCAACGTCACCGTATACACGATGAAGGTGCAGGACCTCGACGTGAGCGACAAATTCGACGTGATCACCTCGCGCGCCTTTGCCGACCTGTCGGATTTCCTCGAGTGGTCGGGGCACCTACTGCAAGACGGCGGCAAATTCATCGCCCTGAAAGGCACGGCGCCGGCGGAAGAGCAGGAGCGGGTGCCGGCAGCGTGGAAAGTGACGGGCCTGCAGCCGCTGCAGGTGCCGAGGCTCGGGGCGGAGCGCCACCTTGTGCTTGTCGAGAGATCGAACTAAATAGAATAAACCGTATAAACAGTTTATACCGTTTATATAATATGAATCATTAAAATGGTTTGTATGGTATGAACGGTATGTTCTCTTGTTGCGATCTCATTTAACAGAACCGCGGAAAAAGAATAGATGGCGAAGATTTTTTGCGTAGCGAACCAGAAGGGTGGCGTCGGCAAGACCACCACGTCCGTCAACCTGTCGGCGGGCCTGGCCAAGCTCGAGCAGCGCGTGCTGCTGGTGGACCTCGACCCGCAGGGCAACGCCACGATGGGGGCGGGCATCAACAAGGCGGCGCTCGAAGGCTCGATCTACCAGGTGCTGCTGGGCGAGCTGGACGTGGCGGGCGCGCGCGTGCGTTCCGAGTCCGGGCGCTTCGACGTGTTGCCGGCCAACCGCGAGCTGGCCGGCGCCGAAGTCGAGATGGTCTCGCTCGAGAACCGCGAGCGCCGCCTGAAAGAGGCGCTCGCGGCAGTCGACAAGGACTACGACTTCATCCTGGTAGACTGCCCGCCGGCGCTCTCGCTGCTCACCCTGAACGGCCTGTGCGCGGCGCATGGCGTGATCATCCCGATGCAGTGCGAGTACTACGCGCTGGAGGGCCTGTCCGACCTGGTCAACACCATCAAGAAGGTGCACGCCAACCTGAACACCGACCTGCGCATCATCGGCCTGCTGCGCGTGATGTTCGATCCGCGCATGACGCTGTCCCAGCAGGTGTCGGGCCAGCTCGAGCAGCACTTCGGCGACAAGGTCTTCAAGACCATCATCCCGCGCAATGTGCGCCTGGCCGAGGCGCCCTCGTATGGCATGCCGGGCGTGGTGTTCGATCCATCCTCGAAAGGTGCGCAGGCGTATATCGCCTTCGGCGCGGAGATGGTCGAGCGCATCAAGACGATGTGATCAATAAAACAAGTTCTGAAAGTTAAACAGACATGGCTACCAAAAAACTCAAGGGCCTGGGACGTGGACTCGACGCACTGCTCGGCGGCGACAACGAAGCGGCCCCGGCCAAGGCGCCCTCGACCCTGAAGATCGACCAGGTCCAGGCCGGCAAGTACCAGCCGCGTACCCGCATGGACGAGACCTCGCTCAGCGAGCTGGCCGCCTCGATCAAGACCCAGGGCATCATGCAGCCGGTGCTGGTGCGTCCCCTCGGGGAGGGCGCGCCGGTGGCGTACGAAATCATCGCCGGCGAGCGCCGCTTCCGCGCGGCCCAGATGGCCGGGCTGGACGAGATCCCGGTGCTGGTGCGCGAAGTCGACGACCAGTCGGCCGCGGCGATGGCCCTGATCGAGAACATCCAGCGCGAGGATCTGAACCCGCTCGAAGAAGCGCAGGGCATCCAGCGCCTGATCAACGATTTCGGCTTCACCCACGAGCAGGCGGCCACGGCCGTCGGCCGCTCGCGCAGCGCGGTGTCGAACCTGCTGCGCCTGATCAACCTGGCCGCGCCGGTGCAGACCATGCTGATGGCCGGCGACATCGACATGGGCCACGCCCGCGCCTTGCTGGCCGTCGACAGCGCCAACCAGATCACCCTGGCCAACCACGTGATCGCCAAGCGCCTGTCGGTGCGCGAGACCGAGAAGCTGGTCGCCCGCGCCCTCGAGGAGCAGACCGGCCCGGCCGTGGCCGCGCGCGCCAAGGACAAGCCGGGCGACATCGTACGCCTGGAAGAGGAACTGTCGGACAAGCTGGCCACGCCGGTGATGTTCAAGATGGGCGCGAAGGGAAAGGGCCAGCTCATCATCGACTTCGCCGACCTCGATATCCTGGACGGCGTCCTGGCCCGCCTGCGCGCCTGAGCGGCAGCCCGTGATGTAACGTTTGGCAGCCGTGGTCCGGTCCGGTGGACCGGACCACGGGTTCTCCCGACCGTGCGTCCGGCTGACGTATGCATGCCACGTAAGGTGATTGCAAGCAGGCTGTGAACGCGCGCCCGGCAACGCCGACCCCGCTACTGACCCTTAGGTTAAGTAACTGAAAATATGGAAGTTTTACCACTCCCTGTGTTGCTTCCACCACATCTTTACGCAGCAGTTATAAGCGCGGAATCGTTTGACTCGCGTCCGTATAACCACTTATAATCCCGCTGATTCATGTAATTACCACATCGTAAACCGTCCTAGTGCGCCAGCGCGAAACTATAAAAATATGCTGCGCATCGTCTCCCTGCAATTGATGGCCACGGTAGTCGCAGGCGTCATCGCCGCACTACTGGGGGGATGGGCTGCGATGTTTTCGGCAGTACTGGGCGGTTTGTGTTGTGTAGTGCCCAACGGCATCATGGCAGTACGGCTGTTCGCCAACGCCCAGCGGGCCGGCGGGGCCAGTCCTGCGACTTTCTTCATCTGGGAATTTGTAAAGATTGCGTTGACGGTCGCGCTCCTGTTCGCGACCGCCAAGCTGTACCACGATCTGAACTGGCTGGCGCTGTTCGCCGGGTTCGTCGTGGCGCTGAAAAGTTACATCATCTTATTATTTAGGCACTGACATGACGAGTCCAACCGTAGAAGGCGCAGCAGCAGCAGGATCGCACGCGGCACCGACCCCATCAGAGTACATCACCCACCACCTGGGCCACCTGACGAACAAGCACCAGGATTTCGTCGTGGACTTCGGCGTGTTCAACTACGACACCATCTTCTGGTCGATCGTGACCGGCGTGCTGGGCTGCCTGTTCATGTGGATGGCCGCACGTAAAGCCACCTCGGGCGTGCCGGGCCGCTTCCAGGCTGCCGTCGAGATGCTGGTCGAGATGGTCGAAGACCAGTCGAAGTCGATCGTGCACGGCGACCGCAGCTTCATCGCGCCGCTGGCACTGACCGTGTTCGTCTGGGTAGCCCTGATGAACTCGCTGGACTTCCTGCCGGTCGACATGTTCTCCGCGCTGTTCGGCCTGATCGGCCTCGAGCACGTGATTCCTTACCACCGCGTGGTCCCGACCGCCGACCTGAACGGCACCCTGGGGATTTCCCTCGGCGTGCTGGCCCTGATGCTGTACTACAGCGTCAAGATCAAGGGCCTGGGCGGCTGGATCCACGAACTGTTCGCAGCTCCGTTCGGCATCTGGATGGCGCCGTTCAACCTGCTCCTGAACATCATCGAATATGCAGCAAAAACCGTGTCGCTCGGTATGCGACTGTTCGGCAACATGTACGCCGGTGAGCTGCTGTTCCTCTTGATTGCTCTGCTCGGCTCCATGGCCACCGCATTTGGTGTGATCGGTCACATCATCGCGGGTTCGATCTGGGCGATCTTCCACATCCTGATCGTGTTCCTGCAGGCATTCATCTTCATGATGCTGACGCTGGTGTACCTCGGTCAGGCCCATGAAGGCCACTGATCGGCGCCGCAAGCATCGAACAGATAGTGGTTGTAAAGAAGTTGTAGTTTTTAATCTAGTTTTTAAATTAACTTTTGGAGTTACACATGACTGACCTTTCTTTTGTTGCACTGGCTTGCGGTTTGATCATCGGCCTCGGCGCTATCGGTGCTTGCATCGGTATCGCAATCATGGGCGGTAAATACCTCGAAGCTTCTGCACGTCAGCCAGAACTGATGAACACCCTGCAGACCAAGATGTTCCTGCTGGCTGGTCTGATCGACGCGGCATTCCTGATCGGCGTCGGTATCGCCATGCTGTTCGTCTTCGCACGTCCGTTCAGCTAATCAAGCACGACCTTGATCTGAAGAGCCGAACCGTCCCTGGTTCGGCATCCGTTTTTGTGAGAAGGAATTTACCGTGAACTTGAACGCAACTTTGTTTGTCCAGTTCGTGGTCTTCTTCATCCTGGCGGGCTTCACGATGAAATTCGTGTGGCCGCCACTGATGAAAGCGCTCGACGAGCGCGCCGAGAGGATCGCGAATGGCCTGGCCGCCGCCGACCGTGGCAAGGCCGACCTGGCCGCAGCCGAAAAGCGCGTGCAGGCCGAAATGGCCGGCGCCCGTGACGAAGTCCAGAAGCGCATCGCCGACGCCGAAAAGCGCGCTGCCCAGATCATCGACGCAGCCAAGGCAACTGCCGCCGAAGAAGCCGCCCGTATCGTCGCCGCCGCCCAGGCCGACGCCGAACAGCAAGTGACCCGTGCCCGCGAAGAACTGCGTGCCCAGGTAGCCGCGCTGGCAGTGCAAGGCGCCGAGCAGATCCTGCAGCGTGAAGTGAACCCAGCGGTCCACGCCGACCTGCTGTCGAAACTGTCGACCGAGCTCTGATCATGGCTGAACTCGCAACCGTCGCCCGCCCTTACGCCGAAGCGCTGTTCCGTGTCGCCCAGTCGGGCGATATGGCCGCCTGGTCGGCCGTCACCGCCGAGCTGGGCCAGATTGGCGCCAACCCGGACGTGCAAGCCTTCGCCGGCAACCCGAACGTCACGCACGCCCAGCTGGCCGACACGATTGCGTCCCTGGTCAAGTCGCCGCTGAACGCTGAAGCGAAGAACTTTATCGCGATGCTGGCCGAAAACGGCCGCGTCAACCTGCTGCCCGAAATCGCCGCCCAGTTCGCGGCACTGAAGAACGCCAACGAAGGCGCCGCCGATGCGACGATCTTCAGCGCCTTCGAGATCTCGGGTGACCAGCTGGCCCAGCTGGTCGCTACGCTGGAAAAGAAATTTGGCCGCAAGCTGAACCCAACGGTGACAGTGGATCCTTCGCTGATCGGTGGTGTGCGCGTGGTCGTCGGCGACGAAGTGCTCGATACCTCGGTACGCGCCAAGCTGCAACAGATGCATGTTGCGCTGGTGTCGTAAGCGACAACTCTAGCAGCACGCGCCGGCCTCGCGCCCTTGCCCTACGCATCAAAAACATTTGGAGTTAGCACTCATGCAACTTAATTCTTCTGAAATCAGCGAACTGATCAAGAGCCGCATCCAGGGTCTGGAAGGTTCGGCTGAGGTTCGCAATCAAGGCACGGTGATCTCCGTCGCCGACGGTATCTGCCGCATCCATGGTCTGTCGGACGTGATGCAGGGCGAGATGCTGGAGTTCCCTGGCAACACCTTCGGCCTGGCGATGAACCTCGAGCGCGACTCCGTCGGCGCCGTCATCCTGGGCGCCTACGAGCACATCTCGGAAGGCGACACCGTCAAGACCACCGGCCGCATCCTGGAAGTGCCGATCGGTCCGGAACTGCGTGGCCGCGTGGTCAACGCACTGGGCCAGCCGATCGACGGCAAGGGTCCGATCGCCACCACCCTGACCGCACCGATCGAAAAGATCGCTCCGGGCGTCATCGCCCGTGAATCCGTCTCGCAGCCGATGCAGACCGGCATCAAGTCGATCGACGCGATGGTGCCGATCGGCCGTGGCCAGCGTGAGCTGATCATTGGCGACCGCCAGACCGGCAAGTCGGCCGTGGCTGTCGATGCGATCATCAACCAGAAGGGCCAGGGCGTCACCTGCGTGTACGTCGCAATCGGCCAGAAGGCTTCGACCATCAAGAACATCGTCCGCTCGCTGGAACAGCACGGCGCGATGGAGTACACCATCGTGGTTGCCGCTTCCGCTTCGGAATCGGCTGCGATGCAGTACATCTCGGCCTACTCGGGCTGCGCGATGGGCGAATACTTCCGCGACCGCGGCGAAGACGCGCTGATCGTGTACGACGACCTGTCGAAGCAGGCTGTTGCTTATCGTCAAATTTCGCTGCTGCTGCGCCGTCCGCCGGGCCGCGAAGCCTACCCGGGCGACGTGTTCTACCTGCACAGCCGTCTGCTGGAGCGCGCAGCGCGCGTGAACGCCGACTACGTCGAGAAGTTCACCAACGGCGCCGTCACCGGCAAGACCGGTTCGCTGACCGCACTGCCGATCATCGAAACCCAGGCAGGCGACGTCTCGGCATTCGTGCCGACCAACGTGATTTCGATTACCGACGGCCAGATCTTCCTGGAGACCTCGCTGTTCAACGCCGGTATCCGTCCTGCGATCAACGCCGGTATCTCGGTGTCGCGCGTCGGTGGCGCCGCCCAGACCAAGGTCATCAAGGGCCTGTCGGGCGGTATCCGTACCGACCTGGCGCAGTACCGTGAACTGGCTGCGTTCGCGCAGTTCGCATCGGACCTGGACGAATCGACCCGCAAGCAGCTGGACCGCGGCGCGCGCGTGACCGAGCTGCTGAAGCAGCCGCAGTTCTCGCCGCTGTCGACCTCGCTGATGGCCGCATCGCTGTTCGCCGTCAACAAGGGCTACCTGGACGACATCGAAGTCAAGAAAGTGCTGCCGTTCGAGCACGGCCTGCACAACTTCCTGAAGTCGAGCCACGCTGCCCTGCTGTCGAAGATCGACGAAACCAAGCAACTGGACAAGGACGGCGAAGCTGCGCTGGCCGCCGCCATTGCTGATTTCAAGAAATCCGGCGCATATTAATCGTCAAGCCGGCGTCGTGTGAGCACGGCGCCGGTGCGCGGAAGGAGTAAGGACTCATGGCAGTAGGCAAAGAGATTCGTGGCAAGATCAAGAGCGTAGAGAATACGAAGAAGATCACCAAGGCGATGGAAATGGTCGCCGCATCGAAAATGCGCAAGGCGCAGGACCGTATGCGCGCCGCCCGTCCCTACAGTGAGAAGGTTCGTACCATCACCGCCAATCTGGCCGGCGCAAACCCGGAGTACACGCACCCGTTCATGGCGCAAGCCAAGGGCGTGAAGGCGAACGCGGTTGGCTTCATCGTCGTCACGACCGACAAGGGTCTGTGCGGCGGCATGAACACCAACGTGCTGCGCCAGGTGACGCAGAAGGCGCGCGAGGTGGAGCAGGCAGGTAACACCGTCGAGGCGGTTGCCATCGGCAACAAGGGCCTGGGCTTCCTGAACCGCATGGGCATGAAGGTCGTGTCGCAAGCGACCCAGCTCGGCGACACCCCGCACCTGGACAAGCTGATCGGCCCGGTCAAAGTGATGCTGGACGCGTACCAGGAAGGCAAGCTCGACGCTGTCTACCTGTGCTACACCAAGTTCATCAACACGATGAAGCAGGAACCGATGGTCGAGCAGCTGCTCCCGCTGCCGGCCAAGCACATGGAAGCGGAACAGGGCGGTCACAGCTGGGACTACATCTACGAACCGGAAGCGGCCGTCGTCATCGACGAACTGCTGGTGCGTTACGTGGAAGCGCTGGTGTACCAGGCCGTGGCGGAAAACCTGGCGTCCGAGCAATCGGCGCGCATGGTCGCGATGAAGGCCGCGAGCGATAACGCCGGCAGCGTCATCAACGACCTGAAGCTGGTCTACAACAAGACCCGCCAGGCGGCGATTACCAAAGAACTCTCCGAGATCGTGTCCGGCGCAGCAGCCGTTTAATCGAACTAGGCGCTTTGGGGAAAGAGTTAAGCGAGCAAAGCGAACGGTACTCTGTCCCCAACCGATCAAAGCTAAAAGAATTTAACTATATCTGAAGGAACGAAAATGGCTGATGGCAAAATCGTTCAGTGTATCGGCGCAGTGGTCGACGTGGAATTCCCGCGTAACGCCATGCCGAAAGTGTACGACGCACTGAAAATGGAAGGTTCGGAACTGACCCTGGAAGTCCAGCAGCAGCTGGGCGACGGCGTGGTCCGTACCATTGCACTGGGCAGCTCGGAAGGCCTGCGTCGCGGCATGATCATCCAGAACACCGGCAACCCGATCATGGTCCCGGTCGGCACCCCGACCCTGGGCCGTATCATGGACGTGCTGGGCAACCCGATCGACGAATGCGGTCCGGTCAGCCACGAGCGCATGGCTTCGATCCACCGCGATGCACCGGCCTACGACGAACTGTCGCCGTCGACCGACCTGCTGGAAACCGGTATCAAGGTGATCGACCTGGTCTGCCCGTTCGCCAAAGGCGGTAAGGTTGGCCTGTTCGGCGGCGCCGGCGTCGGCAAGACCGTCAACATGATGGAACTGATCAACAACATCGCAAAAGCGCACTCGGGTCTGTCCGTGTTCGCCGGCGTGGGTGAGCGTACCCGTGAAGGTAACGACTTCTACCACGAGATGGCGGACGCCAAGGTCGTCGACCTGGAAAACCCGACCAACTCGAAAGTGGCGATGGTCTACGGCCAGATGAACGAACCGCCGGGCAACCGTCTGCGCGTCGCGCTGACCGGCCTGACCATGGCGGAAGCGTTCCGTGACGAAGGCAAGGACGTTCTGTTCTTCGTCGACAACATCTACCGTTACACCCTGGCCGGTACCGAAGTGTCGGCACTGCTGGGCCGTATGCCGTCCGCGGTGGGCTACCAGCCGACCCTGGCCGAAGAAATGGGCCGCCTGCAAGAGCGCATCACCTCGACCAAGACCGGTTCGATCACCTCGATCCAGGCCGTGTACGTCCCTGCGGACGACTTGACCGACCCGTCGCCGGCAACCACCTTCGCCCACCTGGACTCGACCGTCGTTCTGTCGCGTGACATCGCTTCGCTGGGTATCTACCCGGCAGTGGACCCGCTGGACTCGACCTCGCGCCAGCTGGACCCGCTGGTCGTCGGTGAAGAGCACTACGCCACCGCGCGCGCCGTGCAGGGCACCCTGCAGCGCTACAAGGAACTGCGTGACATCATCGCGATTCTGGGCATGGACGAACTGGCGCCGGAAGACAAGCTGGTCGTCGCACGCGCTCGCAAGATGCAGCGTTTCCTGTCGCAGCCGTTCCACGTCGCTGAAGTGTTCACCGGCTCGCCGGGCAAGTACGTTTCGCTGAAAGACACGATCAAGGGCTTCAAGATGATCGCATCGGGCGAACTGGACCACCTGCCGGAGCAGGCCTTCTACATGGTCGGCACCATCGAGGAAGCAATCGAGAAGGCCAAGAAACTGGCTGCCTAAGCCGGCTTCTTCAACCTGAAAGACAGACATGGCAAACACGATTCAAGTGGACGTGGTCTCGGCCGAAGAGCAGATCTTCTCCGGCCAGGCCGAATTCGTCGCGCTGCCGGGTGAAGCGGGTGAGCTGGGTATCTACCCGAAGCACACCCCGCTGATCACGCGCATCAGGCCAGGTGCTGTACGAATCCAGGTAGCCGGCGGCGGCGAAGAGTTCGTCTTCGTCGCGGGCGGTATCCTCGAAGTGCAGCCGAACGGCGTGACCGTGCTGGCCGACACCGCGATCCGCGGTGGCGACCTGGACGAAGCGAAGGCACTGGAAGCAAAGAAACAAGCCGAAGAGCTGATGCTGAACAAGGAATCGAAGATCGACTACGCGAAAGCCCAGGCCGAAATGGCCGCGGCGATCGCGCAGCTGGCGGCGATCCAGAA
>DAMCRY010000023.1:0-6900 GCA_032115075.1 Massilia sp.
GGCCGCTGCACTGGTGGGCGATGGCCGCGACCGGCTGCTGCCGGGGGGCCGCCTTGCGCCAGTGGCCCGGCACGTTCTGCACCGGCGACCACTCCGGCAGGACCGGGATCGGCGCCGGGCCCAGGTCGCTGAACTCGGCGGCGCCGTAGACCACCTTGCCGCCCACCACCGTCAGCACCGACTCGATCGCCTTGATGTCTTCCTCGTCGACGCTGAAGAAGTCGTCCGACAGCACGGCGAGATCGGCCAGCATGCCCGCCTGGATGCGCCCCTTGCGGCCCTGCTCGTTCGAGAACCAGGCGCTGCCCGCGGTCCACAGCTCGAGCGCCGTCTCGCGCGCCAGGTAGGCGTTGACGTCGTACATCTGCATGCCGCCCACGGTGCGGCCAGAGACCAGCCAGTAGAGCGCGGTCCACGGGTTGTAGCTGGCCACGCGGGTGGCGTCGGTGCCGGCGCCGACCGGCACCCCGGTCTCCAGCATACGCTTGATCGGCGGCGTGGCGCGCGCGGCGTCGGCGCCGTAGCGGTCGACGAAGTACTCGCCCTGGAAGGCCATGCGGTGCTGGATCGCGATGCCGCCGCCCAGTGCTTTTACTCGCTCTATGCTGCGTTCGCTGATGGTCTCGCAGTGGTCGAACATCCAGTGCAGGCCGTTGAATGGAATCTCGCGGTCGACCTTCTCGAACACGTCGAGCATGCGGGTGATCGACTCCTCGTAGGTGGCGTGCAGGCGGAAGGGCCAGCGCTGCTCCACCAGGTGGCGCACCACCTGTTCCAGCTCGTCTTCCATGCCGGCGGCCAGCTCCGGGCGCGGCTCCAGGAAGTCCTCGAAGTCGGCTGCCGAGAACACCAGCATCTCGCCGGCGCCGTTGTGGCGGTAGTAGTCGCTGCCCTGCCCCGGCGTGACCATGCCGGTCCAGCGCTGGAAGTCTTCCAGCTCGGCGCCCTTGTTCTGGGTGAACAGGTTGTAGGCGATGCGGATGGTGAGCTGGTTGTTGCGGTCGAGTTCCTCGACCACCGAGTAATCCTCGGGATAGTTCTGGAAGCCGCCGCCGGCGTCGATGGCGCTGGTGATGCCGAGGCGGTTCAGCTCGCGCATGAACTGGCGGGTCGAGTTGACTTGCAGGTCGTAGGGCAGCTTCGGGCCTTTGGCCAGGGTCGCGTACAGGATCATCGCGTTCGGACGCGCGATCAGCATGCCGGTCGGGTTGCCGGCGGCGTCGCGCTGAATTTCGCCGCCCGGCGGGTTCGGCGTGTCCCTGGTGTAGCCGACGGCGCGCAGCGCGGCGCGGTTGAGCAAGGCGCGGTCGTACAGGTGCAGGATGAAGACCGGGGTATCCGGCGCGGCGGCGTTGATTTCCTCGAGCGTCGGCATGCGCTTCTCGGCGAACTGGAATTCGTTCCAGCCGCCCACCACGCGCACCCACTGCGGGTGCGGAGTGCGCAGGGCCTGCTCCTTCAGCATGCGTAGCGCGTCGGCCAGCGAGGGCACGCCTTCCCAGCGCAGTTCCAGGTTGTAGTTCAGTCCACCGCGGATCAGGTGCAGGTGCGAATCGTTCAGGCCGGGGATCGCGGTGCGGCCGTTCAGGTCGACGACCTGGCTGCCGGCTTGTCGGTAGCGCATCACGTGCTCGGCATCGCCGACGGCGAGGAATTTGCCGTCCTGGATGGCGACGGCGCTGGCCTGGGGCTGCTCGCGGTCGAGGGTGGCGAAACGGCCGTTGACGAGGATGAGCGGCGCCGCGGCGCTGTGGATGGACTGTGCTTGCATGGTTGGACTCCTGGGGCGTGCGATGGTGATGGGTGCGGTCCGCCGCGGCGGACCGGCTCAGGGACGTTGGCGGGATCAGCGCACCGGTGCGGCTACTGGCGCTGCGACCGGGGCCAGGACCTCGTTATTGCCCCCGTTGCGCGCCGGCGCCTTGTGCACCATCGTGTAGGCGTAGTCCACACCCATGCCGTAGGCGCCCGAGTGCTCGGTGACGATCCTGATCACGGCGTCGTAGGTGTCGCGGTGCGCCCAGTCACGCTGCCACTCCAGCAGCACCTGCTGCCAGGTCACCGGCACCACGCCGGCCTGCACCATGCGCTGCATCGCGAAGTCGTGGGCATCCTTCGAGGTGCCGCCGGAGGCGTCGGCCACCATGTAGATCTCGTATTCGCCTTCCAGCATGGCGCACAGGGCGAAGGTGGTGTTGCAGACCTCGGTCCACAGGCCGGCCACGATGACCTTCTTGCGGCCGTTCGCTTTCAGGGCGTCGCGTACCTTCTGGTCGTCCCAGGAATTCATCGAGGTGCGCTCGAGGATCGGGTGGTCCGGGAACACGTCCAGGATTTCCGGGTAGGTGCGGCCCGAGAAGGACTCGGTCTCCACGGTGGTGATGATGGTCGGGATGTCGAACACCTTGGCCGCCTTGGCCAGGCCGACCACGTTGTTCTTCAGGGTCTGGCGGTCGATCGACTGCACGCCGAAGGCCATCTGCGGCTGGTGGTCGATGATGATCAGTTGCGAGTTTTCCGGGGTCAGGACTTCGAGTTTGGCGTTGTTCATGGTGTTCTCCTTCGTTTTCAAAAGTGCCGCTCGTTGCGGCGGGTGTGGTTCGACTGGTTTGGATTCGTTTCAGCTCTTGCGGGTTTCGCCGCGTGCTTCCTTGGCCTGCACGCCGGTGATCTTCGGCCGGCATTCGCCGGCGAACCAGGCCCGGGTGACCGGCTCGCCATCGATCAGGCGCCTGGCCACCGGGACGATCTGCTCGCCGACCAGCATGCCCAGCAGGCCGACCAGGGCGATGGCGGGCGGCGCCGGCGAGCGCACGTCGATCAGGCCGTAGAGCAGTCCGGCCAGGATGCCGGCGCCGAGGGAAATCAGGTACATGGTCCGCTCCTCTTCTGGTGCGCCATCGCTGGCGCGGTTGCTCGAAGCATCGAACGGTTCGAAGATAGAGAACGATCGTTCGCTCTACTTATCCGCTTTGTGTTCGCTGCGATGAAGTCATTATGCGTGGTCGGAGCGACAATGAAAAACGGATAATTTTTAGATATACAATCGAAAAATTCGAACATCCTCCCGACGATGCAAACGGCATGAGTGCGCACGCTTCGTAAAGCCGGCATGGCGCGTCCGCGCTATAGTCCGGCCTGCATATGGAGCAAGTGACGAAACCGCCAGAGCCGCCGAAGGAGGATTGGGATGTCCGGACAAGGAACGGGGCTGCCGGCCCGGGTGATGAAGACCTGTATCGCGGGCCTGCTGCTCGCTGGCGCCGCCGGCCACGCCGCCGCCGACTACGTCACGCTCAGCAAGCGTGACGGCAACCACAACGTGCTCGGCAAGGAACCCGCCATCAGGGTCGGCAAGGCGGCCATCGTGCGGGTGCTCACGCACACCCCTGCGCGCAAGGAACTCACCGCGAATCACTTCCTGCTTGCCTGCGACGGCAGCTGGATGACCGATAATTTCGCCTATTCGAGCATGCCGGCCGAGAGCGCCGATTTCGCGGCGATCGAGCGCCACAGCGTGGCGAACATGCCGGAGGTGATCGAGACCGTGCACAACCTGACCATGCAGGACAGGGATGGAAGTTACGACGGCCCGGTGCTGAAGAAGCATATCCGCCGCCTGTGCTCCCGGGCGCGTCCGGCGCCGCCGGACATGCTGGTGCCGCTCGGCTCGACCAGCGTATTCACCAACCAACTCCTCGTCTTCAGCATCGTCGCCAAGCCCGCACAAGCCAAGGGGAACCGCGTCCGCGCATGGTTCCGCACCACCTTCTATTCCCAGGCCCAGCCGCCGAGCGGGCGAGCCGAGCCCGGCGTGCCGACCGGTGAGTACTGGATGACCTTGAAGGAAGTCGATTGCGCCAAGCCGCAGGTGGCGCAGCTCGAGCACGTCGTCCACCTGCCGGCGGGCACCACACGCACTACCTGTCCGGAGGGCTGCATGATTCCCGTGAAGGAGGATACGATGGGCGACGAGGAGCGCAAGATGGCCTGCCGCCTGTTCGGCAAGTCGGCCACGCCCTTGCCGCTCTAAGGGCGGCGATCCGGGCAAGCGGGTCGCTTTCCGGTGAATTGTGAAAATCCGCGCATTTGTTCGGCGACGCTTTCGCTACACTGCGCGGCCATGACACCACAAAACAAACTTCGCCTCGCCAACGTCCTCATGCTGGCGGGACTCGTGCCCCTGGCGGTCAGCATGGTGCGGATGGTCTCGGCCTTTCCCGCCGCGCGGCACGTGGGCAGCCATATCGGCGACGCCCTCATGACGATCGGCTTCGCCTACCTGTTCGCGCTGCTCGTGAGCAGCGCCGGCGCCGGCTGGTCCTTCATGGTCGAGAAGCGCCATGGGCAAGTCGAGGTCGGCGGCACCAACGCCATCCGGGTGCTGGTGCTGATGGCCCTGATCGGGCCATTCGTCTTCGGCAGTTTCTAGCGCGCGGACGGCTATAATCCGGGCTCGTTCGACTACCCTGCCAGGACCAGTATGACGCACTCCCCTTCTTCCCTGCCGAAGGCACTCGGCCACATCCGCGTGCTCGACCTGTCGCGCGTGCTCGCCGGCCCGTGGTGTTCGCAGAACCTGGCCGACCTCGGCGCCGACGTGATCAAGATCGAGCGTCCCGGCAACGGCGACGACACCCGCGCATGGGGCCCGCCCTACGCCAGGGACGCCGAGGGCCGCGACACGGGCGAGGCCGCCTACTACCTGGCGGCCAACCGCGGCAAGCGCTCGGTGACGGTGGACATCGCCAGCAGCGAGGGCCAGGCCTTGCTGCACGAACTGGTGAAGCACTGCGACGTGGTGCTGGAGAACTTCAAGGTCGGCCACCTGAAGCGCTACGGCCTCGACTACGACACCCTGAAGGCGATCAAGCCCGACCTGGTCTACTGTTCCATCACCGGCTTCGGCCAGGACGGCCCGTACGCGCACCGCGCCGGCTACGACTTCCTGATCCAGGGCATGGGCGGCCTGATGTCGGTGACGGGCGAGCGCGACGACCTGCCGGGCGGCGGCCCGCAGAAGGCCGGCGTGGCGCTTACCGACCTGATGACCGGCATGTACGCCACCGTGGCCGTGCTGGCCGCGCTGACCCACCGCGACCGCAGCGGCGAAGGCCAGCACATCGACATGGCCTTGCTGGATACCCAGGTGGCGATGCTGGCGAACATGGGCAGCAACTACCTCAACAGCGGCAAGCCGCCCAAGCGCTGGGGCAATGCGCACGCCAACATCGTGCCCTACCAGACCTTCGCCTGCGCGGACGGGCACATCATCGTCGCCACCGGCAACGACGGCCAGTACCAGAAGTTCGTCGAAGCGGGCGGCCGCCCGGAACTCGGCGGCGACCCGCGCTTCGCCACCAATCCGCTGCGCGTGCGGAACCGCGACCTTCTCGTGCCGATCCTGGCGGAGATGGTGAAGGAAAAGCGCCGCGACGAGTGGATCGCCCTGCTGGAGTCGCGCGGCGTGCCCTGCGGGCCGATCAACGACATCGGCGAGGTGTTCGCCAACGAGCAGGTGCGGGCGCGCGAGGTCGCGATCGAACTGCCGCATCCGACGGCGGGCAAGGTGAAGCTGGTGCGCAATCCGATCCGGATGTCGGCCACGCCCGCGACCAGCGACAAGGCGCCGCCCTTGCTGGGGCAGCATACGGACGAGGTGCTGCGCGAGGTGCTCGGGCGCAGCGAGGAAGAGATCGCCGCCCTGCGCGGCAAAGGGGTGTTGTAGGGTGGTCGGGGGCGACCACCCTGCACGGACACTCAGTGCAGCTGGTGCTTCAGGTCCGACAGCACGTCATGCACCCGCGTCACCACCGACGCGACCTGGGGCGACGGCTGCTGGCTGCGGCAGAGCCGTTTCGCTTCATCCCCCATCTCTTCCAGCCGGTCGATGCACTCGATGATGTCGGACTGGTCGTTCGACTGCATCACGCGCTGGGCTTGCGGCATTTCGTGCGCGATCTTCTGGATGCAGTCGCGGATCTCGTTCGGCGCGCCCTGGTCGTTGCGGGTGACTTCTTCCGCTTGGTTGATGGTCTGCTGGATCTGGCTGAAACGCTGTTGAATTTCGGCAGGTTGCAACATGATGACCTCCTGAAAGTAATGCGGCGAATCCGCTGGAATCAACCACTTTAGTCTTCCTGCCCACGATATCAAGCCCCGCGCGCCAGCCGTGCGGGGTCAGGTCCGGGTCGCCCCGCATCTGGACGCGCGCTGCGGATCGCTGTATAAAGTTGCAATACAAACATAATGCCGAGGGGAAGAACTTGAAGCGTCCACATCGCCTGTTTTCGCAGATCGCCCTGTCCTGCATGCTCGCCTGCGGCGGCGCCGGCGCCCACGCCGCCGACGTCGTCATCACCGCCGACCGCCTGCTCGACGTGCGCGCCGGACCGATGATCGACCGCCCCGAGATCCTGGTCCGCGACGGCAAAATCGTCAGCGTCAAGGCGAATGCGGCCCCCGCCCCTGCCTCTGCCACTGCCGCGGCGGGCGAAAACGCCACCCGTATCGCCCTGCCCGGCATGACCCTGCTGCCCGGCCTGATCGACATGCACGTGCACCTCGACTCCGACCCGACCTACGGCGGCTACAGCTACCTCGAGTACAACGACCGTTTCTGGTCGGCGCTCGCCGTCGTGCACGCGGGCCGCACCCTGGACGCCGGCTTCACCACGGTGCGCAACGTCGGCGCCTCCGACTGGAACGACGTCGGCCTGGGCCAGGCCATCGCGGCCGGCAAGGTGCGCGGCCCGCGCATCGTTCCCGCGGCCTGGTCCTTCGGCGCCACCGGCGGCCACTGCGACAGCACCTACTTCCCGCCCTCGATGGAAGAGAAGAACCCCTACAATGCCGACGGTCCCGAAGAGGTGCGCAAGTCGGTGCGGGCGCTGCGCAAGT
>DAMCRY010000023.1:6941-19558 GCA_032115075.1 Massilia sp.
GGCGGGGTCTTCTCGCGCAACACCGAGCCGGGCCAGCAGCAGATGAACTACGCCGAGCTGCGCGCGGCGGTCGAGGAAGCGGCCCAGTGGGGGCTGCGGGTGGCGGCGCACGCGCACGGCGCGGCCGGCATCAAGGACGCGATCCGCGCCGGCATCAGCACCATCGAGCACGCCAGCCTGATCGACGACGAGGGCATCGCCCTGGCGAAGAAGCACGGCGCCTGGCTGTCGATGGACATCTACAACGGCGACTACACGGCGGCCGAGGGCAAGAAGAACGGCGTGCTGGAAGATAACCTGCGCAAGGACCGCGAAGTCACCGAGATCCAGCGCCAGAATTTCAAAAAGGCGCATGCGGCCGGCGTCAGGATGGTCTTCGGCACCGACGCCGGCATCTATCCGCACGGGGACAATGCCCGGCAGTTCGCGGTCATGGTGAAGTACGGCATGACGCCGCTGCAGGCGATCCAGGCCGCCACCGTCAACGCCGCCGAGGCCCTGGCCCGCCCCGACCTGGGCGTGGTGGAAGCGGGCCGCGTGGCCGACCTGGTGGCCGTGACCGGCAACCCGCTGAGCGACGTGCGCGTGCTGGAAGCGCCGGCGGTGGTGATCCAGGGCGGCGCGGTGGTCAAGCGCGCCACGCCTTCGGCTCAGTAGCGCGCCTCCAGTGTCAGCCGCGCCATGGTACTGCCCGGGAAGATGCCCAGGCGGCGCAGCGTGCCGCCGGCGTCGACGTAGCGCGAATCGGACACGAAGTCCTGCCCCAGCAGGTTGGACAGCGCGAAACGCAGCTGGTATTGCGGATTGAATTTCCACAGCGCGTAGGCGTCGAGGTCGCGCCGCACGCCCTGGTAGCCGTACTGCTCGACGTCGATGCGCACCGGGCCGCCGCTGCGGAAGGCGAAGCTGGCGCCGGCCGAGAACCTGCCGCCGGGTGCGCGGTAGTCGCCCCCCAGGGTCGCGGAGAACGGCGTCTGCTGGTCCAGGCGGTTGTCCGGCCCCGGCACCGCATCGACGCGCGACCAGTTGCGCGACACGCTGGCGCGCAGGTCGATGTCCGGCATGTCCTTCGCCACCGCGTCCAGGGGGAACTTCGCTTCCAGCTCCACGCTGCGCGTCAGCGCGCTGCCGTCGTTCACCGGCGTCTGGATCCAGCGGCCGTTCTCGAGCAGCAGTCCCTGGCGGGTGTAGTCGCGGATGCGCCGCATCGACGCGCCGGCGCTCAGCAGCGCCTTCCCGGCCCAGTAATGCTCGTAGGAGGCGTCCAGTCCCGTCGCCAGTTCCGGCTTCAAGTCCGGGTTGCCGCGAAAGTCCGGATCGGTCTGGCTGTTGTTGGGCGTCGTGAAACGGCGCGGGATCAGGCTGCTGGCCGACGGCGCCTTGTAGGTGCGGGTCAGGGCCAGGCGCAGCTGGTCGCGGCTGCCGGGCAGCTTGTACAGGGTTTGCGCCAGCGGGCTCCAGACGCTGCTGCGGGCGGTAGTCGTATCGAAGGTATTGCCCTCGCTGGTCGTTTCCAGTCCTTCCCAGCGCAGGCCGGCGTACATCGACCAGCGCGGCGTGATGTTCCATTCGTCCTGCGCGAACAGCGCCAGCCGGCCAATACGCGCCTGGTAGCGCTCGTCGCTGTGCACGTTGCGGCCGCTGCGCGGGAAGGCTTCGTCCTCGATGCGGGCATCCTCGCGCAGGGTGTAGCCGCCGTCCCAGCCCATCGACAGCGCGTGATTCGTGCGCCAGGGCGTCGAGTACTTGCCGGTCGAGGACAGGCCGCGTTCCGAGGTCCGGCTCAGGACGACGGCGTCGCGCCCGCGCGCACCCATGCTGTCGTCGTGCTCGCGCCAGGCGCCGCGGTTGCGCATGCCGTTCGCGCCGAGCTTGACGTCGATCCTGGCGCCCTCGCCCAGGGGCCGGGCCCAGTTCAGGTCCGAGCGCAGCAGCGCATTGCTGCCGCGGCTGGCGGTGTCGCGCACGTCGTACTGCGGCGCCTGGCCGAGCAGGGTGTCGGTCACGGCATGACCGTCGTAGCGGTTGCGGTTGACGCTCGCCAGCGACTGCCAGGCGAGGGTGCCGCCCTCTTCTCCCGTCCAGTCGATGCGCGGCGCCAGGCTCAGGTTGTAGGGCCTGCCGCGGTCGTTCGAGCGGATCCGGCGCAGCATCGCCAGGCGCCCGTCCGGGGTGGTCAAGGTTTCCTCGACGGGCGACGCGCGCTCGTAGTCGAGGGCCGTGAGATTGGCGCCGAGCGCGTACGACATCCGGTCGAGGCGGTCGGAGAGCTGCAGGCTGGCGTTCGGATTCGTGGTGTCGCTGCTGCGGCCGACGCCCAGCTTGAATTCGCGCTGCGCCTTCCTGACCGTTTTCTTGAGGACGATGTTGATGGTGCCGGCGATCGACTGGGTCGAGAACTCGGCGCTGGCCGCGCGCAGGATCTCGATGCGCTCGATGACGTCGGGCGAGAGCTGGTCGATCGCGAAGCCGGCCGGGGCCCGCTCGCCGTTGACCAGGATCTGCGTGTAGCCGCTGCCGAGGCCGCGCATGCGGATCTCGCCGCCACGCCCCGCCGCGCCGCTGACGGTGACGCCGGGCAAGCGCTTGAAGACGTCGAGCACCGAGGTGTCGCCGTAGCGTTTGATCTCTTCGTTCGTGACGACGATCTTGCTGGCGGTGTCGTCGCGGCGCGGGTCGTAGGCGTCGGCGCTGGCCTTGATCTCGACTTGCTGGATCGGCTGCGCGCCGGCAGCCGTCCTGGCGGGAGGGGAGGAAACGGTCTGGGCGGTAGCGGGCAGCGCGGCGAAACAGAGTGCGATCAGCGGTGGGCGAAACATGGGGAGCCAGTAGAAAAGGTCGTGCATTGTGCCGCATGTTGCCGCTATCAAAATGCCCTCTTCCAAAATTATCCAGCCGGCATATTCGACGCGAGATGTGTTGACACCGGCAACGCCGCTGCTACTATATCGTCACTCGATATGTCGTAAGTCGATATACTGAGCCACGATACAACGAGGCTGGATACACGGGGAGGCAGCTTGGACATCAACTACGCGAAATACCTGCCGCTGTCGGAAGCCACGTATTACGTGCTGGCCGCGCTGCGCGAGCCGCTGCACGGCTATGCGCTGATGCAGAAGGTCGAAACGATGAGCGAGGGCAACGTCGTCATCGGGCCGGGCACGCTGTACGGCGCTTTCGCCGCCCTGGAAAAACAGGGGCTGATCGAGAAGGTCAGCGAGGTGGAGCGGCGCAAGGTCTACGGCCTGACCGACAGGGGCCGGCTGGTGCTGGCCGAGCAGGTAAGGCGGCTCGCCATCATGGTGCGCAATGGGCAATTTGTACTTTCACATTTGAATCAGGGAGAAGCGGCGTGAGCAAGACGGTGACGAAATTCAAGTTATTCTTTGCCCATGAAGACGAGCAGCAGGAAGCCTGGCTGCGCGCCATGGCGCAGCAGGGCCTGCACCTGCTCAAGGTGAACCCGCTGTGCTTCTGGACTTTCCGCATTGGCGAGCCGGCCGACGTCGTCTACCGCGTCGACTTCCCCACGACCAGCAAGGACCCGGCGTTCGCGCAACTCATGGAGGATGCCGGCTGGGCGCTGGCCGCCACGACGGTGGGCTGGCATTACTGGCGCACGCCGGCCGTGGGCGGCAGCGCGCCGGAACTGTTCAGCGACACGGAATCGAAGCTCAGGAACTTCAAGAACCGCTTCGCCATGCTGGTGGGCAGCGCCCTGCCGCTGTTCGTCCTGTTCGTCACGACCGACAAGCAGCGCGCCCTGGAACAGCTGTCCCTGCCCTTCCTCGTCCCGCTCTGCATCGCGCTGGTCGTGTACCTGCTGATCATGCCTTACTCGATCGTGCAGCTGATGCTGCGCATCCACAAGCTGAGCAGCCCGCTACGGACCTAGAGGGTTGCCGCTGCGGCCGGGGCGAGGCGCCGCAAGCGCAGCGCGATCGCCAGCGCCACCCCGAGCAGCGCGGACAGCAGGGCCACCACGCCCGGCCAGCCCCAGTGCTCCCACATGTAGCCGGTGAACCAGCCGACCACGCTCGATCCCATGTAGTAGCAGAACAGGTAGATGCCCGAGGCCAGCGCCTGCGGCGCCCTGGCGCGACGGCCGACCCAGCTGCTGGCCACCGAGTGGGCGGCGAAGAAGCCGAAGGTCGCGAGACCGACGCCGAGCACGATCGCGATGACCGAATCGTGCAGCGTGACCAGCAACCCCGCGATCATCACGCCCATGAACAGCCACAGCACGTTGCGCCGCCCCAGGCGGTCGGCCAGCTTGCCGGCCCACATCGAGCTGAACATGCCGAGCAAGTACAGCAGCGACACCGCGCCCACCGCACTCTGGCTCAGGCCGAAGGGCGGGGCGAGCATGCGGTAACTGATGTAGTTGTACAGGCTCACGAAGCAGCCCATCAGCAGGAAAGGCAGCACGAACAGCCACGGCAGGCCCTCGTCGCCCAGGTGCCTGCGCAGGCCCTCGACGAAGCCCGGTCCCGGTGCCCGCTGCGACTCGCCGTGGCGGGACGGCGGCAGGCTGCGCGAGAACTCCCAGGCCGCGACCAGGCCGGCCGCGCCCAGCAGGCCGACGGCGATGCGCCAGGAGACGAAGTCGCTGATCACCGAGGACAGCACCCGCCCGCTCATGCCGCCGAAGGCGCTGCCGCTGATGTACATGCCCATGGCCTGGCCGAGCGAGCCGCCTTCGATCTCGTCGCCGAGGTAGGCCATGGCGACCGCCGGCAGGCCGCCCAGCACCAGGCCGAGCAGCGCGCGCACGCCGACCAGCTGGAAGTAATCGAGGGTGAAGGCGGACAACAGGGTGAGCAGCGCGCCGCCGACCATCGAGCCGACCATCAGCTGCTTGCGCCCGATGCGTTCGGCCACGCTGCCCGATCCCAGCAGCGCGAGCGCCAGCGTGGCGGTCGATACCGACAGCGCCAGGCTCGACTGGGCCGGCGTCAGGCGGAAATCCTGCGCCAGCAGCGGCATCAGCGGCTGGACGCAGTACAGGAGCGCGAAGACGGAAAAACCGCCGAAGGCCATGGCGCGGTTGATGCGGCGGAAATCCTGGCTTCCCGCCGCGATCGGACCACGCGCCTGGCTCATGTCGGCAGCGTCAGGGCAGGTCCGGATCGAGTTCCGAACCGGCGTAGTTTTCCAGCTCGGTGAAGAGCTGCTTCATGGTGGCCTTGCTCTTGATGTGCTGCAGCACCGTGCAATGTTCGCGGTAGGTATCGATGCGCTCGGCGATGACGGGCTGGTGCGCCGCCGGGATCTTCTCCATCAGCTGGGCCCAGCCGGCCTCGAAGTCGGCGTCGTTCTTGCGCACCGATTTCACCAGCCGCTCGAACTCCTTCTGGCCGGTGCGCGCCGTGATCCGCCCGCCCCCTTCCACCGCGAAGATGACCGCCAGCGCGATCACGCCTTCGGCATTCAGGTCCGGGTCGTTGATCGGCCCCTCGTAGTGGTGGCGGCGCAGCCACTGGGCGGCGCGCACGATGCCCTGCACGGCCTGGCGCTGCTTCAGCTGGCCGAGGTAGCGCTCGTAGCCGGACCAGGACTCGCCCGGGTCGGCCGTGCACAGGTCGACGAACAGTTCCTTCAGGCGCCGCTGGGAATAGATCGGGTCGAGGTCGTACTCGCCGACCAGGGTGTCCTCCGGCAGCGCGGACAGCTCCTTGACCAGGCGGAAGCCCTGCTGGAACACCAGCTCGGCGCCCTCCTCGATCAGGATGTCGAGGGCGTCGAGGTCGTCGTCAGTGTCGAGCAGGTGCTCGAGCCCGAGCGAGACGCCGCCCACGGTCAGCAGCTGGGCGCGCTGGATGCCTTCGGCGGTGCGGTCGTTGGTGAACTTCTCGGCCACCATCGCCGTGATGCCGGACAGCTCGTCGGCCAGCACGATGGCCTCGTCCGGGGTGGCTTCGGTGGCCAGCAGCTTGATCGCGCGCACCAGGCGCGGCGGCTTCTCGATGACGATTGCGGGCAGCATGGATCCTGGCGCCCCGCTCACGAGAAGATGTCCGTGCCGATGCTGCGGCGGGTGCCGCGGCGCGGCATGCTGCGCACCGAAGGCACCTGCTTGCGCAGGCGGTACAGCAGCTCGCGGGTGGAGCGCTGCATGAAGTCCGATTCCTCGTCCGGGTCGTCCGGCAGCTCGACGTCGGCCATCTCGGCGCTGTGGCGGAAGTCCGGGAACAGCTCGAGCAGCGAACGCTCCCAGCCGTCCTCGCTGGCCTTGGCCAGGTCGACCGCCAGCGGCGCGATGTCGCTGTCGCCGCTGGTCTGGGCGGTCACGTAGCGGCCCTTCGACAGGATCTCGCCGGCCAGTTCCAGGATCTCGCGCGGGGCCAGCGACCACAGGATGGCGAACACGGTGGCGCCGTGGTCGGTGGCGGAGGCTTCCTGCAGCAGCTCGTGGCGGCGGTCCTCGTCGTCGGTGGCGTAGACGACGCCGTGCACGTGGTTGAACAGGTTCTCGGCGATGCGTTCCGGATCGTCCTCGATCATGTTGTCGGGCCAGGTGGCGGCGATGTAGGCCAGGCTGTCGGCCCAGGCCTTGGGCGGCACCAGCAAGGTGGCGACCGAGGTCTTGGCGCCGTCGAAGCCGGACAGGTGCAGGGCCGTGACCTGCGGCGGCAGGGTCGACAGCACTTCGGCGACCGCGTAGTCGCCGTGCTCGTCGGCCGCGTGCGAGAACGCCTCTTCGGCGTGCTCGAGCGAGCCGGCCAGCACCAGTTCGCTGACCTGCCTGGTCAGCGCGGGCAGGTTCGCCTTGTTGGCGTTGTCGGTGTCGTCACTCATTCGCGCTCTCCATCCGCGTCGAACAGCTGGGTGAAGTCGTCGGTCGCGGCCGTGTCTTCCATGTCGTCGTCGTCACCCTCGTCGCCTTCGGCCAGGCGGTCGAGCGAGCGGTCCTCGTCGTCCCAGCGGCCCTGGTTCTTGTACAGGAAGGCCGTGATGATGGCCTGGCGCGCCAGCTCCGGGTAGTTCGCCGTCATCGACTCGTACATGGCGCGGCCCTCGTCGCTCGTGCACTCGGCCATCGCGAACACGCGCGCCGGGTCGGCGCCTTCGTAGTCGGCGGCTTCGCGCATCAGGCCTTTGGGGTCCTTGAACCTGATGCAGTCAACGAGGGCGAAGGCCATCAGGTTGACGTCGTCCAGGCCCGAGCCGCTGGCGTACTCGGACACCAGCGCGTTGACCATCATGTCGTAGTTCTTCTTGTTGGGCGGGTCGCCCAGGGTGCCCTCGATCTGTCCTTCCAGTTCGCGCGACTGGAACGAGAATTCGGGATGTACGTTTTTCATTGTGTGTCCTGTTGATTCGGTATGTGGGCGCGGAGCGCCGGCGCTGCAAGGCCAGGGCCGCAGCTTATTGCTGCAAATTCACGCCGTTCAGCGCGAACAGCGAGCGCCACAGCTCGAAGGCCTCGGCCTCGGCGTCGAGCACGATGCGGTGGTTCACGCTCTGGTTGTACTCGGCGCGCTTGACCGGGTCCGACAGCACCTCGTAGGCCTTGGTGACGGCCTTGAAGCGCGCTTCGGCGCCGGGGGCCTGGTTGCGGTCCGGGTGGTAGCGCATCGCGAGCGAACGATAGACCTTCTTGATCTCGTCGTCGCCGGCATTCGGTGCGACGCCGAGGATCGCGTATAAATTTTCCAATTGGAACTCTCCCGGCATGGGCCGCAAAAGGGCAAAAACGAGATTATCCTATAGAAAGCGACAACATGGCGAGGCGCTCGCCGGCCGGCGACGCGCTCCCCTGCCGCTTTCCGTCAGCGGCGGCAGGGCTGGACCGGCGGTGGAGTGGCCGGGACCGGCGCCGGGGCCGGCGGCAGCTTCGGCATCGGCATGCCGGCCAGGGCCAGCAGCCAGGCGCGCACCAGCTCCGGGTGGGTGGCGAGGGTTTTCATGATGAGCCTTGCGAATGGACCGAGTTACCCCAAGTATGTCCCTGTCCAAAACAGCGTACCGTGCGCTCCAGCACATAGCAGACCGGCGGCTTGCCGCGTACGGTAAAATGTGCGCAACTTACCCATAATACAGAACAACTTTTTTTCATGAGCAACGAAAAGAATACCCCGGCGGCCGCGGGCAACCCGCCGTCGTCGAACTTCCTGCGTGCCATTATCGAAAACGACCTGGCCGCGGGCACCCACGTGCGCGAAGGCATGCCGCCCGTGATCACCCGTTTCCCGCCGGAGCCGAACGGCTACCTGCACGTGGGCCACGCGAAATCGATCTGCCTGAACTTCGGCCTGGCGCGCGACTACAACGGCCGCTGCCACCTGCGCTTCGACGACACCAATCCGGAGAAGGAAGACCAGGAATACGTCGACACCATCATGGATTCCGTGAAATGGCTCGGCTTCACCTGGGAGCAAGGCGACGGCGACTACCTGCACTACGCCAGCGACTATTTCGACAAGCTGTACGAGATGGCGGAGTACCTGATCCGCGAAGGCAAGGCCTACGTGGACAGCCAGTCCCCGGAAGAGATGGCGAAGAACCGCGGCAACTTCGGCACGCCGGGCACCAACTCGCCGTTCCGCAACCGCCCGGTGGAAGAGTCGCTGCAGCTGTTCCGCGACATGAAGGCCGGCAAGTACAAGGATGGCGAGCACATCCTGCGCGCCAAGATGAGCGAGGACGCGATGTCCTCGCCCAACATGACCAACCGTGATCCGGCCCTGTACCGCATCCGCCATGCGCACCACCACCGCACCGGCGACAAGTGGTGCATCTACCCAATGTACGACTACACGCACCCGATCTCGGACGCGCTGGAGTCGATCACCCATTCGATCTGCACGCTCGAGTTCCAGGACCACCGCCCGATGTACGACTGGCTGGTCGACACCCTGGCCGACGGCGGCTTCTTCCCGCGTCCGGTGCCGCGCCAGTACGAGATGGCGCGCCTGAACCTCACCTACGTGGTCACCTCCAAGCGCAAGCTGCGCCAGCTGGTCGACGAGGGTGTGGTGACCGGCTGGGACGACCCGCGCATGCCGACCATCGTCGGCCTGCGCCGCCGCGGCTATACGCCGGAATCGATCCAGCTGTTCTGCGAGCGCATCGGCGTGTCCAAGGCCGACGGCTGGATCGACATGAGCACGCTGGAAGGCGCGCTGCGCGACGACCTCGACCCGAAGGCGCCGCGCGCGATCGCCGTGCTGCGTCCCCTGAAGCTCATCGTCGACAACTTCCCGGAAGGCGAGTCGGTCGAGTGCAGCTCGCCGGTCCACCCGCATCACCCGGAAATGGGCGTGCGCACCTTCCCGTTCACGCGCGAGCTGTGGATCGAGCAGGAAGACTTCATGGAAACCCCGACCAAGGGCTACCACCGCTTCACCCCGCCGGTGGGCGACCAGCCGGGTGCGCGCGTGCGCCTGAAGTACGGCTTCGTGGTCGAGTGCACCGGCTACGACAAGGACGAGAACGGCAAGGTGACCGCCGTGCACGTGAAGTACTTCGAGGATTCGAAGTCGGGCACGCCGGGCGCGGACAACTACAAGGTCAAGGGCAACATCACCTGGGTCAGCGCCGCCACCGCACTGGAGGCCGAGGTGCGCCTGTACGACCGCCTGTTCACGGAACCGCAGCCGGACGCCGGCGGCAAGGACTTCAAGGCCGCGCTGAACCCGAACGCGCTGGAAACCGTGACCGCCTACCTGGAGCCGGGCATGAAGGATGCGGTGGCCGACCAGCGCTTCCAGTTCGAACGCCACGGCTACTTCGTCGCCGACCGCGTGGACTCGCTGCCCGGCAAGCCGGTGTTCAACCGCGTGACCACGCTGAAGGACAGCTGGGGCAAGTAAGCCTTACGCGCAACAGGGCCGGGGGAGCGCCTCCCGCCGGCCGCCCCGATCGGGGGCACCGCCACGCGCGCCGCCCCCGTTTCCCTTCCCTTCCGGGACCTTTCCATTCCGTCTACTTCGTTGCATATGCGCCAAACCTATCATCCCTGATAGGTACTTCGTCCCGTAAACAAGCTTAGCGTATGAATGTTTGTCGCATTAACGCGACGAGTTCACACAGCAAACGAGGTTACGGGCCATGTCTTCACGCCCCCCCGCACATCTGGTCAAGTTCCCGGCCACGCTCGTGATCGGTTCCCTGTTGTCGGTATCGATCGGCACCGTGCTGTACCTGGCGACCGCGAAAGCGATCGAGAGCGACGCGCAGACCACCTTCCGCAACATGGCGCGCGCCGCCCAGTACACGATCGACGCGCGAATCAAGAGCTATACCGACGTCCTGCGCGGCACCGCCGGCCTGCTGCGCGCCAATCCGGAGGCCAGCGCCGAGGATTTCCGCGAATACGTCGAACAACTGGACACGCCCCGCAACTTCCCGGGGATCGAGGTCATCAACTATGCACGCGCCGTCGGTCCGGCCGAACTTCCGGCGGTGGACGCCGACGTGCGGCGCCGCCTGCGCCGGTACGGCGTGCCCGAACCGGCCGAACACCTGCATCCGGTGCCCGGCCGCGACAGCTATACGATCATCGTCTACATGGAACCGGCCACCCCGCAGACGCTCGACAAGCTCGGCCTCGACGTGGAGGCCCGCAGCCACGCCCGCCGCACGGCGCAGCAGGCGCGCGACAACAACACCATCGCGGCCTCGGGCACCCGCGTCAACATGCTGCCCGGGCCCAACCAGAACGGCCTGGCGATGCGCCTGCCGGTGTACCGCAGCGACATGCCGACCCGTACCGTGGCCGAGCGCCGCGCCGCCTACCTCGGTTCGGCCGGTATCGGTTTCGGCGTCGCCAGGATGGTGGGCGGCGTGCTCGACGAATTCCCGGTGCGCGGCGTGCGCCTGGTCCTCCGGGACATGACCGCCGTGCCGTCCGAACCGGGCGAAAAGCGCCCCAGCGCGATCCTGTACGACAGCCATGCGAGCATGGAGCACCAGCAGGCGCCGCAGGTCCACGGCGGCGGCACGATGCTGCGCGCCAGCCTGCCGGTCGAATTCAACCAGCGTGAATGGCGCGCAGATTTCAGCATCTCCCGGGCCGCGCTGTACACGCGCTTCGATATCTACTATCCGTGGATGGCCGCCCTCGCCGGGACGCTCAGTACGGCCCTGCTGTACGCGCTGTTCCAGACCATGGCGACCTCGCGCCGCAGCGCGCTGCGCATGGCCGAGGACATGACGCGCGAACTGCGCACCAGCCAGGGCAAGCTGCAGGCCACCAACGAGAAGCTGCGCCAGCTGGCCGCCCACGCGGAACAGATCAAGGAAGGCGAGCGGAAACGTATCGCGCGTGAGATCCACGACGAGCTCGCGCAGAACCTGCTGGCGCTGAAGATCGAGGCCGAGATCCTCGCCAACCGCACGCGCGACCGCCATGGTCGCCTGCACGAACGCGCCGTCGCGACGGTGCGCCAGATCGACGTGACGATTCGCAGCGTGCGCCAGATCATCAACGACCTGCGGCCGAACGTGCTGGACCTCGGCCTGAACGCGGCCGTGGACTGGCAGGTGGCCGACTTCGCGCGGCGCACCGGCATCGAGTGCGAGCTGGTCGAGGACGAAAGCGAGCACCACCTCGACGACAGTTGCGCCACCGCCTTCTTCCGCATCCTGCAGGAGTCGCTCAACAACGTGGCGCGGCACGCGCGCGCGAGCAAGGTGCGGATCGACCTGCACCAGCACGCCGACATGTTGACCATGACGATCCGCGACAACGGCGTGGGCATGCAACCCGGAAGCCGCAACCGCAACGGCTCCTTCGGCCTGGTGGGGATCGAGGAAAGGGTCAACATCCTCGGCGGCAGCTTCTCGATCAGCAGCGGGCCGGATACCGGCACCACGATCGTGGTCACCATTCCGCTTGCCGGCCACGCATCCGGCATGCCCACCCTACCGAAGCAAAACAGCGATTCCGCCCTGTCGGCGCTCGCCTGAGGCGATGGAACACGATGCCTTGGCTGGTCGTTGTATCGTTTCGGCACAGCCGTTTTTTGGGTTGACGGAACTCAACGTTCACCCTGACCGGACGCAGGACAATTGTCATCACTGCCACCGCGCAAGGTGCAGTTCCTGGCTTTCGATTAACGCGTCACGTTCACTCAGGAGGACCTTCGACGTACCGCTTCACCACTAGGGATAAAAAAGAATGCCTGACTAACACGAACCAAACAAAAGGTGACAACCATGTCGACGAACGACTTCGCAGCCTTTGCAGCACTTGACCTTGCCCCGATCAAAACGAAACTGATGCACGTGGACTCCGGCGAAGGCTGGTCCGCACTGCGCGCCGATGCAGTGGAAACCGAATACCGCCGCTTCCTGTACCTGATGAAGAAATACCCCGACGCGGAGGCCTCGCCGACCGTCGATGTCGACACCTTCTGGCACTATCACATCCTCGACACGATGAAGTACGCACGCGACTGCGAAACCGTGTTCGGGTACTTCCTGCACCACTACCCTTACGTCGGCATCGGCGCTGGCGCCGATGAGGGCGAGCAGGTGCGCGCAGGCGAGCGCATGCGCGAGATCTACGAAGCGGAATTCGGCGCCTCGCATGGCGCCGGGGCGGCATGGTGCACGGCGCCGGGCAAGGAACCCGATGCAAGCGCGTGGTGCACAGCGCCGGGCAAGGG
>DAMCRY010000024.1:0-19272 GCA_032115075.1 Massilia sp.
GTATCGCGCCCGAGCGCATCGCCGCGCGCGAGCCCGGTGCCGGCGAACACCCAGTGTTCCGGCTGCTGGACCAGGTAGCCGCGGGTGTCGCGTGGGCCGTCCCACCAGCCGCCGCCGTGCCGGTAGCTGGCGCCGCTGAGCGCGTCTTCCGGACGTCCGGCGCCGCTGGTCGGCCACCAGTGGTCCCAGGCGCCATGCTTGCTGCCCTGGTGGCAGACCATCGCCGCCGCGTCGTCCACGAGGTGGATCGGGCCGCGCAGGACGCCACCAGCACAGGTTGGCGCCGAAGAAGGCGAGGTTGCCGCCGCCGTACACGAAATCCTCGACGGCGTCGCGGGTGCGTTCGGTCCAGTATTCGTCGTGGCCGACGCTCACCAGCAGGTGGTAGTCCTGCAGCAGCGCGGGGTCGGCATGGATGTCGAGGTCGGTGCAGAAGTCCGCCGCGTAGCCGTGGCGCGCCATCCAGCGGATGAAGCGCGCATCCCAATGGGCGAAGGTCTGGCGCGCCGAGCCGCAATCGTAATGGTCGGGCGCCCCCCAGGTCTGGCCGCCGATGCCGCCGCCCGGCCGTCGCAGGGACACGCGCGCGCCCGGCGGATGGTCGGAGCGGGGCGGGTTCGTATAGAAACAGGCGCCGCCGCTGCAGTTATAGGCATGCCAGGTGGCGACCGGCAGCTTGTACAGCATGCGCTGCCGGGGCCGGCCGCGCACGACGAACAGGGCGGCCGCGCTCTGTGCCGACAGGCGCAGCGGCGCGCCTTGCGGCGTCTCGAAGTGGGCGAGGTAGACGCCCGCGGGCCAGCCGGCCTGCGTGTCGATGCGGTAGGACGGCCAGCGCCAGTCTTCGTCGGCGCGTCCTTCGGGCGCGTCCTCGGCGTGCAGCCAGGGGCCGCGCCAGACCGGCGCCAGTCCGTCTTCCCAGCGGTACAGGGCGATGCGAAAGCGCGGCTCGTCGCCGGCGACGTACAGGGTCAGCGGATCCCCGGCCCGCACGCTGGCCTGGCCCGGATAGCCGCGGATCATGCGGGCAGCTCCGGTTCCTGGCGCTTGGTGATCAGGAAGGGCGGCATCGCCAGCGCGTGCAGCGGCATCTGGCGGAACGCGGCCACCGCCTCGAAGGGGGTTTCGACGATCGGTTCGTCCTTGCCGTTGAAGGAGGTGTTGAGCAGCACCGGCACGCCGGTGCGCACCTCGAAGCCGGCCAGCAGCGCGCGCAGAAGCGGGTCGTCGGACGGGCCCACGGTCTGCAGGCGGGCGGTGCCGTCGACGTGGGTGATGGCGGGCAGCATCGGCGCGATCTCGGGGCGTACCGGGGCGGCGAACTGCATGAAGGGAGAAGGACCGCTCAGCTCGAAGTAGGCCGGCGCCCGTTCTTCCGGCACCACGGGAGCGAGCGGACGGAACCATTCGCGGCCCTTGACGCGCGCATTGATCCAGTCGCGCACGCGGTCGCGGCGCGGATCGGCCAGGATGCTGCGGTGGCCCAGCGCGCGCGGGCCGAATTCGCTGCGGCCCTGGTAGAGGCCGATCACGCGGCCGCTGCACAGCAGGTCGAGCATGCGTGCGCACAGGGCGTCGCGGCTGCGTGTCTGCTCGATGACGAAGTCGCCGGCGCCTTCGAGCGCCGCTTCGATGTCGGCCAGCTGGGGCGGCGGCCCGAGATAGTCGGCGTTCCAGCGAAAGTCGCAGCGCCGGCCTGCCAGCTCGGCCAGGCCATAGACGGCGCAGCCGAGGGCGGTACCGGCGTCGCTGGGCGCCGGCGGCAGGAAGATACGGCGGAACGGCGTCTCGCGCAGCAGGCGCGCGTTGGCCGAGCAGTTCAGGGCGGTGCCGCCGGCGAAGCACAGGTGCTCGGCGCCGGTCTGGCGGTACAGCCAGTGCGCCAGCCCCAGCAACGCTTCTTCGAAGGCGTGCTGGCCGGCGGCGGCCAGGTTGGCGGAATCGGTGAAGCGGGCTCCAGGGCCGCCGAAGCGGAAGCGCTTGCGCTCGCGCAGCAGCGAACGCCAGGCTTGGGGAATGCCGACCGCCATGCCCTCGACCTCGAGCGGAGGCATGCCGAGCGCGGCCGGGTCGCCATAGGGCGCCAGGCCCATCACCTTGCCCTCGTTGCCTTCGCCGGGGAAGAGCGCCTGCGTCAGCAGGAAGTAGAACATGCCGAGCCCGACGAGGCGCTCGTCGTCGCGGTCCCAGACCTGCTTGCCGATGCACGCCACCCGGGAGCTGCCGTTGCGGCTGGCGGTATAGAACGAGGACACCTCGCGCCAGTCGCCGGGGGTGCTGGCGGCGCCGCTCCAGTGTTCGGTGAACTCGGCCACCGGGCTGCCCTGGCCGTCGATCACCATCACCGCCGCTTCGTCGAAGGGCGAGGGGTGGAACACGCTGTACAGGTGGGCCAGGTGGTGCGAGATGCGGACGCGCCGTGCGCCGGGCGACAGCGCCAGGGTCGCGGCGAGTTCTTCGTCGTACAGGGGCAGCTGGCGCACCTCCTCGTCGGACGAGAAGCACTCGACCACGACGTCGACCGGGCGCTCGAGTCCGGGCAGGCGGGGAAGATAGTGGTCGCGCAGGTCGCCCGGCTTGCCCCAGTGGTGCTTGCGGCGGGTCAGGCGTTCCTTCTGGATGGCCCATGCCAGGTTCGAGCCCTGCATCAGGCAGATGCTGGCGTCCTGAGTCCGGTTAATGCCGAGCACAACTGGGTCAACGTCCATCGTCTCCTCCTGGGTGGATGCAGCGATCAGCCCACTTTTGAGCCGGATGAGCAGGATTAGTTCACGCCCGCGACCGGGCCTTGTACTGACCCCGCGCGACGAGCGCAAGCGCGAAAGGCGGTATCATCGGGACACCGCTTTCTTTCTCGCGAAACCATGCTCCAGACACCTCCCAGCTTCACCCCGCTGTTCGCACCCCGCCCCGATCCCGCTGCGCTGAGCTTCCTGTTCCATGGCGGGCGCCTGCTGGTGCGCGAAAGCGACCTGGCCCTGCCCGACGCCGCCCTGCTGGACCGCCTGGAGGTCGACCGCGCGCGCCTGCAGCCGCTCGGCCTGCTCGGCGAACGCTACTGCGAAACGGGATGGTTCGACAGCGAACCGGCGCTGCCGCCGGGGTATGTCTTCCTCGGCCTGCGCGCGGTGCTGTTCTCGAACATGGATGAAACCGTGCGCGCCCTCGCCGCGCGCGCGGCCCAGGTGGCCGAGTGGGCGCGCACCCACCGTTTCTGCGGCGCCTGCGGAAGCGCAACCGCGCTGGCCCCCGGCGAGCGCTGCTACAAATGCGTGCAGTGCGGCCACATGGCCTATCCGCGCATCTCGCCGGCCATGATGGTGCTGATCAAGAAGGAAGACAGCGTGCTGCTGGCCATGCACCTGCATTCGCCGACCAAGCGCTTCGTGCCGCTGGCCGGCTTCCTGGAGGCGGGGGAATCGGTGGAAGAGGCGATCCACCGCGAGGTCTACGAGGAGGTGGGACTGCGCGTGCACAACCTGCGCTACTTCGCCAGCCAGGCCTGGCCTTTCCCGCATTCGCTGATGCTGGCGTTCACGGCCGATTACCTGGATGGCGAGATCCGCGTCGACACCTCGGAGCTCGCCGAGGCGCGCTGGTTCGGTCCCGATGACGAATGGCCGGAGCGGGTACCGCACATCTCGGTGTCGAGTGTGCTGGTGGACGCCCACCGCCCGCCGGGACGGTAGGCTGGACCGCGCCTACGGCATGCTGGCGGCGGTGTTGTCCTTGACGTTCGCCGGCGCGGCCTGCGGCTTGGCGCCGGTGCCGCGCAGCTGCACCGCACGCTGCAGCAGGTCGAACCAGAACGGGGCGCCGAACAGCGTGGTGCCGGCCGTGATCAGCCAGCCGGCCGCCTGCAGGGCGAAGGCGCTGTCGAAGCGCGGCGGGAAGCTGCTCCAGCCGATCGGCATGGCCCACAGCTGGCGCAGCGCCTCGGCGTCGAGCGCGGTGGGCGCGGCCTTGATCTGCGCGGCGAGTGCCGGGTTCTGCCACAACGTCTGGAACAGGTGGATACTGTCGACGTTGAGCAGGATGGTCAGCAGCAGGGCCAGCAGGAAGGAAATCAGGAGCTGGCGCCGTTTATACACGCCGGACAGGCGCTCCATCGCGCTGTTGAACCAGCCGGCGATGCCTGCCTGGAAACGCTGCAGGTCGCCGCTGGCCTCGCGGTACAAGGCCAACAGCACACGCTTGACCTGCTCGTCGGGCAGCGCTTCGATCGCCGCCTGCAGCGGGATGGCCGGATTGCTGCGCAGCGAGTCGAGCAGGGCGATCGCGAAGTGGGCCGGTTCGATGTAGGATGGGCCGGGGCGCGCTAGCCGCACCGAGAGCGGGCGCCGGTTGCCCGTGCTGCCGTGCGGATTGACCAGCGGGTGGTCGTACAGGCTTTGCGCCAGCGCCTCGCAGCGCGGGTCGTCCAGCATGCGCTTGATGGCCGCGAGCAGCATGTTGGCGCGCAGGCTGAAGGCCGCGGCCAGCGCTTCCTGCAATGTGCTGACCACCAGCGCCAGGGTGCCATAGCAAAACGTCAGGCCGATGGCGACTTCGAGGACCGTGCTTCCGAACATGGCAATCTCCTGGCTGGGCACCAAACTCCCACGCTACGCCGGCCGTGGTGTAGGGACATTAACTTTGCTCAAGAAACCGGCAGGATCCGGTCTGATCCCCGCATTTTCTATATACTTGCGGCAATCGATTTTTTAAGGTTCACCATGTCCGACAAAGAAGCATTTACCGAACACGACTGGCGTCGCCTGCTCGCCAGCCTGGGCGAGGATCCCGACCGTCCGGGCCTGCACGAAACGCCGGCCCGCGTCGCGAAGGCCTGGAAACACTGGACCTCGGGCTATGCCCAGGATCCGGTCGAAGTGCTCAAGGCCTTCGAGGACGGCGCCGAGGAATACAACGAACTGATCGTGGTACGCAACATCCCGGTCTACAGCCATTGCGAACACCACCTGGCGCCTTTCTTCGGCAAGGCCACCGTCGGCTACCTGCCGAACGGGAAGATCGTCGGACTGTCGAAGCTGACCCGCCTGGTCGACATCTTCTCCAAGCGCCTGCAGGTGCAGGAACGCATGACGATCCAGATCGCCAATGCGCTGATGGAAGTGCTGGAACCGAAGGCGGTCGGCGTGGTCGTCAAGTGCCGCCACCTGTGCATGGAAAGCCGCGGCATCCGCGCCATCGGCGAGGAAACCATCACCTCGGCCATGCTGGGCGAACTGCAGCCGAACCTGGCGCTGCGCACGGAGTTCCTGGCGCTCGCGCGCGACTGATCCCTCCGGCGGGAAACCGCCGTCTCTTCCGGCCGCGCACCCCGTGGTCCGGCCTGTCTTGGAACCTGTTCCGGATCGCTCCCCTCCAAGTTACTTTGGAGGGGACGCTCATGGACCGTCCGGCCTATCCCAGCGATATTTCTCGCGAGCAGTTCGAGCCCATCCGCGGCATGCTGGAAGCCGCGCGGCGCAAGACCCGGCCGCGCAAGCACGACCTGTACGACGTGTTCTGCGCGGTCCTCTACTTCCTGCACACGGGCGCCACCTGGCGCAGCATGCCGGCCGGCTTTCCGCCCTGGCGCACGGTGCACGAATACTTCACCCAATGGACGATGCTGCGCGAAGGCGACCGTTCGCTGCTCGAGACCGTGCTGGAGAAATCCGGACGCGAGGTGGAACTGACCCAGCTGCGGCGCCTGATGCACCGCGCTTGAGCTGGGGCAGGTCTCGTCGACATTGCGTACTCCATTGTCACAAACTGTTGCACTTCTCGAAAGGTGCGACAGGCGGGCTCCGCTAAGCTAATAATACACAATTGACATTGACGCATTGATAGCGATTTCTGGGCTGGCACCATGTTCGAGCACCTCAACCTGATCCTCTTCTCCGACCTCAACGCCCATGCCGGCCTGAATGGCTGGCAATTGCTTGGTGCCGTATTCGCGGCCGAGTGGCTCATCTTCCTGGTGCCGCTGACCCTCGTGCTGCTGTGGATCGGCGGCGCCGGCCCGCGCCGCGAGATCGCGCTGCGCGCCTTCATCGCCGCCACCAGCGCCCTAGTGCTGAACAACCTGATCGGCCAGTTCTGGTACAGCCCGCGTCCCTTCGTAGCCGAGGTCGGCCACACCTTCCTGCTGCACGCGCCGGATAGCTCTTTCCCGAGCGACCATGCCACCAGCATCCTGTCGGTGGCCCTGGTGCTGGCCTTCAGCCAGGTGGCGCAGGTGCGCCGGATCGGCTTCCTGATGTTGCCGCTGGCCCTGGTGATTGCCTGGTCGCGTGTGTATCTCGGCGTGCATTGGCCGAAGGACATGATCGGCGCGCTCGTGGTGTCGGCCGTGATGGCCTTGCTGGCCTATACGCCGGCGGTACGCAACGCCTGTGCGCAATTGCTGCCCTGGATGGAAAAGGTGTACCGCCGGGTGCTGGCGGTGCCGATCGGACGCGGCTGGTTGCGTCCGTGATGTGCGTCCGTGATTTGCGTCCCTGACGTGCGTCCCGAATCGCGTTCCCGACCGTCGGGCCGGGTGCGCGGGCGCCGAGGGTGAAGACCGGGTAGGACGCGCGGCCGGCATCGCCAGGGCATTTGCCCGGGCGAGCGGGTCCAACGTACGCAGGACGCGTGGACGGATCCACGCGCCGGCCGCGCCCGCCTACGGCGCCGCTTCCGTGGCGTTGCCGCTGGCATCCGTGCCGGCTTCCGGAGCGGCCTCGCCTGCTTCGAACACCAGCTTGCCATGCTCGTCGAGGTGAAAAGCGCCGAGCGCCTGGCCCGTCACCGCATCCGCCTCCGGTGCCTCGAGCTGGGTGCAGCTCCCAGTCTCGACCTGCCAGGTCTCCTCGCCCGCGCGCAGGGTGTACACATTGGGGCCGCTGGCGAACAGTTCGATTTCCAGGCCCGACAGGGGCACTTCTCCCAGCGGGATCTGGCGCTGGCAGTCCGGCAGGCGCGCCGCGGTCAGGCGCAGCGTGCCTTCCTTGCTCCAGAAATAATCCTGCACCACCCGGAGGGTCAGGGCGTGGTCATTGCCCTCGATCTGGTAGCTGGCCGAGTCGTTGACGCAGCCGGCCAGCAGCAGGGGGGCGAGCAGCGCAGCGAGGAGGGATGGATGGCGCATGGGCGGATACCTTGTCGATGATGCAGGAGTGCATGGTTGACGGAGTATAGAAGTGCTGCCGGGCCCATGCAACCGCCGCTCGGAAATCGATGCCGAGCGCCAGCGAGCCGACGGTATGGCGCCGCGCGCATTCAGCCGGGCACCCCTGCCATCCGTTTTGCGCGATCATGAAGCAACGAAATGGAGCAGGACCATGAACCAGGAAGACATCCAACTCCTGTCGCCAGAAGGCGGCAAACCGGTCAAGATGTGGACGCAGGGCGTGCCGGTCGAACCCGCGGCGAAGGAGCAGCTCGAAAAGCTCGCCCAGCTGCCCTTCGTGTTCCACCACGTCGCCGTCATGCCCGACGTGCACGTCGGCAAAGGCTCGACCATCGGCAGCGTGATCCCGACCCTCGGCGCCGTGATCCCGGCCGCGGTCGGCGTCGACATCGGCTGCGGCATGATGGCCGCCAAGACCACCCTGCGCGCCGCCGACCTGCCCGACAATTTGAGCAAGCTGCGCAGCGCCATCGAACAGGCGGTGCCGCACGGCATGTCGCCGAAGACGCGCAACCACAAGGGCCGCGACGTCGGCTCCTGGAACAATCCGCCGCCAGCCGTCGATGCCGGCTGGGCCAAACTCAAGGACGAGTTCGATGCCATCTGCCGCAAGTATCCGAAGCTGCGCGGCACCAACAACCACAAGCACCTGGGAACACTGGGAAGCGGCAACCACTTCGTCGAGGTCTGCCTGGACGAGGAGGGCGCGGTCTGGGTCATGCTGCATTCCGGCTCGCGCGGCGTGGGCAATGCGATCGGTACCCACTTCATCGAGCTGGCGCGCCAGGACATGCGGCGCCACCAGGTCAACCTGCCGGACCAGGACCTGGCCTACCTCGAGGAAGGCACCGCCCACTACGACGATTACGTTGAAGCGGTCGGCTGGGCGCAGAAGTTCGCGCGCATCAACCGCGAAGTCATGATGCACAACGTGATCCATGCAATGCGCGGGGCGATACCGAAACCGTTCGATGCGCATGTGGAAGCGGTCAATTGCCACCACAACTATGTGCAGAAAGAGAAACACTTCGGCAAGGATGTGCTGGTCACGCGCAAGGGCGCCGTGTCGGCGCGCGAGGGCGAGCTGGGCATCATCCCGGGCTCGATGGGCGCCAAGAGTTTTATTGTGCGCGGCAAGGGCAACCCGGAAAGCTTTCATAGCTGCAGCCACGGCGCCGGGCGCGTCATGAGCCGCACCGAGGCCAAGCGCCGTTTCACCCGCGCCGACATGGAACGCGTCCTGCAAGGCGTCGAATCGCGCAAGGACGAAGGCGTGATCGACGAGATCCCGATGGCCTACAAGGACATCGACGCCGTCATGCATGCCCAGCGCGACCTGGTGGAGGTGGTGCACACGCTCAAGCAGGTCGTGTGCGTGAAGGGGTGATCAGGGACGCATGGCCGGGTCCACGATCCGCAGCAGCTCGCTCGGCGCGCCGAATTCGTGTTCCGGCGCCACCCGCCGCAGCGCCTCGATCGGCGCATAGCCCCAGCTGACGGCGCCGAAGGCCACGCCGACCTTGCGCGCGGCCTCCGCATCCATGGCCTGGTCGCCCACGTAGAGCGCGTGCGCCGGAGGCACGTCGGCCCTCCTGACCACCTTGCGGATGCGCGCGGCCTTGCCGAATACCGACATGCCGCACTCGTAGTGCTGGAACAGCCGGTCCAGTCCCGGACCCAGTACCAGGCGCACGTTCTGCTCCGAATTCGAGGACACGATGGCCAGCCGCACGCCCTCGCGGTCGAGCGTGTGCAGCACTTCGCGGATGCCGTCGAACAGCGGGATGCGCGCCGCGTTCTCGCGCATCAGGCCGATGAAGCTGCGCGAGGCCAGCGGCAGCTTCCAGGCCGGCATGCCGACTTGCCGCATGAGGGTGCGGGTGTCGTGGTGGCGCAGTTGCTGGGCCTGTTCGGGATCCACGCGCCGGAAGCCGTGTTCGTCCGCGATGCGGTTGAACACGCTGACGAAGAAGGGAAAGGAATCGGCCAGCGTGCCGTCGAAGTCGAAAATGGCGAGGCGGTAGGACATGCGGGCGCACCGTGGAGACGTGATGCGCCCGATTATAGGTCAGTGCGGAGCAGGGTCAGGCGGTGCCGCCGTTCGCGCGCAGCACCTGGCCGTTGACCCAGCCGGATTCCTCGCTCACCAGGAAGGACACGATGCGCGCGATGTCGCCCGGCTCGCCCAGGCGCTCGAGCGGCGGCATCCTGGCGAACTGTTCGATCTGCTCCTGGGTCTTCCCGGAGAAAAACAGCTCGGTGGCAACCGGCCCCGGCGCCACGGTGTTGACGCGGATGCGGCGGCCGCGCAATTCCTTGGCGAACACACCCGACATCGTCTCCACCGCCGCCTTGCTGGCGCTGTAGATCGCGTAGCCCGGCAGCTTCATCGCCAGCACGGTGGTTGAAAAATTCACGATGCGCCCGCCGTCCTTCAGGCGCCGCGCCGCTTCGCGCAGGGTGTTGAAGGTGCCCTGCACGTTGATGGCAAAGGTGCGCGCGAACAGCTCGTCGCTGGTGTCGGCCAGCGGCATGGTCTGCAGCACGCCGGCATTGTTGACCAGCACCTCGACCGGGCCCAGTTCGCGCTCGGCCGCATCGAACAGCGCGCGCACCTGGTCCGGCTGCGAGACGTCGGCCTGGACGGCGATGGCGCCGTGGCCGGTCGCGTGCAGGGTTGCCACCACGCGGTGCGCCTCGGCTTCGTTGCTGGCGTAGTTGACGACGATGCGGTAGCCGTCCTCGGCCAGGCGCTGGGCGATGGCGGCGCCGATGCCGCGCGAGGCGCCGGTGACGATGGCGACGGGACGGGTGTCGACAGGGGGCGTGGTACTCATGCAAGGTCTCCTCGAAGGTGGATGCGAGCCTGCATGATGAACGATTATCGGAAAAGGATCGTTACGTTCAAGTTGGCATCATTATTCCACTACGCTCAACAGTGCCGGGGCAGTCGAGCGCTTGCCGGGCGTTCAGTAGCAGTCGGCGCCCGTGGACGTCATGCACACGGTGGCGATGCGCCGCCGTTCGACGTAGTCGGGCCGCGCCACGCTGGCATTGTCGGGACAGGAGGCGGTGCTGCCGTTGCAGGCCACCGCTTCGATCTGGTAGATCACTTTCACGAGCGTGGTGCCGTCCGGCGCCTCGCCTTCCTTGTAGGACCGGCTGTTGCAGCTGACGCTGACCAGGAAGCCGCTATCGGGCTGGAAGTCGGTGAGGTTGGCGCTGGCGACCGCGGGGCAGCCATCCGGCACGCCATCGTGCGTGAGCCGGTAGAACATCCATTCGATGCCGGCGCGCGCCGCCTGGTTCGCACGTACGCCCAGCAGGGTCTGGTTGACGGTGTTCTGCTGTGTGCCGGTCATCCTGAGCAGCGCCAGCGACACGCCCGCCACGACCAGCAGGATGATGACCGCCGCGATGTAGGCGAAGCCCTGTTGACGGAGCCGCGTCATGGTACGTTGTCCACGTGGGCGCCCATGGTCAGCGACACCGACTCGCCGCCGGCGGTGAGCTTGAGCTGGAGCTGGGCGAAGCCGCTTTCCTGGGTCGCGCCCTGGTTGGGGGAGTACACGAAGCTACAGCTCTCGACATTGGTGGCCACCAGCGGCGAGGCGTCGCCGACGGCAGGACAGGACGCGGTCTTGTTCAGCGTGGCGCTGGTGACCCGGTACAGGTTTCCCTTGCTGGTCTTGTTGTCGGCCGTGCAGACATAGGTGACCGAGCGCTGGCCGCCCGGCACCACCACGAAGCGGCCGCCGTCGTAGCCCGAAGGCAGTGTGATCGGCGTGTCGAGGACGAGGCGGTATTCCCCGGTCGAGGCGTTCTCCGTGCGGGTGATGGACTTGATCTCGGCCACGTTGTCCCCGCTGTACAGGTCCTCGGTGTTCTGGTTGCCGATCACGATCGCGTCGTCCGCCGTCACGGTATTGTTGAACCGGGTCAGGATGTCGAAGCTGTCCTTCGCCTCGAAAGGATCGAGGAACAGGCCGGGGGCGGCGCTGTTGCCGATGTCCGGCCCCGCGCGGTAGCGGCCGCCGTCGATGGTCGGTACCAGTTCCAGGCACTGGGACGACACCAGGCGCAGCGAGTTCGGCACGGCGCTGCGCACGTCCCTGGCGACCCGGCGCAGCGCGGTGTCGGCCATGCTGGTGAGGGTAGTGCGGCGTTCGACCATCAGGTAGCCCTGGATGGTGGGGCCGAGCTGCAGCGCCAGCACGCCGCCGATGATCCCGACCAGGACGATCACCACGACCAGTTCGACCAGGGTGAAGCCGGCCTGGGGCTGCATGCTGGTGCGCTTCATGGCCTGGTCTTCCAGCCGGTCAGCACGAGGCTGTCGTTGCCATTGCGGACGGTGACGCGGATGCGCGCGGCGTCCTTCTCCGGGACCTGGTCAAGCGCCGTTTCAGCGACCCGCACCGTGACGGTGTACCGTTCCAGGCCGGACACCGCGTTTCCGGCAACGTCGGTGACCGGGCTGTTCTCGGGATAACCGTTGAAATCCCAGATATCGGTGTAGTCGGCGCGGCTGGTTTCCTGCGTGCTGTTATTGGTGAAGGGTTTGAGCATCACTTCCTCTAGCATGCCTTCGCCGATGGCCACCATCTGCTGCGTGACGACCGGGTCGGCGCTGGCGCGGGTGGCGCGGGTGAAGGCGGCCACCAGGCCCGCCAGCGCGGCCGAGATGATGACGATGGCGATCACCAGCTCGACCAGGGTGACGCCGGCCATGCGCCGGCCAAGCTTAACGTACATAGCCGGTCGTCCCTTCGATGCGGATGGTGCGCTGTGGTCCTTCGCCATCGACGATCTGGATGGTGTCTGCCGGGGTCACGGGCGTGGCGCCGGCCGCATCGCGCGTGACGTGGCCGTCCGGGTGGAAGAACAGGGCGAGCGCCGCCTGGCCGGCAAAGGCGCCCTGGCCCTTCACCTCGCTGTCGTTGCGGCTGTCGTACTCGCCATCCGGCACCCCGGCGCCGAGCCCGCAGGCAACGGCGCCGGCGGCGGGCAGGCCGCGCTCCGCGCGGATGCGCAGCATGACCGTCTTGCCTTCCAGGGTGGCGCACACCAGGCGCTGGCGTGCGATCGCGGTCGTGTGCGCGGTGCGCAATGCGCCGACGACCTGCTCGCCGAACACCAGCGTGCCGGTGGTGTCCCTGCCCATCAGGCGCGGGATGCCGATGGCCGCCAGGGCGCCGATCAGGATGATGACGGTCACCAGCTCGACCATCGTGAAGCCGTGCTGGCGCCTCAATTGAAGGCCTCGCGGACGTGGATGATGCGCTTGGTCTCGGGCGCGAATACGCCGAAGGTGGCGCGCGCCGACGGGTCGGTATCGTTGCCCGCGCGGCAGGAGTTGGCCGAACGCAGCCAGGGCTTTCCGGCGCCGGACGATACCTGCGCGACCTTGGGCGGCACCGACAGGCAGGAACTGTCGTCGTTCTTGCCCGTGCCAAGGTTGGCGGCCACGTCGCCCCAGCCGGGACCGCCGCCGCCGGGCGCCAGCGTCAGCGAGCCGATGCCTCCCGCGAGCTTGACGTCGTTCGACGCCGTCACGACGAAGGCCACCGCGCTGCCCTGCGCGGCGCTCTGCTTGTGCGAGCCGATCGCGAAGGCAGCGGCGGGGATGACGGTATACACATCGTCGGTGTGCTGCAGCCAGCTGTTGCCGCTCCAGATCTCGGCGATGACTGGCATCTTCAGCGTGCCGCGCGCGCTGCCGAAGCGGTTCACCAGGCGCAGCCGGCCGCTGCGGATGCTGGTGGTCGCTTCCTTGGCGGTGTCGGGATCGGGCGTGGCGGTGAACGCCGAGGTGACCTCGGCCGTCCCCGCCTTGCCGTTGGTGGCGCGCAGGCGGATCGTGCGCGGGGCGGTGCGCAGCGCCGTGAAGGCGTAGGCCGGCGTGGCCGTGGCGCGGCCTTTCTCGAAATTGCTGGCGGCAATGCTCGTCACGCTCAGGACGCCCGGCGCCGGTGCCGAGAACGGCGTGCCGGATTCGGCAACCGCACTGAAGCTGACTGCTTCGCTGTAGCCGAGCCCGCCTTCGTAGTTCAGGGTGGGTTGCCCGGCCTTGTTCATGGCGGTGACCGCCAGCACGAAGGGCTCGCGCGAGTAGTGGTAGCCGCGGGCCGCTTCGTCAGCCGGACGCTCGATCGTCACCTTGAAATACTGGGGAATGAATTGCCCCACCTTGCCGGAGCATTTCCCCGCTCCGGCCACATTGGTGCTGCCGGTGGCGCCCAGGCCCGACACACCCAGGAAGTTGCTCAGGGTGGCCGACAGGTCGATCTTGCCGACTTCGGACCACCTGGCGTTCGCACGTCCCACGCCATCCGTGAAAGCGGGCGTCGTGGCGAAGAACATCCCCTGGGCGCCCGCCTGCGCACGGCAAGCGATATCGAGTGCGACGTCGTAGGCGGTGGCGCCGGCGCCCTGCAGCTTCGACGAATCGAAATTCGGGGTCGTGGCGCCGGCGCTGTTCAGCGCGGTGACTGTGACCGGGAAGTCCGCGCCGGCCCGGATCGGGCCGGTGGACGCGGCGATGCCGAAGCTGGCCGGGACCGCGATGAAGCTGCCTTCGCCCTTGGCCGTGAGCCCCTTCTCGTATTCGGCGGACGCGGCAAGCTTGACTTCGCCGGTGTCCGGGTAGGACAGCGCCGGGGTCGCGATACCTTTGTCGTCGAACGTGGTCGAGATGGCGGTTGGAGAGGCAGCGCCGCAGCTCAGCGCCGTACCGCCCAGGGTCAGCTTTGCCGTGCCGGTCTTCGGTTTGTTGTAGCCGCAGCTGTACTGCACGTCGAGGGTCTTGTTGCCGAAAGCGGCGACGCAGGCGGTCTTGCTGGCGTTGGTCGTGAGCGCCTCGATCTTCGCCTTGATGCCGGTCGCCGCCGCCGCATGGTCGTCCACGGTGATTGCCAGCTTCACCCCGCCGGTAAACGTCATGCCGCAGCTGGCATCGTTGTTGCTGGTGCGGTAGCAGGCGGTGGGCGCGGCCACGCTCAGTCCATTCAGCGCCAGTGTGACGGCGCCTTCGCTGAAGCGCTTCACGCTGACGACCTGGGCGCCGGTATTGGCAGGGATCGTGAAGTTCGCTCCGAAGGGCATGAGCGTGCCGCTGACCTCGCCGGCATAGTGCGGCGCGGTGCAGGCGGCGTTGGCGCAGGCGGTGACCGTGATCTTTTCTTCCAGGCAGGTGTCGCCTTCGCCGTCATGGGTGATCTGGAAGCGCTGCGGCCCGGCCGGCGCGGCCGCGGCACAGCGCGGCCCGTCCGCGGTGTTGACCTGGAAGCCGCTGTTATTGGTCACGCAGTCGCACCTGCCCTTGCCGGTGCCCTTCTTGCAGTAGATCAGTCCCGCGACCCGTCCGGCCCACTCGAGCGTCGCCCAGTTGACCCTGGCGTCGCCGGTGATGAGGGCGCTCGAGGATTCCAGCAGCAGGTCGCCGGTGTCGACGTTGCCCTCGACCCGGGTGCCCGAGCCCATCTTCATGCTGGTGGTGGCGACGACGTCGCCTTCGACCCGGGTGCCCGATGGCGCCATGACGAAGGTGCCGGTACTGATATTGCCGTCTACAACGTTGTTCGACCCCATCGTCATGGAGGTCACGGCGGTGATGTTGCCTTCGACCCTGCTGCTCGAGGGCAGCATGTCGAACACCGGCGCGACGATGTCCCCTACCAGGGTGCTGCCCGATGCCAGCGTGAATTTGCTGGTGGCGGACACGTTGCCGGTGATGGTCACCGGCGAATTGGTGGTGACGACGGTGCCGCTGATGTTGCCGGTGATGACCGAGTGCGAGCTGATGTTCACCAGTCCGGTGGAGGTCAGCGAACCGTTGAGCGTCACCTTGGCGCTGCCGAGCTGGATGGCGCCGGCCGTGACGTTGGCGGTCGCGGCCTGGGTCGAGGACCCCATCGAGAAGGTGCCGCCGACCTCGAAGCTGCCGCCCGAGACCTTCAGGTTGGCGGGGTTGAGGGAGCTCAGGCTCAGCGAAGCACTCACGACCAGCCTGGCCGTGCCGCTCATCGTCAGGCCCTGGTTCCAGGACGTGGTAACGTTGTTGTTGACCCTGACCGTGTAGCCGCTGGCGATGACCACCTGGTCGGTGTCGGTCTTGTAGGGCGAGTCGCCGCAGGTGTATTCCTTGTCCGTGCGGGAACAGCCATTCACGTCGCCGCCGTTGAAGGTGTACGTCGCCGCCTGCGCCATGCCGCTGCCCAGCACCCCGAGCAGCGCGAACAGGCAGGCCATCGTCCACGATGCCCATGCGCCGCGCCTGCGCAGCTGCGCACGGACGAAGATCAGGTTGAACAGGGAAGGAAAGGACATGGCTTGTCCCGCATCGAAAGCGTCAATGCCCGAAAGTGTGCATCAGTTGGCGTGATGCCACAATGAATTTTTCAGTAAAGCAACGCTTTCTGGACAAGCCGGCAAGGAATTCCCTGCGTTTTCCCTCAGGCGGCCTTGGCGACCGGTGCCGCCACCGTCTGCGCCAGGTGCCGGTTCACCGCCGACAGCACCGCGCGGAAGGAGGCCGTCACGATATTGTTGTCGATGCCGACGCCGAACAGGGTCGCGCCATCGCCCACGCGCAGCTCGACGTAGCAGGCGGCGCGGGCGTCGGCGCCGCGTCCGATCGCGTGCTCGTGGTAGTCCATCACCCGGATGTCGAGGCCGAGCGCGTTGACGAAGGCGTCGATCGGGCCGTTGCCGGCGCCGCGCTTGGCCTGCTGCGCGCCGTCCTGGGCCACGCTCAGGTCGATCTGCACGCCGTGCGCGCTGTCCTCGACCATGCGGTGGGCGATGTAGTCGTAGGGCCTGTCCTGTTCCAGGTATTCGCGCGAGAACAGGGCGTGGATGTCGGCGGCCACGACTTCACGACCGGTGGCGTCGGCCATGCGCTGGACCACGCGCGAGAACTCGATCTGCAGGCGGCGCGGCAGCTCGAGGCCGTATTCCTGCTGCAACAGGTAGGCCATGCCGCCCTTGCCGGACTGGCTGTTGACGCGGATGACGGCGTCGTAGCTGCGGCCCAGGTCGGCCGGGTCGATCGGCAGGTAGGGCACTTCCCAGATCGCGTCGGCCTTCTGCTGCGCGAAACCCTTCTTGATCGCGTCCTGGTGCGAGCCGGAGAAGGCGGTGAACACGAGGTCGCCCACGTAGGGGTGGCGCGGGTGCACCGGCAGCTGGTTGCATTCCTCGACCAGCTGGCGCACCGCGTCGATGTCGGAGAAGTCCAGGCCCGGGTTGACGCCCTGGGTGTACAGGTTCATCGCCAGGGTGACGAGATCGACGTTGCCGGTGCGCTCGCCGTTGCCGAACAGGCAGCCCTCGACGCGGTCGGCGCCGGCCATCACGGCCAGCTCGGCGGCGGCGACGGCGGTGCCGCGGTCGTTGTGCGGGTGCACGCTGACGATCAGCGAATCGCGGCGCTCGAGGTGGCGGCACATCCACTCGATCTGGTCGGCGTAGACGTTGGGGGTGCTGGCCTCGACGGTGGAGGGCAGGTTGACGATCATTTTATTGTCGGGCGTCGGCTGCCAGACGGCGCTCACGGCGTCCACGATCTGCTTCGAGAAATCGAGTTCGGTGGTCGAGAACGACTCCGGGGAATACTCGAGGCCCCATTGGGTTTCCGGATGCTGGGCCACCAGTTCCTTGATCAGCTGGGTGCCTTTCACGGCGATCTGCACGATCTCCTCGCGCTCCATGCCGAACACCACGCGGCGGAACACCGGCGCCACCGAGTTGTAGACGTGGACGATGGCGCGCTTGGCGCCGACCGCCGACTCCACGGTGCGGCGGATCAGCTCGTCGCGCGCCTGGGTCAGCACGATGATGGTCACGTCGTCCGGGATGCGCTTTTCCTCGACCAGCATGCGCACGAAGTCGAAGTCGGTCTGCGAGGCGGACGGGAAGCCGACCTCGATCTCCTTGATGCCGATCTTCACCAGCATCTCGAAGAAGCGCAGCTTCTTCTCCGGGCTCATCGGCTCGATCAGGGCCTGGTTACCGTCGCGCAGGTCGGTGCTCATCCAGATCGGCGGCTGGGTGATGGTGCGGCCGGGCCATTGGCGGTCGGCGAGCTGGACGGCGGGGAAAGGACGGTATTTGGCGGCGGGATTCTTCAGCATGATCTTGCTCCTGGTTTGCGTTGACTACGTGACACTGCGGGCCCGGCAGCATGGACTGCGGGCGGAGTGCGGCGAAGGCTGCCGGGCGGGCCGCGAACGCTAGGCCCGGCAACCGATCGTTAGTTTTAGCAGCAGGCGGACGTATGCGCGCGAACCGGCCGACGGGGTAGCGCCGGAGGACTTGCTGGATGGGACTGGGGTGAAAAGCTTGGACATCTGTTCGATTCCTGGACTGCGACTGCTTGTGGGACCGGCTTGTGGCCGGGACGTACGGCGTGGATTACGCGCGTAGTAGCAGTGCCAGCGCTAGCGCGCCGGCGGCAGGTAGGGTGTTCGACAGATGCAGGTGGAAAGACATGCGTTTGACTTTATGGCAGTGTGCGGGGCGTGTCAAGCAAAAAATTGTGCGGCGCACCGTAAGGACGGGGGCGACTTTTACCCCTTTCTGCAGCGCACCATCATCGGTGGTATACTAGCTTTCTGTCGTCGAAGCCCGCTTCCGACTTTCCCCCGGCCTCGTATCTGCAACATCGCGCACCGACGCGCTACGCCGCCGCCCAAGCCTCCGCAGCTCCTTGCAGCTTGCGCGCTTCTTTTTCTCCCACCTGGCCCGGGTCAGGCCAGCACCAAACGCCGCCGTGCATCGCCGGGCGGTGCGACCGACGTTTCACAGGACCGTGCGCCGCACGGGACCTCAACCACGCTTTAGGAGAGTCAGCATGGCCAAAGAAGAACTGATCGAAATGAACGGACTCGTGTCCGAAATCCTGCCCGAAATGCGTTTCCGCGTGAACCTGGACAATGGTCACCAACTGATCGCCTACACCTCGGGCCGCATGAAGAAGAACCACATCCGCATCCTGGCGGGCGACCGCGTCACCCTCGAGATGTCGCCGTACGACCTGAACAAGGGTCGCATCACCTTCCGCCACATCGAGAACCGTGGTCCCTCGGGTCCGCGTCCGGCGCCGCGCCGCCGTTAATCCCGCCTCCGGCCTGTGCAATGCAGGCGTGCGCTTCCCTGGCGGGAAGCGCGCATACTAGACAGCTGATCCCGGCCACGTCTCCGTGGTCGTGTCGGGATGTCCATCTCACACTTTCACCACGGAATTGGCGACGGCCCTCCGGCCGCGCACCTGACGGGGGAAGCATGCGATGGACGCGCTGTTATCTTTCCTGGCCGATGGCCTGAGCAATGCCTCCGCGGCCGCGATCGTGGCCTACACCCTGCTGACGACGCACGTGACCATCGTCGCCGTCACCGTCTACCTGCACCGCCACCAGGCGCACCGCGCGCTGTCGCTGCATCCGCTGGTGGCGCACTTCTTCCGTTTCTGGCTCTGGCTCACCACCGGCATGGTGACCCGCGAATGGGTCGCGATCCACCGCCGCCACCACGCCCACTGCGAACGTCCCGGCGACCCGCACAGTCCGCGCCAGGTCGGCCTGCGAACGGTGCTCCTGCGCGGCGCCGAGCTCTACCGCACCGCCAGCAAGGACAGCGCCGAGATCGCGCGCTACGCGGCTGGCTGCCCGGACGACTGGATCGAGCGCCGCCTGTACAGCCGCTTCACCTGGCAGGGCGTCGGGCTGCTGCTGGTCGTGGACGTGGCCCTGTTCGGCATCGTCGGCCTGACGGTCTGGGGCGTCCAGATGCTGTGGATTCCGGTGCTGGCTGCCGGCGTCATCAACGGGGTGGGACACGCGCTCGGCTACCGCAATTTCGACTGCCAGGAGGCGGCCACCAACATCCTTCCCTTCGGCGTGCTGATCGGCGGCGAGGAGCTGCACAACAACCACCATACCTTCGCCACCTCGGCCAAGCTGTCCGTCAAATGGTATGAATTCGACATCGGCTGGATGTACATCAGCCTCCTGCAAGCCTTGCGGCTGGCGAATGCGAGGGGGTTGCCGGCCGCGCCGGGCATCCGCCCCACCCATGCCGAGGTCGACGCCGCCACCCTGCGCGCCGTGCTG
>DAMCRY010000025.1:0-18891 GCA_032115075.1 Massilia sp.
GACCGCTCCGTCCGCCGCGGCGCCGGCCGCGCCGGCCCCGGCTCCGGCCACGAAGTAAGCAGGTAGTCCCAGGTAGTTCCCCGATTTGAACGGGCGGTGCACGCCCGTTCAGGAATCGGAGTAGAATGCGCCTCGCAATGCGGCCTGTCCTCAGGCTGCAGCGTCCGTAAAATGGCCCGCACAGGCCTTCGACGGTTTGATCAAGCTGTAAAGATTAATCGGCAACATCAAATAGTTGAGAATTTGTGTAATTTCCTTGTTTTAGCGCAATTTGTGCATTGAAAAATAGTGCTAAGGCAGGTTAAAATACTGGTCTCCAGCCGACGTGGTGAAATTGGTAGACACGCTATCTTGAGGGGGTAGTGGCGAAAGCTGTGCGAGTTCGAGTCTCGCCGTCGGCACCAAGATTATGAAAGAGCCAGCAAGGGCGCACGAGCAACCGCTCTCCTGCCTGAGCTGGCTTTTTCACGAGGATCAATCGTACGGTCCTGGTGGCAATCTACCGGGGCCTCGCCAAACCGCAGCAAGCATCGCAGATCAGCAGTGCAAGCCGCTTGGGTTTTCCGAGGTCATCGGGCCAGGTTCGCGCGATTCGGCGCTGCAGCCCTGCAGTGTTTCATTAACCGATCGTTCAAATAGGCTTCACGTGAACCTCGAAAATTACTTCCCCGTTCTTCTCTTTATCCTGGTTGGCATCGGCGTCGGTGTCGCCCCGCAGGTGCTCGGCCGCCTGCTCGGCCCGCACCGCCCGGATGCGGCCAAACTCTCCCCGTATGAATGCGGCTTCGAGGCTTTCGAAGATGCGCGCATGAAGTTCGACGTTCGCTACTACCTCGTGGCGATCCTGTTTATTTTGTTTGATCTGGAAACGGCATTCTTCTTCCCATGGGGCGTCTCGATGCGCGAACTGGGTTGGACCGGTTTCGTCACGATGATGGTGTTCATCGCCGAGTTCATCGTGGGCTTCTGGTACATCTGGAAGAAAGGTGCCCTTGATTGGGAATAAGCCATGGCAATTGAAGGCGTATTAAACGAAGGTTTCATTACCACCACAGCCGATAAGCTGATCAACTGGGCGCGCACGGGATCGATGTTCCCGATGACGTTCGGCCTGGCATGCTGCGCGGTCGAGATGATGCATGTGGGCGCGGCCCGCTACGATCTCGACCGTTTTGGCATTGTGTTCCGCCCCTCGCCGCGCCAGTCGGACGTCATGATCGTCGCCGGCACGCTGTGCAACAAGATGGCTCCCGCGCTGCGCAAGGTGTACGACCAGATGGCCGAACCGCGCTGGGTGATCTCGATGGGTTCCTGCGCCAACGGCGGCGGCTACTACCACTACTCGTACTCGGTGGTGCGCGGCTGCGACCGCATCGTGCCGGTCGACGTCTACGTGCCGGGCTGCCCGCCGACCGCGGAAGCCCTGCTGTACGGCATCATGCAGCTGCAGAACAAGATCAAGCGCACCAACACCATCGCGCGCTAAGAACAGCGAAACACCATGACGACTAAACTCGAATCCCTTGAACTCGCCCTGAAAAAAGCACTGGGCGAGGGCGCCGCCATCACCGCGGCGCTGGGCGAAGTGACTGTGGTGGTCAAGGCCGCCGACTACATCCAGTCGATGCAGACCCTGCGCGACGATCCGACCCTGCGCTTCGAAGAAATGATCGACCTGTGCGGCGTCGACTACTCCCAGTACGGCGAAGGCACCTGGGACGGCCCGCGCTTCGCGGTGGTCGTGCACCTGCTGTCGCTGGAGCACAACTGGCGCGTGCGCGTGCGCGTGTTCTGCCCGGACGACGACATGCCGCTGGTCGAGTCGATCACTCCGATCTGGCGCGCCGCCAACTGGTTCGAACGCGAAGCCTTCGACCTGTTCGGCATCCTGTTCGACGGCCACGGCGACCTGCGCCGCATCCTGACCGACTACGGCTTCATCGGCCACCCGTTCCGCAAGGACTTCCCGATCACGGGCTATGTCGAGATGCGCTACGACCCTGAACAGAAACGCGTGATCTACCAACCGGTGACGATCGAACCGCGCGAGAACATCCCGCGCGTGATCCGCGAAGAAACCTACGGGACGAAATAATGGCTGAGCTTAAGAATTACACCCTGAACTTTGGTCCGCAGCACCCGGCAGCGCACGGCGTGCTGCGCCTCGTGCTGGAGCTGGACGGCGAAGTGATCCAGCGCGCCGACCCGCACATCGGCCTGCTGCACCGCGGTACCGAGAAGCTGGCCGAGACCCGCACCTACCTGCAATCGGTCCCGTACATGGACCGCCTCGACTACGTGTCGATGATGTGCAACGAGCACGGCTACGTGCTGGCGATCGAGAAGCTGCTGGGCATCGAAGCCCCGATCCGCGCGCAGTACATCCGCACGATGTTCGACGAGATCACCCGTATCCTGAACCACCTGATGTGGCTGGGCGCGCACGCGCTCGACATCGGCGCGATGGGTCCCTTCCTGTACGCCTTCCGTGACCGCGAAGACCTGTTCGACGTGTACGAAGCCGTCTCCGGCGCGCGCATGCACGCGGCCTACTACCGTCCGGGCGGCGTCTACCGCGACCTGCCGGACCGCATGCCGCAGCACAAGGAATCGCCGATCCGCTCGAAGAAGGCGATCGACGACCTGAACCGCGACCGCCAGGGCTCGGTGCTGGACTTCCTGGAAGCCTTCACCAAGCGCTTCGACGGCTATGTCGACGAATACGAAACCCTGCTGACCGATAACCGTATCTGGAAGCAGCGCACGGTGGGCATCGGCGTGGTTTCGCCGGAAGACGCGAAGGCGATGGGCTTCACCGGCGCCATGCTGCGCGGTTCGGGCGTGGCCTGGGACCTGCGCAAGAAGCAGCCGTACGCGGCCTACGACAAGGTCGAGTTCGACATCCCGGTCGGCACCAACGGCGACTCCTACGACCGCTACCTGGTCCGCGTGGAAGAAATGCGCCAGTCGAACCGCATCATCAAGCAGTGCATCGCCTGGCTGCGCGTGAACCAGGGCTCGGTCATGATCGACAACAACAAGATCGCCCCGCCGAGCCGCATGGACATGAAGTCCAACATGGAATCGCTGATCCACCACTTCAAGCTGTTCACCGAAGGCTTCCACGTGCCGGAAGGCGAAGCCTATGCGGCCGTCGAGCACCCGAAGGGCGAGTTCGGCATCTACATCGTCTCGGACGGCGCCAACAAACCGTACCGCCTGAAGATCCGTACCCCGGACTACGTCCACCTGCAGAGCCTCGACGAAATGGCGCGCGGCCACATGATCGCCGACGCAGTCGCCATCATCGGCACCCAGGACATCGTGTTCGGCAGTATCGACCGATAAGAAGGACAGAGAAAAATGTTATCGCAGGAATGCTATAAAAAGATCGATCGCGAGCTGGCCAAGTACCCAGCCGATCAACGCCAGTCGGCCGTGATGGCCTCGCTGGCCCACGCCCAGGTCGAACTGGGCTGGCTGTCGCCGGAAACCATGCAGGAAATCGCCGACTACATCGGCATGCCGGCCATCGCCGTGCAGGAAGTGGCGACCTTCTACAACATGTACAACATCAAGCCGGTCGGCAAGCACAAGATCACCGTGTGCACCAACCTGCCGTGCGCCCTGTCGGGCGGCGAGCGCGCCGGCCAGCGCATCAAGGATGCGCTCGGCATCGGCTACCGCGACACCACCGAAGACGGCAAATTCACCCTGCTGGAAGGCGAGTGCATGGGCGCCTGCGGCGACGCACCTGTGATGCTGGTGAATAACCACCGCATGTGCTCGTTCATGAGCGACGAGAAGATCGACGCCCTGCTTGAGGAACTGAACAAATGACCAGCCTGCACGACCGTCACATCAATCCGCTGATCCTCAAGGACCTGAACGGCGACAACTGGCACCTGGCCGACTACGTCAAGCGTGGCGGCTATTCGGCGCTGCGCCGCATCCTCGAAGAGGGCATCGCGCCGGAACAGATCATCGCCGACCTGAAGACCTCGGGCCTGCGCGGCCGCGGCGGCGCCGGTTTCCCGACCGGCCTGAAGTGGAGCTTCATGCCGCGCCAGTACCCGGGCCAGAAATACCTCGTCTGCAACACCGACGAAGGCGAGCCGGGCACGTTCAAGGACCGCGACATCATCCGCTACAACCCGCACGCGCTGATCGAAGGCATGGCCATCGGCGCCTACGCGATGGGCATCACCGTGGGCTACAACTACATCCACGGCGAGATCTTCCAGGAATACCTGCGCTTCGAAGAGGCGCTGGAAGAGGCGCGTGCCGCCGGCTTCCTGGGCGATAACATCATGGGTTCGCAGTTCAGCTTCCAGCTGCACGCGCACCACGGCTACGGCGCCTACATCTGCGGCGAAGAAACCGCGCTGCTCGAGTCGCTGGAAGGCAAGAAAGGCCAGCCGCGCTTCAAGCCGCCGTTCCCGGCCTCGTTCGGCCTGTACGGCAAGCCGACCACGATCAACAACACCGAGACCTTCGCGGCCGTCCCCTTCATCCTGAACATCGGCGCCGAGAACTACATGGGCATCGGCAAGCCGAACAACGGCGGCACCAAGATCTTCTCGATCTCGGGCGACGTCGAGCGTCCGGGCAACTACGAAGTCCCGCTGGGCACCCCGTTCGCCACCCTGATGGAGCTGGCCGGCGGCATGCGCGGCGGCAAGAAGATCAAGGCCGTGATTCCTGGCGGTTCGTCGGCGCCGGTGGTGCGCGGCGACGTCATGATGCAGACCGATCTCGACTACGATTCGATCGCCAAGGCCGGCTCGATGCTGGGTTCGGGCGCCGTGATCGTCATGGACGAGACCCGCTGCATGGTCAAGTCGCTGCTGCGCCTGTCCTACTTCTACTACGAGGAATCGTGCGGCCAGTGCACGCCGTGCCGTGAAGGCACCGGCTGGATGTACCGCATGGTCCACCGCATCGAGAACGGCCAGGGCCGTCCGGAAGACATGGACCTGCTGAACTCGATCGCCGACAACATCCAGGGCCGCACCATCTGCGCGCTGGGCGATGCCGCCGCGATGCCGGTTCGCGCCATGATCAAGAACTTCCGCGAGGAATTCGAATATCACATCGAGCACAAGCACTGCCTCGTGCCCACTTACCTTTAAGCCAGGTCAGGTAACGACAAATGGTTGAAATTGAATTAGACGGCAAGAAAGTCGAAGTCGCACCAGGTTCCATGGTGATGGACGCCGCAAACAAACTCGGGACCTACATCCCGCACTTCTGCTATCACAAGAAACTGTCGATCGCAGCGAACTGCCGCATGTGCCTGGTCGAAGTGGAAAAGGCGCCGAAGCCGCTGCCCGCCTGCGCGACCCCGGTCTCGCCGGGCATGATCGTGCGCACCCACAGCGACAAGGCCGTGCACGCGCAGAAGTCGGTGATGGAGTTCCTCCTCATTAACCACCCGCTGGATTGCCCGATCTGCGACCAGGGCGGCGAATGCCAGCTGCAGGACCTGGCCGTCGGCTATGGCAAGAGCGGTTCGCGCTACCAGGAAGAGAAGCGCGTGGTGGCCCCGAAAGAGGCCGGCCCGCTGATCTCGATGGAAGAGATGTCGCGTTGCATCCAGTGCACCCGTTGCGTGCGCTTCGGCCAGGAAGTGGCCGGCGTGATGGAATTCGGCATGGTCGGCCGCGGCGAGCACTCGGAGATCACCACCTTCGTCGGCAAGACCGTCGACTCGGAAGTGTCGGGCAACATGATCGACCTGTGCCCGGTCGGCGCGCTCACCTCGAAGCCTTTCCGTTACTCGGCCCGTCCGTGGGAACTGCAGCGCCGCAAGTCGATCGCGCCGCACGACTCGCTGGGCTCGAACCTGATCGTCCAGGTCAAGGGCGGCAAGGTCATGCGCGTGCTGCCGCTGGAAAACGAAGCCATCAACGAATGCTGGCTGTCGGACAAGGACCGCTTCTCGTACGAGGCGCTGGACAACGCGGACCGCCTGGTCAACCCGATGATCAAGCAGGGTGGCGTGTGGCAGGAAACCGACTGGCAGACCGCGCTTGAATACGTGGCCCACGGCCTGCGTAACATCCGCCACGAGCACGGCGCCGACAGCATCGCCGCCGTCGCGACCCCGCACTCGACGCTGGAAGAACTGTACCTGCTGAACAAGATGACCCGCGGCCTCGGCTCGGACAACATCGAGTTCCGCCTGCGCCAGAGCGACTTCGCGCTGGACGGCCAGGTCACCCCATGGCTGGGCATGCCGATCGCGAACTTCTCGCAACTGAAGCGCGCCTTCGTCATCGGCTCGAACCTGCGCAAGGACCACCCGCTGGTCGCGACCCGCCTGCGCGTCGCCACCAAGGGCGGCGCCAAGCTGTCGCTGCTGCAGTCCTCGGACGACGATCTCTTGATGCCGGTTGCAAACAAGCTGGTCGCCGCGCCAAGCGACTGGCTGGCCGCGCTGTCGGAAGTCGTGTCGGCCGTCGCCGGCGCGAAGAACGTTGCTGCTCCCTCGGGCTTCGAGAACGTGCAGGCAGGGGAGGCCGCCAAGGCCATCGCCGCGACCCTGGTCGGCGTCGACACCCCGGGCGCCGTCCTGATCGGTAACGCTGCCTCTTACCACCCGCAAGCCTCGAAGATCCACGCCGCCGCGCAGTGGATCGCCGAGCAGACCGGCTGCTCCTTCGGCTACCTGGTCGATGCCGCCAACACCGTGGGCGGCCACATCGTCGGCGCCACCGGCAAGGGCGAAGCCGTGTTCGCATCGCCGAAGAAGGCCTACGTGCTGCTGAACGCGGAACCGGAACTGGATGCGGCCAACCCGCAGCAGGCCCGTGCCGCCCTCGACGGCGCCGAAATGGTCGTCGCCATGTCGGCATTCAAGCACGGCATGGACTTCGCCGACGTGCTGCTGCCGATCTCGCCGTTCAGCGAGACCGCCGGCACCTTCGTCAACTGCGAAGGCCGCGCGCAGAGCTTCAACGGCACCGTGCGTCCGCTGGGCGAGACCCGTCCGGGCTGGAAAGTGCTGCGCGTGCTGGGCAACCTGCTGGGCCTGCAGGGCTTCGACTACGAGACTTCGGAAGCGATCCGCGACGAAGCGATCGGCAAGGGCGTGACCGACCTGTCGGCCAAGCTGAACAACGTCGCGCGTCTTCTGCCTTCCGCTGGTTCGTACGCGCCGGCCGGCCGGCTCGAGCGCGTCGCCGACGTGCCGATCTACTTCACCGACGCGCTGGCGCGCCGTTCGGAACCGCTGCAGCGCACCGCCGACGCGAATGCGCCGCTGGTGACCCTGTCGAAGGCCGTGGCCGAGCAGATCGGCGTGAACGCCGGCGACCTGGTCCGCGTCTCGCAAGGTTCGGGCAGCGCCGTGCTGGTCGCCGACGTGGATGCACGCCTGCCGTCGAACGCAGTGCGCGTCGCCGCCGGCCACCCGGCCGTCGCGACCCTGGGCGCGATGTTCGGTTCGATCAATGTTGCAAAAGCAGGAGAGGGCAAATAATGGCAACGCCCGGTTTCATCGATACTTTCAACGCCGGCGGGGCTGACCTGCTCGGCCCGGTCTGGCCACTGGTGTGGAACCTGATCAAGATCCTGTGCGTGCTCCTGCCGCTGATGGGCCTGGTCGCCTACGCCACCCTGTGGGAACGCCGCCTGATCGGCTGGATCCACATCCGCCAGGGCCCGAACCGCGTCGGTCCGGGCGGCCTGCTGCAGCCGATCGCCGACGCGATCAAGCTGCTGCTCAAGGAAATCGTCATCCCGAGCAACGCCAACCGCAGCCTGTTCGTGATCGGCCCGATCATGACCATCATGCCGGCGCTGGCCGCCTGGGCGGTGGTGCCCTTCGGTCCACAGGCCGCGCTGGCCAACGTCAACGCCGGCCTGCTGTTCCTGATGGCGATCACCTCGATGGAAGTCTACGGCATCATCATCGCCGGCTGGGCTTCGAACTCGAAGTACGCGTTCATGGGCGCGATGCGCGCCTCGGCGCAGATGATCTCCTACGAGATCCCGATCGGCTTCGTGCTGGTCGTGGTCCTGATGGTGACCGGCAGCCTGAACATGACCGACATCGTCGCCAGCCAGGAAATGGGCCGCTTCGCCGACATGGGCCTGAACTTCCTGTCGTGGAACTGGCTGCCGCTGCTGCCGCTGTTCGTGATCTATTTCGTCTCCGGCCTGGCCGAGTGCAACCGCCACCCGTTTGACGTGGTGGAAGGCGAATCGGAGATCGTCGCCGGCCACATGGTCGAGTACTCGGGCATGTCCTACGCGATGTTCATGCTGGCGGAATATTCCAACATGATCCTGATCTCGACCCTGGCTGCGATCCTGTTCCTGGGTGGCTGGTCGGCGCCGTTCGGCTTCCTGCAATTCGGCGCGATCGGCGGCTTCTTCTGGCTGTTCCTGAAGATGTTCCTGCTGGTCTCGACCATGGTCTGGGTCCGCGGCACCTTCCCGCGCTACCGCTATGACCAGATCATGCGCCTGGGCTGGAAAGTATTCATCCCGCTGACCCTGATCTGGCTGGTCGTGGTCGCGCTCTGGATGCATTCGCCGTGGAACATCTGGATGCCTGTGAAGTAAGGAAGCAAACAAAAATGAATCGGATTAAAGAAATCGTCGGCAGCCTGATGCTGTCCGAACTCTTCAAGGGCCTGGCCCTGACCGGCAAGTACGCGCTGTCGCGCAAGATCACGGTCCAGTACCCGGAAGAGAAGACCCCGATGTCGAACCGCTTCCGCGGCCTGCACGCCCTGCGTCGCTACCCCAACGGGGAAGAGCGCTGCATCGCGTGCAAGCTGTGCGAGGCCGTGTGCCCGGCAATGGCGATCACGATCGAATCGGCCCAGCGCGAGGACGGCACCCGCCGCACCACGCGCTACGACATCGACCTGACCAAGTGCATCTTCTGCGGTTTCTGCGAAGAGTCCTGCCCGGTCGACTCGATCGTCGAAACCCACGTGCTGGAATACCACGGCGAGAAACGCGGCGACCTCTACTACACCAAAGAGATGCTGCTGGCCGTGGGCGACCGCTACGAAGCCGACATCGCGGCCGCCCGCGAGGCGGACGCCAAGTACCGATAAGAAGAGGCTGTCAAAGTCATGGAATTCACATCTTTCCTGTTCTACGCGTTCGCGGCCATCATGGTGCTGGCGAGCCTGCGCGTCATCACCGCCAAGAACCCGGTCCACGCCGCGCTGTTCCTGGTGCTGGCCTTCTTCAATGCGGCCGGCATCTGGATGCTGCTGAAGGCCGAGTTCCTCGCCATCGTGCTGGTGCTGGTCTACGTCGGCGCCGTCATGGTGCTGTTCCTCTTCGTCGTCATGATGCTCGACATTAATATCGACCGCATGCGCGAAGGCTTCTGGGGTTACCTGCCGCTGGCCTCGGGCATCGGCGCCCTGATCGTGCTCGAGATGGCCGCCGTCCTGTGGCGCGGTTTCCTGGGCTTCGAGCAGTCGGCCGAGGCCGCCGCCTTGAACATCGGCGGCACCAAGGAACTGGGCCTCTTGATCTACACCAAGTACATCTACGGCTTCGAGATCGCCGCCGTGATCCTGCTGGTCGCGATCGTCGCCGCAGTCGCCCTGACCCTGCGCAAGCGCAAGGACACCAAAGCAATCGACCCGGGCCAAGCCGTCCGCGTCAAGCGTAACGACCGCCTGCGCATCGTCAAGATGGATGCGGTCAACCAGCGCGCCATCGACGAAGCCGCCGCCCAGAAAGCGGCAGCCGAAGCGTCCGCTGCCGCACCGAAGGAGGCACCATGACTTTGTCGCTCGCACACTACCTGATCCTGGGCGCGATCCTGTTCGCGATCTCGGTGATCGGCATCTTCCTGAACCGGAAGAACATCATCATCCTGCTGATGGCCATCGAACTGATGCTGCTGGCGGTGAACCTGAACTTCGTCGCGTTCTCGCATTACCTCGGAGACGCGGCGGGGCAGATCTTCGTGTTCTTCATTCTGACCGTCGCGGCCGCCGAATCGGCGATCGGCCTGGCGATCCTGGTGGTCCTGTTCCGTAACCTGGACACGATCAATGTGGAAGACCTCGACAGCCTGAAGGGCTGATGGTCTCGGCTTGATAAACAATAACGATTAAGGTTCAACAATGGCGGGGCAACTCTCTTCCTCAATGTTACTGGCGGTGCCTCTGGCCCCGCTCGCAGGCTCGGCGATCGCCGGCCTGCTCGGTACCAAGTTCTTCGGCAACGTGGTCGGCCGCAAGGTGTCGCATACCGCGACCATCCTGGGCGTGCTGATCGCGCTGATCATTTCGGTCCAGACCCTGATGGCGGTGCTCGATGGCGCCACCTTCAATGAAGACATCTACACCTGGATGACCGTCGGCACGCTCAAGCTGGCCGTCGGCTTCCAGATCGACACCCTGTCGGCGATGATGATGTGCGTGGTCACGTCGGTCTCGCTGATGGTCCACATCTACACGATCGGCTACATGGCCGAGGACGAAGGCTACAATCGCTTCTTCTCGTACATCTCGCTGTTCACGTTCGCGATGCTGATGCTGGTCATGTCCAACAACTTCCTGCAGCTGTTCTTCGGCTGGGAAGCGGTGGGCCTGGTCTCCTACCTGCTGATCGGCTTCTGGTACACCCGCCCGACCGCGATCTTCGCGAACATGAAGGCCTTCCTGGTGAACCGCGTCGGCGACTTCGGCTTCATCCTCGGTATCGGCTTGCTGCTGGCCGCATCGGGCTCGATGCAGTACACCGAGGTGTTCGCGCAGGCCGACAAGCTGTCCGGCATGACCGTGCCGGGCATCGGCTGGCCGCTCCTGACCGCCGCCTGCATCTGCCTGTTCATCGGCGCGATGGGCAAGTCGGCGCAGTTCCCGCTGCACGTCTGGCTGCCGGACTCGATGGAAGGCCCGACCCCGATCTCGGCGCTGATCCACGCGGCAACCATGGTTACCGCCGGCATCTTCATGGTGTCGCGCATGTCGCCGCTGTTCGAGCTGTCGGACGGCGCGCTGAGCTTCATCATCGTGATCGGCTCGATCACCGCGCTGTTCATGGGCTTCCTGGGCATCATCCAGAACGACATCAAGCGCGTCGTCGCCTACTCGACCCTGTCGCAGCTGGGCTACATGACCGTCGCGCTGGGCGCCTCGGCCTACTCGGTGGCCGTGTTCCACCTGATGACCCACGCCTTCTTCAAGGCGCTGCTGTTCCTCGGCGCGGGTTCGGTCATCATCGGCATGCACCACGACCAGGACATGCGCAACATGGGCGGCCTGCGCAAGTACATGCCGATCACCTGGATCACCTCGCTGCTGGGCTCGCTGGCCCTGATCGGTACCCCGCTGTTCTCGGGCTTCTACTCGAAGGACTCGATCATCGAGGCGGTGCACGCGACCAACATCCCGGGCGCAGGCTTCGCCAACTTCGCGGTGCTGGCAGGCGTGTTCATCACGGCCTTCTACTCGTTCCGCATGTACTTCCTGGTGTTCCACGGTGAAGAGCGTTGGGGCAAGGCACATGCGCACGACGCGCACGGCCATGACGCCCACCAGCAGCACGTCGCCGCGGCAGGGAAGGGCGATCCGCACGCCCTGCACGATTCGGACGCGCACCATGAAGAGGAACACGACGACCACGGCCACCACGGCCTGGCCCCGGGCCAGAAGCCGCACGAGTCGCCATGGGTCGTGACCCTGCCGCTGATCCTGCTGGCGATCCCGTCGGTCATCATCGGCTACCTGGCGATCGGTCCGATGCTGCATGGCGACTTCTTCAAGGGCGTGATCTTTGTCGGCGACAACCACCCGGCAATGGCCACCCTGAGCGAAGAGTTCCATGGCGCCATGGCAATGGCTACCCACGGCCTCACCACCGCACCGTTCTGGCTGGCGCTGGCAGGTGTCGTGACCGCCTACTACTGCTACATGGTGAACCCGCGCGTCCCGGCCTGGTTCTACGCCAAGTTCAAGCCGCTGCACACCCTGCTGGACAACAAGTACTACATGGACAAGTTCAACGAAGTCGTGTTCGCCGGCGGCGCGCGCGCCATCGGGGGCGGCCTGTGGAAAGTGGGCGACCGCGGCCTGATCGACGGCCTGCTGGTCAACGGTTCGGCCAAACTGGTGGGCTGGTTCTCGACGATCACCCGTACATTCCAGACGGGCTACATCTATCACTATGCATTCGTGATGATCGTCGGCGTGCTGGCGACCCTGTTGTGGTTCTTCCCGTTCTGGCGTGCTTAATCGGGATCGATAAGAAAAGCGAAAAATGATGCAGTCAATTTCTACATTTCCTCCTTACCTGAGCCTGTCGATCTGGCTCCCGATCCTGTTCGGCCTGGTCGTGCTGGCCGTGGGCCGCGACAAGAATGCGGGCTTCGTGCGCCTGCTGTCCCTGGTCGGCGCCGTGGTCAGCTTCCTGCCGACGCTGCCGCTGATCATGAACTTCGACAATGCCGCCCATGGCATGCAGTTCTACGAGTCGGCCGCCTGGATCGAACGCTTCAACGTGTTCTACAAGCTGGGCGTCGACGGCCTGTCGCTGTGGTTCGTCCCGCTGACCGCCTTCATCAGCATCATCGTGGTGCTGGCGGCATGGCAGGTGATCGAAGAGCGCGTGGCGCAGTACATGGGTTCCTTCCTGATCCTGTCGGGCCTGATGATCGGCGTGTTCGCCTCGCTGGACGGCCTGCTGTTCTACTTCTTCTTCGAAGCCACCCTGATCCCGATGTACATCATCATCGGCGTGTTCGGCGGCCCGAATCGCGTGTATGCGGCATTCAAGTTCTTCCTGTACACGTTCTTCGGCTCGCTGCTGACCCTGGTCGCGATCATCTACCTGTACAACCAGTCGGGCTCCTTCGACATCCTCGAATGGCACCGCCTGCCGCTGACGATGAACGAGCAGATCCTGATCTTCATCGCCTTCTTCATGGCCTTCGCCGTGAAGGTCCCGATGTGGCCGGTGCACACCTGGCTGCCGGACGCCCACGTGGAAGCGCCGACCGGCGGTTCCGTGGTGCTGGCCGCGATCATGCTGAAACTGGGCGCCTACGGCTTCCTGCGCTTCTCGCTGCCGATCACGCCGGACGCCTCGCAGTACCTGGCGCCGGTCGTCATCGTCCTGTCGCTGATCGCCGTCATCTACATCGGCCTGGTGGCGATGGTCCAGAAGGACATGAAGAAGCTGGTCGCCTACTCGTCGATCGCCCACATGGGCTTCGTCACCCTGGGCTTCTTCATCTTCAACGACCTGGGCGTGCAGGGCGGCATCATGCAGTCGATCTCGCACGGCTTCGTGTCGGGCGCGATGTTCCTGTGCATCGGCGTGCTGTACGACCGCGTTCATTCGCGTGAAATCGCCGACTACGGCGGCGTCGTCAACACGATGCCGAAGTTCGCCGCCTTCGCCGTGCTGTTCTCGATGGCCAACGCCGGCCTGCCGGCCACCTCGGGCTTCATCGGCGAATTCATGGTCATCCTGGGCGCCGTCGAATTCAACTTCTGGACCGGCCTGCTGGCAGGCACCGCCCTGATCCTGGGCGCCGCCTACTCGCTGTGGATGGTCAAGCGCGTCGTGTTCGGCCCGGTGGGCAACAAGCACGTCGCCGAACTGTCCGACCTGAACGGCCGCGAATTCGCCATCCTCGGCGTGCTGGCCATCGCCACGCTGGTGATGGGCCTGTATCCGGCGCCGATCGCCGACACGCTGCAGGTGTCGGTCACCGACCTCCTGCAACACGTCGCAGCTGGCAAATTGCCTCAATAAATCGCCATGAATGAAATGACCTCAACCTTGCATGCGGCGACCGACACCAACCTGGCGCCGGTCTATGCCGAAATCTTCCTGCTGATCTCGGCTTCCGCGATCCTGCTGATCGATATGTTCCTGAAGGAGGGCAAGCGCAACCTGACGTATGTGCTGAGCCTGCTGGCCATCGCCGGCTGCTTCGTGCTGTCCTTCGCCGACATGAGCGCGGGCGCCACCGTGTTCACCTTCAACGGCATGTACGTGTCGGACCCGATGTCGAACCTGCTCAAGCTGGTGACCTACGTCGCGGTCGCGATGACCCTGGTGTATTCGCGCCAGTACGCGGGCGACCGCGCCATGATGTCCGGCAACCTGGGCGGCGAGTTCTACGTACTCGCGCTGTTCTCGATGCTCGGCCAGATGATCATGATCTCGGGTAACAGCATGCTGTCGCTGTACCTGGGCGTGGAACTGATGTCGCTGTCGCTGTACGCGCTGGTGGCGATGCGCCGCGACCACGCGGTCTCGACCGAAGCCGCGATGAAGTACTTCATCCTGGGCGCGCTGTCCTCGGGCTTCCTGCTGTACGGCATGTCGATGATCTACGGCGCCACCGGCTCGCTCGACATCACCGCCATCGGCCAGGCCAGCGCCGCGGTCGACGCCAACCGCAACATCCTGGTCTTCGGCCTGGTGTTCGTGGTCGCCGGCCTGGCCTTCAAGCTGGGCGTGGTTCCGTTCCACATGTGGGTCCCGGACGTGGTGCAGGGCGCCCCGACCGCCGTCACCCTGCTGCTGGGCGGCGCACCGAAGCTGGCGACCTTCGCCATGGTGATCCGCCTGCTGGTCGAAGCACTGCCGGCCATGGCCTTCGACTGGCAGCAGATGCTGCTGGTGCTGGCCGTGCTGTCGCTGGCCGTGGGTAACATCACCGCGATCGCGCAGACCAACATCAAGCGCATGCTGGCCTACTCGACCATCGCCCAGATGGGCTTCGTGGTGCTGGGCATGATGACCGGCGTGGTCAACGGCGACAACAGCGACGCAGCCTCGTCGTACAGCGCCGCGATGTACTACACCATCACCTACGTGCTCACCACGGTCGGCAGCTTCGGCCTGATCATGATGCTGGCGCGCGCCGGCCACGAAGCGGAAACCATTGCCGACTTCAAGGGCCTGGGCAAGCGTTCGCCGTGGTTCGCGATCGTCATGACCATCCTGATGTTCTCGCTGGCGGGCGTGCCGCCGATGGTGGGCTTCATGGCCAAGTGGGCGGTCCTGCAGGCCGTCGCCAACGCGGGCATGGTGTGGCTGGCCGTCGTGGCCGTGCTGTTCTCGCTGGTCGGCGCCTTCTACTACCTGCGCATCGTCAAGACCATCTGGTTCGACGAGGCCGTGGACACCGCCGCCATCCACACCCCGGCCGACATGCGCGTGGTGATGTCGCTGAACGGCGTGGCCGTGGTCGTGCTGGGTATCGTGCCGGGCTGGCTGCTGGCGGTGTGCTACAGCACCATGCAGGCCACCCTGGCCAAGTAACCGGGCCGCCGTGGATTCTTCCCTGGCAGCCTGGCTGGTGGTCGCGATCGCACTCGCGGCCGCCAACCTGCCTTTCCTCACCGAGCGCCTCTTCGGTTTCATTCCACTGAAGCCGAAGACGGCCGGTGACGGCAGCGCCGGTGACGGCGCGACAACTCCCACCGCACGCACGAAGTCGCTCCCGCTGCGCCTGCTCGAGCTGATTGTTCTATACTTTGTCGTCGGCTTCCTGGCGCGCGCGCTGGAATCCCGGATCGGCGGCGTGTTCGCGCAGAACTGGGAGTTCTATGCGGTCACCGGTTGCCTGTTCCTGGTGCTGGCGTTTCCCGGCTTCGTCCTGCGTTACCTACGCAAGGGACGTACCTGACACGCTGCGTGAATAATCCGGCCTCTAGAGGCCGGATTTGCTACGTATCGTGTTGATTGCCGCGCGGTCCGCCATCGCCGTTTCTCGACCTTGTATCAAAACAGGAGACCCGATAGTGTCTGAACTGCGCGAGACCCGCATCGACGGGGGCATCGTCTACAAAGGTCCCTTCCTCACACTCGAACGCGACCAGGTGCGCCTGCCCGACGGCTCCACCAGCCACCGCGAATTCATCCGCCATCCCGGCGCCGTCGTGATCCTGCCGCTGCTGCCCGACGGTCGCGTGCTGCTGGAACGCCAGTTCCGCTATCCGAACGCCCAGGTCTTCATCGAATTCCCGGCCGGGAAGATCGACCCGGGCGAGGACCACCTGGCCTGCGCCAGGCGCGAGCTGGAAGAGGAGACCGGCTACACCGCCGCGAAGTGGCGCTTCGTCTGCACCATCCACAACGCCATCGCCTATTCGGACGAGCACCTCGAGCTGTTCCTGGCCGAAGACCTGACGGCGGGCGAGCAGAAGCTCGACGAGGGGGAATTCCTCGAAACCTTCAGCGCGACCGTGCCCGAGCTGCTCGAGATGGTCAGGCGTGGCGAGATCACCGACGTCAAGACCATCATCGGTGCCTTCTGGCTGGAGAAGATCCTGTCCGGCTCCTGGACTCCGGGCTGAACCATGAAGCCGCTGCTGGCGCTGGTCCTGATGTGCTGGGCGCTGGCGGCGGACGCGGCTCCGGGGGCGCCGGCGCAGCGCACCCCGTTCCAGGCGCGCTGCGAGGACAGCATCGGCGAGACCCTGTCGGTGCTGACCGGCGTGCAGAACGGCTTTCGCATCGATAACAGCGTCGGCTACCGTTCGCTCACCGTCATGAAGGGGCGGACCCGGCCCGGGCAGGTGGTGCTGGGCCTGACCCGCACCGAGTCGCGCGTCAGCATCAACGTCGGCGGGCGCCTGCTCAGCGACCCGGCCAGCGGCTACGAATGCATCGCCCCGCACATCGAGGTGCGGCTGACCTATCCCCCGATCGTGGTCTACGTCAGCCGCGAATTCCCGCCCGGCAGCTGCGCCTACGAGGAAGTGCTGGCGCACGAGATGCGCCACCTGAACACCTATCTCGACTACCTGCCCAAGGCCGAGGCGCGGGTGCGCGCCGCGCTGGCCCAGCGTTTCGAGGACAAGCCGCTGTACGCGCGCACCGGCCAGGCGCAAGGCCTGCTCCAGCGCGAAATCGACCGCGGCTGGATGCCCTACATTAAGAACGAAATGGCGAAAGTCGAAGCGCTGCAGGCGGCCATCGATTCGCCGCAGGAATATGCCCGCCTGGGCAAAGTTTGCGGCGGTGAGGTACAGTCCTTGCTTCGACCTCCACGACGAAACAACGCATCTTGAACACGCCGTCCATGAACGACCCCGCAAAGCCGCCGTCCCACCGCTACTTCGCCCTGATTCCCGCCGCCGGCGTCGGCGCGCGCATGGCGGCCAGCAGTCCCAAGCAGTATTTGCCCATCAGCGGCAAGCCGATGCTGCGCCATACCCTCGACGCCTTCCTGTCCAGCCCGCTCATCGCCCACACCTACGTGGTGGTCAGCGCGGACGACCCCGTCATCGACACCGTCGTGCCGGCAGCCGGCGTCACGGTCCTGCGCTGCGGCGGCGCCACCCGCATGGAATCGATCCGCAACGGCCTGGCCCGGCTGCACGGCACGGTCGCGGGCGACGACTGGATCCTGGTGCACGACGCCGCGCGTCCCGGCCTCGATGCGGAACTGATCGCGCGCCTGATCGTCGAAACGGGTGACCACCCGGCCGGCGGCCTGCTCGCGCTGCCTGTGGTCGACACCGTCAAGCGCGCCGTCGCCGGCGAGGTGGCCACGGTGTCGCGCGACGGCCTGTGGCTGGCCCAGACGCCGCAGATGTTCCGCTACCACCTGCTGGTGCGGGCGCTCGACGCGGTGACCGACCCGGCGTCGATCACGGACGACGCCAGCGCCGTTGAAGCGCTGGGACTGGCCCCTAAATTGGTGGAAGGGCATCCACGCAATCTGAAAGTCACGCTGCCTGCCGACATCCGGATCGCCGAGATGTACCTGGCCGCCCATCAACCCGAACAACCTGCATGAACTGAATACCATGGCACAAGCATCCTGGAATCCCACCCCGCCGTTTCGCATCGGAACCGGCTACGACTGCCACGCGCTGGTCGAAGGGCGCAAGCTCATCGTCGGCGGCGTGACCATCCCGCACCGCCTCGGCCTGCTCGGCCACTCGGACGCGGACGTGCTGCTGCACGCGATCATCGACTCGCTGCTGGGCGCGGCCGCCCTCGGCGACATCGGCAAGCACTTCCCGGACACCGACCCGATGTTCGCCGGCGCCGATTCGCGCACCCTGCTGCGCGAGGTGGCGCACCGCGTGGCCGCCACCGGCTACACCATCGGCAACATCGACGCGACCATCATCGCCCAGCAGCCGAAGATGGCGCCGCACATCCCGCAGATGGTCTCGCGCATCGCCGAAGACCTGGGCGTATCGCCGCAGCAGGTGAACATCAAGGCCAAGACCAACGAGAAGCTCGGCTTCCTGGGGCGCGAGGAGGGCATGGCGGCGCAAGCCACGGCCCTGCTGGTCAAGACCCCGGATTGATCGCGCGGCGATGATATCCTGTCATGTGCGTGCATATGCACTATAATTCGCCGCAGGGGCGATCCGCTCTGTCGACGAGGAGCCGCACATGACATCCCACCCGACCGGCCAGCCGGCCATGACGCCGCGCGCGGCCTGGATGCTGATCCTGGCCGCCAGCGCCATCCTGATGATCACGATGGGGGCGCGCCTGACCACGGGCCTGTTCCTGTCGCCCATCAACACCTCGACCGGCCTCGGCGTGGCCAGCATCAGCTTCGCCATGGCCGTCGCCCAGCTCATGTGGGGTGCCTCGCAGCCGGTGTTCGGCGCCATCGCCGACAAGTACGGGCCGGCCAGGGTCATCGTCATCGGCGGCCTGATGCTGGCGATCGGCACCGCCGCCACGCCCTTCGTCGATTCCGAATGGGGCCTGCTGCTCACCATGGGCGTCCTGTCGGCGGCCGGGGCAGGGGCGGGCAGCTTCTCGATCCTGATCGGCGCCACCGCCCAGAGGCTGCCGGCCGAGCGGCGCGCCTTCGCGTCCGGCTTCATCAATGCCGGCGGCTCCTTCGGCCAGTTCGTGTTCGCGCCGCTCATGCAGGCGATCATCGCCGGCGCCGGCTGGGTGATCGCG
>DAMCRY010000026.1:0-18873 GCA_032115075.1 Massilia sp.
CGCCGCGCCAACTAGGCCAAGGGACGCCCGGGTGGGCGTACGCGCTCCCGGACGGGCGCGACTGTGCTATCGTCAGGACATCTCGCCCGATCCATCACCGCCCCGGCTTACCGATGAGCGTTCCCAATCCGGCGCGTCCCGTCGTGCGGGGGCGTGCGCTGCGTTATCTCCGCCTGGCCAGCCTGTTCGCCGGCGTGCTCGCCCTGATCCACCCTCCCCTGCTGCTGCGCTCGATCGCCCATGCGATTCCGGACATGGCCGAACCCTTCGTCATGCTGGGCGGGATGGTGCTGGCGGCCGGCGGTTATTTCGTGATCGGCCTGGCCGGGCACCGCATGCGCCGTTCGCCGCCGCTGCGTTCGCTGGCCGCGCTCCTGATGATGATGCCCTTCGCGGCCAGCGCCACCGTGGTCTGGCACGGCGGCAGCCCGATGCTGCTGCGGATCTGCGGCTTCCTGATGGCGTTCACGCTGGTGCTCTACATGACCTTCATCTATCCGCTCATGCACACGCCGAAACCGCGCCCGGGCAAGGCCTACAGCCAGCCGGCGTCGCACGCCATGCGGTAGGCAGTATGCCGATCGGCGACGCCAGGCGCACCGCCAGGCTCGAGAGCCTGACCGACAAAGAGAGCTACGAAACCGCGGCCGGCTCCGTGGTGTTCATGCTGCACAAGGTCCCCCGAGCGGACCACAGCGTGGAGTAACACGAAGCAAATTCGAGGTACCCGATGTCGACCACTGCCGGATCAACCAGATACTGGTGAAGCACCTTGTTCCAGGGCGCGGCGCTTGCCGGCCCTGGACATGGAAGCGTCGAAGCCATCAGCAGGGGAACCTGGATTGACTCCCCCGGCAGGCCGTGACATCATCCGCTGATGAGTTTTCTGTTCTGAAAGGCAACCTAACGTGCGTCAGATGTACGTATTGCTTCTTGCGGCAGCGGTCTCTGGCGCGGCCGCAGCCCAGGCCTACCGGCCCGACTTCGACCCAAGCAAGCTCAAAGGCCCGGCCAGGGGGCCGGTCAACGAAGTCATGGTGCTCGGCTCGCCCCATCTGCTCCAATTTCCCGAAACCTTCGACCCGGCTACCCTGCGCGGCCTGGAAGACCGGCTGGCCGCATGGAAGCCGGACATGATCAGCATCGAGGCCCTGTCGGGAACCCAGTGCGATCACGTACGCCGCTTTCCTGCACGTTACAAGGACGTGATCAGGACCTATTGCTGGGACACGGCGCCGGCCCAAGCCGCGACGGGGCTGGATGTGCCAGCCGCGACCGCCCAAGCCGAAGCACTACTGGCGGCCTGGCCCGCGAATCCTTCCGCCGGCCAGCGCCGGCGTTTGGCCGCCCTGTTCCTTGCAGGCGGCGAACGCGCTTCGGCCGTCGTGCAGTGGCTGCGCCTCCCGCAAGCGGAGCGTCGCACCGGTGACGGCCTGGACGACAAGCTGGTGCAACTGCTGAATGAGCTGAAGGACCGGCGCGACGAAAGCTACCTGATCGCCGCCCGTCTGGCCGCGCGTTTGGGACTGGAGCAAGTTTTCGCAATGGACGACCACACGGCCGACCATGCGGTTGCGGATAGAGCGGCCTGGGTCGCGACCATCCGGAGCGCCTGGAAAAACGCGGCAACGAAGACGCGCCGTGAGGCAGGCGAGTCGCTTGAAGCCAGACTCGGCAGCAACGACGGCGTGCTTGCCCTTTACCGCGGCCACAATGCTCCGCAGGAAATGCAGATGGCCTTCGAAGCTGACTTCGGCGCCGTGCTCGAAGAGCCATCGCCCCAGCGTTTCGGCCGCCAGTACTTGGGAGCGTGGGAAACCCGCAACTTGCGCATGGCTGCAAATATCCGCGATGCTCTGACGCCAAAGCCGGGCAGCAGGATGCTGGTCGTGGTAGGGGCGTCCCACAAGGGCTATCTGGAGGCGTATCTGCACCAGATGCACGACGTGCGTGTGGTGGATACTGCGACAGTGCTGAAGTGAGGCGACGTTTGTAAGCTGCTCGGCTTGCCGGCCACGCGTTCGACTCCTGTCTGGATAGCGTTATCGCTTCCCAATGGGATGCGAGCGCGCGGCCGCCTGAGTCGACCACACGATCAGTGCGACATTCCTCAGGTCAGTCAAGTACTGTTCATCAGCGTGCCCAATTGCCCTCGCCGATCCAGCGCAGTGCGCTAAGCGAAGGCATGAACAGGTACTCGCCGCCCTTGAGCTGATTGAACGTCGTCACGCCGTCCAACCGGCGCCGCACCGGCGGCTGCGGCAGCGTGAAACTGCCGGGCGTCTCGTGCAGACCGACGATGGCGTCGCGCTCGGTGCCAAGGTCGATGAAATTGCCTCGGTTGATCCATTCCTGCTGAAGGAACTCGATGGTGTCGTAGGCGCGCGCACTGATGAAAATGAAAAAAATGCCGCGCTCGCCCCGCACGTCGTCGGCCGCTGTCACCTGACGGGTCCATTTGGGACCGAAAGTCGAGGAGCGCCGAATGATGCGGTGAATGTTCACGTCGGTCAGGATCGTCAGCCTGCTGTCGCGCGGATTCAAACGTCGCATGTGGGACGCGTGGGGGCAAATGAAGCCGCGCGGATCCTTCGAAAAATCGAAATCGTTGTTGCGTGCCGGGTCGGCGCCCAATTCCGGATCGTCGCGCTCGGGCGTCAGGTTCAGGGGCGCCCCGCTGCGCCAGCGGCCGACCAGCTTGGCCGCCAGCAGCTCTTCATCGGATTCGCCTGCCGCGTGGCTCCGAACGAAGTCGTTGAACGCGCCGACCTGGCTGACGTACTTGCGCAGGACGACGAAAGAACCGTTGCGTCCCAGTTCGGGCGGATCGGGCATCGCTACCGGCTTCCCGGTCTCGCTGTTCTCGCCGAGGATGAATTCGCCGGGCGCGATCGCGCGCTCCTGGCCAGGCAGCGAATCGACCCCGCTGCCGGCAACCGCGGGCTGCGAAATCGAATCGCGGAAGCCGAAGGGATTCTTGGCATCGGCATCGGCGCCGAATGTGTGGGTGCCGACCAGGGTCACGCCGTGCGAGCGCGCCAGTTCTCCCATGGCCTTGGCGCGCGCCGTTTCGAGCGAAGCTGCGTCGCGCGCATAGATCGTCAGCGCCAGGTGGCAGACGCCGGGGCGGAACGCTTCATCCCAGTGTTCGGGTGCATTGACGCCGACATCGCGCAGTTGCTCGGCGCGCGCCGCCATGCCTTGCTGGAAGGGCAGCGGGAAACTCTTGAGCGAGTCCTCCGGCAGGCCCAGTGCCTTCAAGCCTTCGAAGCTGAGCGCGGCGCCGGTCCATGCGTCGAGGTCATCGGTCCAGCCGGCTGCGGAAGGGATGTGGGCAGCCAGGCGGCGCACCAGGTCGCGCCCTCCTTCCGCACTGTCGAAATGCAGCATCGCGTGGAGGCCGACATAGGGTTCGGGACGCGAACGCAGGATCAGGGCCTGGATGTCGTCCAGGGCCAGCGTAACCCGTTCGTGCTGGAAGCGCGCCTTCAGATCGTTGAGCAGGCCCATGTCAGTAATCCACCCCTTCTGGCTGCGAGATCGTGGTCGTCAGCGTGTCCAGTGCCTTGCGGGTCGCCTCGTCCGCAGGTGGATGCGCGGCCATGGCGTCGAAGAAGGCGTCTAGCGCCTTTTCCATCCGCTGGTAGCGCCGGGTATCGACAACGGTCACCTGGGGATTGGCGACAAACCAGCCGGCGGCGTCGATCTGGTGCGATGCGATGAAATCTTTCACCTGCGGGCTGGCGATGCCCGGCCAGCCCTCCACGTTCGCGAACAGCAGGTCCATCAGCTCCGGAATTTTGGTCGCGAAGTCATTGATGTAGCTGTCCCAGTCGCCGTCATAGGTGGTGGCGAACAGGATGCGGGTGTCGTTGTCGAAGAAGACAAAGCGCATGTCATGCAAGGTCGAGACGCGCTGGGCGCCATCCATATTGCCGTTGGTGAGGTCGAAGATGCGGCGCAGACGGTCGGCACCGCCTGGCTTGAGCGGCGCGATGGCTGTCAGTTCAGAAACGTTGCCGGACTGCTTGCCGGCGCGCCCGGCCGACTTGGCGCTGCCCTTCAGATCTGGATTGTGCTTGCGCACCATTGCTTCAAGTGCGATCTTGGCGAGATGCGGCGCGTCGTGCGCCACCGCGTCGATGCGGCGCCTGACTTCCTGCAGCCAGGTTTCGTCATCGAGGCGCGGGTCGGTGGTCCGTTCAGTCATGGTTCTGGTTCCTCATTCTGGGATGTCGGAAGGCTGCGAGGGCTCCGTGCGTGGCCGCGCGTTCATCTTGTGCCGATACGCGCTCGACCGTTCGTAGGCCGCGCGTCGGATCCGCATGATGCCGCCGAGCGGCCGGTGCGCCTGGATGCCGTTCCAGGGGTTAAAGGAAAGGACGTCGTCGCCATACACCTGGCGTTGTGGCGTCGCGGTGGATTGCGGGGGAAAGCGCAGCGTGGCGATGGCGCGGTGCGGCGAACGCTCCTCGCTCCACCGTACAGCGGCGTCCTCGACCGGCATCGCCTTTATGTCGACGCACAGCTGCGCCGACAGTTCGTATTCGGCGCCATGTTCGGCAAAGAAGGCGCTGACGGCGTCGCGCATGCAGGCGTCGTGCACCTCCTGCAGCGGCTGCCCGGCCAACGCACGCACCGCCTCGGACTTTGGCGCGAGCGCGAGCTTGGCAATGTAGTCGCCGTAGCGGATCGCCGCCTGCGTATGGTAAGTTTCTCCGAGCGGATGGTGGTTGTCGCGCGCCAGGCCTTCGAGCGTGGCGCCCGGCTCCATGCCCAGCGCCTGGACCAGCTCTTTGGCACCGCGCGCGGTGCCGGCCACCAGCCGCTGGAAGGTATCGGGTGCATGCGCGTTGGCTTCGAGCAGCGCCAGCATCTGCTTGTACCTGGCGATGGTGCCGAAGGCAAGCACCGGAAAATTCACCATCAAAAAATCCTGGTTGGCGCCCGCGATGTCGGGCGACAGCCGCTCGCCCTCCACCCCCATCACCTTGAGCGCGAAGCCACGTGGAGCCGGAATCTTGTCGGAGTGAATATCGCCGGGCGCCGATGACAGGCGCGCGACGACTTGATAGATGCGCGCGTCGGCGAAGATCCCCTGGCGCAGCTCGGGCGGCAACTCCGCATGCACCTCCAGTTCGCCGACCAGCAAGCCATTCGACTTGGCATGGGCGTCGCGTACCGCATGGCGGTGGCGCTCGAAGGTGCAGCGGTTGGTGGCCGCCATCTGCTCGACGATCTCCTCGGTCATGCGTGCTTCGTCGTCAGAAACCGTTTCGACATCGGGAGCGTAGGGAAATGGAAGCAAAGCGATACCCCTCAAAGAGTTGCATTAAAAACATCATTCAGGAATATAGTATGGGATGGTTTGTTGCGGTGCAATCGAGAGTACGCTCTAGCGTGCAGCTTGACACTACCTTCTGATGGGTTCGGCGAGCGGCCTGGTTTAAAAAATTCTTAATCGCCTGACGGCATACTTGATTTCGGATCACACCACTTTCCCGGTTCATCAAAGGAGTCATGCATGTCCATCCGTACTGTCACACACCTCAACTTCAAGGGCCAGGCGCGAGCGGCACTGGCTTTCTACCATAGCGTTTTCGAAGGCGAAGGGCAGCAGGTCCTGGTAACGTATGCCCAGGCAGGCCAGGCCGACAGTGCCGAAGATCCAGAGCACATTGTTTGGGGGCAGGTTACCGGAGAAGACGGCATCGCCTTGATGGCCTACGACGTGCCGGTCGGCGCGAGCTGGGATCCGGGCGACAACGCCTTCTTTGTTTCACTGCGCGGCGATGACCCGGAAACGGTCCGGCGTTTGTGGGAACGGCTGAAAGAAGGCGCCAGCGTCCTCCACACCCTGGCGCCCAGCCAATGGGCGCCCCTCTACGGCATGCTGCGGGATCGCTTCGGCGCGACATGGGTAGTGGATGTGTCGGTGCCATATTCTCCGGCATAAGGCCAGGTGCGTCGTGCCGCGGCTGCGCGGCATGCACCTTGATGGACAAATCTTCATCACCTCACGGCATAATTGGTCCCTCGATAACGATCGAAAGTCGCCCATGCGCCTTCTTCTCGTGGAAGACGACACGATGCTCGCCCAGGCAACGGCGGAAGTACGCTGCTTCAGCGGCCTCGACAAGCGATGACGCCGGAGTCGGTAAGCTTCCAGGTATGGGGGACCGCACGCATATGGCAATCCGGGCGCCGGATGCAGCAGTGGGAACGCGATTGCTTCGTCGCCGACGTCACGGTCAGAACGTTTTGGATTGCAACGCAGTCCTTCGCTACTCGCCGGGCATCCGGGTGCAGCGAAGGCACATCGAAAGATACCGAAGCAGCCGCTCAGGCAGGCGGCAGGTTATCCCACAAATCGCCCGTCGGGCTGATGCGCGGCGCAGTGACGCCGAAGTGCTGGTACGCCAGCGGCGTGGCGATGCGCCCGCGCGGGGTGCGCTGCAGGTAGCCCTGCTGGATCAAATACGGTTCCAGCACGTCCTCGATGGTGTCGGCCGCCTCGCCGATCGCGGCCGCCAGGTTGCCGATGCCGACCGGCCCCCCGGCGAACTTGAACAGCACCGCTTCCAGCAGCTTGCGGTCCATGACATCGAAGCCGACCGTGTCGACGTCGAGCATCTTGAGGGCGCGGTCGGCCATGTCCGCGGTGATCTCGCCGTTGCCCTTCACTTCCGCATAGTCGCGCACGCGGCGCAGCAGGCGGTTGGCGATGCGCGGCGTGCCGCGCGCGCGCTTGGCCACCTCGCGCGCGCCGTCTTCGTTGATCGGCGCCGCCAGCAGCGCGGCGCTGCGCGCGACGATCCTGGTCAGCTCCTCGACGTTGTAGAACTCGAGGCGGGCCACGATGCCGAAGCGGTCGCGCAGCGGGTTGGTCAGCATGCCGGCGCGGGTGGTGGCGCCGACCAGGGTGAAGGGCTGCAGGTCGAGCTTCACCGAGCGCGCGGCCGGGCCCTCGCCGATCATGATGTCGATCTGGTAGTCCTCGAGCGCCGGGTACAGGATCTCCTCGACCACCGGCGACAGGCGGTGGATCTCGTCGATGAACAGCACGTCGTTCGGTTCGAGGTTGGTGAGCAGCGCGGCGAGGTCGCCCGGGCGCTCCAGCACCGGGCCGGAAGTCTGGCGCAGGTTGACGCCCATCTCGCGCGCGATGATGTGCGCCAGCGTGGTCTTGCCGAGGCCCGGCGGGCCGAACAGCAGCGTGTGGTCGAGCGCTTCGCGGCGCTTGCGCGCGGCGCTGATGAAGATCTCGAGCTGGTCGCGGATCTTGGCCTGGCCGACGTACTCGTCCAGCTGCTTGGGGCGCAAGGCACGCTCGATCGCCTCCTCGTTGGGCGAGGCGGGCGCGGCGTCGATGACGCGGTGCTCGGTGAAGTTGTCGGTCTGGATGCTCATGAATAAATCCTAAATGCCAATCAGCTGCCAGGGCCTGCCCTGCATGGCAGGCCCGGTAAGCAGGCGCGCGGCATGCCGCGCGAAACCCCTGCTTACCCCTTCGACAGGGCCTTCAGCGCGAACTTGATGCCGTCGGAGACGCTCGAACCGGCCGGCATGTTCTTGATCGCCAGCAGCGCTTCCTTGTCAGAATACCCCAATGCGAGCAGCGCATTGAGCACGTCCGCCTGGGCGTCGTCGTGCACGGCGCCGCCGACCACGCCGATGTCGGCGCCGAGCTTGCCCTTCAGTTCCAGCAGCAGGCGCTCGGCGGTCTTCTTGCCGATGCCGGGAATCTTCACCAGGCGGCCGGCTTCCTGCAGCGTGACCGCCTGCGCCAGGTCGGCCACCGTCATGCCCGACAGGATGGCGAGCGCCATGCGCGCGCCGATGCCGGTGATCTTGATCAGCTGGCGGAACAGCGCCCGCTCCGACGCGGTGCCGAAGCCGAACAGCAGGTGCGCGTCCTCGCGCACGATCAGGTGGGTAAACAGCACCACCTTTTCGCCCGTGTGCGGCAGGTTGTAGAAGGTGCTCATCGGGACGTCGACTTCGTAGCCGACGCCGTTGCAGTCCACCAGCACGTGCGGAGGCGCTTTTTCGAGCAGGGTTCCGGACAGGCGACCGATCATCGTGTTTTTCCTTTTATCAGACGAGACGGCTGCGCTTCATGCGCAGCGTGGGCGCGCTTGGCGAGAGCGCGCCGAGCATCGACAGCGTATCGACGCTGTGGGCATGGCAGATGGCGACGCCGAGCGCGTCGGCGGCGTCGGTGCCGGGCAGGCCCGGCAGCTTCAGCAGGCGCGACACCATGTCCTGCACCTGGGCCTTGGCGGCCTTGCCGGTGCCGACCACGGCCTGCTTGACCTGCACCGCCGTGTATTCGGCCACGTCGAGGTCGGCGCCGACCAGCGCCGTGATCGCCGCGCCGCGCGCCTGGCCGAGCAGCAGGGTGGACTGCGGGTTGACGTTCACGAAGACTTTTTCGATGGCCGCGCAGTTGGGCTGGTAGGCGGAAACGATCTCGCCCACGCCGTTCAGGATGATCTTGAGCCGCGGCGGCAGCGCGCCCTCGAGACCGGTCTTGATGGTTCCGGACGCGATATAGCGTAGTTTGGTGCCGTGTTTTTCGATGACGCCGAACCCTGTCGTACGCAGGCCCGGGTCGATGCCGAGAATAATCATTGTGGAATGATATACGGCTGGAGGGTGTTCGTGGGAAAAATACTGTGCAAAAACACAGTGGCGTTGCCTTTGGGGTGGTGGCGAACGTTAGTGGCCTGCTAATGAAATTGGGTTCCCGCCTGCGCGGGAACGACGGTCTTTCTGCTAACGGTACTAAATCGTTAGCTGGTATTTCACCGTAAACCAAACCAACGTCGTCCCCGCGCAGGCGGGGACCCAATTTTATTTGATCAGTGACGGAAGTGACGGGTACCCGTGTACAGCATCACCACGCCGCGCTCGTCCGCCGCGTCGATGACTTCCTGGTCGCGCATCGAGCCGCCCGGGTGGATCACGCAGGTCGCGCCCGCGTCCACCACCACGTCGAGGCCGTCGCGGAACGGGAAGAAGGCATCCGACGCGACCGCCGAGCCGCTCAGGGACAGGCCGGCGTTCTGCGCCTTGATCGAGGCGATGCGCGCCGAGTCGATGCGGCTCATCTGGCCGGCGCCGACGCCCAGGGTCATGCCGTTGGCGCAGAAGACAATGGCGTTCGACTTGACGAACTTGGCCACGCGCCAGGCGAACATCAGGTCCTGCAGCTGCTGCTGGGTCGGCTGCTTCTTGCTGACCACGCGCAGTTCGCCCAGGCCGACGTTCTTCGCATCCGGCGCCTGCACCAGCACGCCGCCGCCGACGCGCTTCAGGTCCCAGGCGTTCTGGCCTTCGCCCAGCGGGATTTCCAGCAGGCGCACGTTCTGCTTGGCCGCCATGATCTGGCGCGCCTCTGGCGTGAACGACGGCGCGATCAGCACTTCCACGAACAGCTTTGCCACCGCTTCGGCGGCGCGGCCGTCGACTTCGACGTTGAAGGCGATGATGCCGCCAAAGGCCGAGGTCGGGTCGGTCTGCAGGGCGCGCGAGTAGGCGTCCAGCGCATCGACGCCGATCGCCACGCCGCAGGGGTTGGCGTGCTTGACGATCACGCAGCCGGCCGGCTGGCCCAGGCCGCCCAGCGACTTGACGCATTCCCAGGCCGCGTCCGCGTCGGCGATGTTGTTGTACGACAGTTCCTTGCCCTGCAGCTGGCGGTAGTTGGCCAGCGTGCCCGGGGTGGCGACCAGGTCGCGGTAGAAGGCGGCGCCCTGGTGCGGGTTCTCGCCGTAGCGCATGTCCTGGACCTTCTCGAAGCTCATGTTCAGGGTCTGCGGATAGCTCGACCGGGTAGCGTGCGCGCGGTCTTCGCCGAGGCTGGTCAGGTAGTTGGTGATCGCGCCGTCGTACTGCGCGGTGTGCGCGAACACTTTTTTCGCGAGGCGGAACTTGGTCTCGTAGCCGACCGGGCCGGCTTGCGCGCCAGTGCCCTTCATCTCGGCCAGCACGGGGCCGTAGTCGGCCGGGTCGCAGATCACGACCACGTCGCGGTGGTTCTTGGCCGCCGAGCGCAGCATGGTCGGGCCGCCGATGTCGATGTTCTCGATCGCGTCTTCCAGCGAGCACTCATCCTTGGCGACGGTCTGCTGGAACGGGTAGAGGTTGACCACGACCATGTCGATCTGCGGGATGCCGTGCTCGTCGAGCTTGGCGACGTGCTCCGGCAGGTCGCGGCGCGCCAGGATGCCGCCGTGGACCTTCGGGTGCAGGGTCTTGACCCGGCCGTCCAGCATTTCCGGGAAACCGGTGTAGTCGGCGACTTCAGTCACTTGCACGCCATTTTCCTGCAGCAGCTTTGCGGTGCCGCCGGTGGACAGGATGTTGACGCCGAGGCCGGCCAGGGCCTTCGCGAAATCGAGGACGCCGGTTTTGTCGGAAACGGAAATCAGTGCTTGTTTGATCATGGTGAGGCCTGTTGTTGAAGAATTCGGGCGTCCGGGCGGACGGACGGCGTACCGGCCGCGCCCAGACGCACGGCCACGCCATGCGATCGTTTAGAGCAGACCGTGCTCCTGCAGCTTCTTGCGCAAAGTATTCCGGTTAATGCCCAGCATCTGCGCCGCATGCGACTGGTTGCCGTCGGCGCGCGTCATGACCACTTCGAGGACCGGCTTCTCCACCGTCAGCACCATCATGTCATAGATGTTCGTCGGTTTCTGCTCGCCCAGATCGTTGAAATAGTCCTCGAGGCTCTTCTGGACGACTTCCTGGATACTTTCTTTGCTCATGTTCTCTGCTGCTCATCCTGGTTAATGATTGCCGCTGCTGGCGCAGCGAGTCCCCGTCATTCTTATTATTCTGGCACTGCTTGTTTGCTGCTTTTTTCCTGCTTACGCCGCCATCGCTTCATTCGCCGGATACGCGGGCCGGTATTGTAACCGCTCGCCATGCTGGAGTTGCGATTTGAAAAAGGCGTCGACCGCGTCCAGTTGCTCGGCGGTCGATTCGAGCAGGTTCATGCGCTGGCGGAATTCTTCCCCGCCAGGCAAGTCCTGCACATACCACCCGATGTGTTTACGGGCGGTGCGCACGCCGACGTACTCGCCATAGAAGGCATAGTGCGCCGGCAGGTGTTCGTTCATCAGGCCCCGCACTTCTTCGACCGTCGGCGCCGGCAAATGCTCGCCGGTGCGCAGGTAGTGGTCGATCTCGCGGCAGATCCAGGGGCGGCCCTGGGCGGCGCGGCCGATCATGACGGCGTCGGCGCCGGTGTAGTCGAGCACGAACTTCGCCTTTTCCGGAGTCGTGATGTCGCCGTTGGCGACCACCGGGATCCCGACCGCCGCCTTGACGGCGCGGATGGTGTCGTACTCGGCCTCGCCCTTGTAGCCGTCGGCACGGGTGCGGCCGTGCAGGGTCAGCATCCGGATGCCGGCCTGCTCGGCCATGCGCGCGATGGTCAAGGCATTCTTGTTCTGGCGGTCCCAGCCGGTGCGGAACTTCAGCGTGACCGGCACGTCCACCGCTTCCACCACCGCATGCAGGATGCGCTCGACCAGGTCTTCGTGCTGCAGCAGCGCCGACCCGCACCAGCTGTTGCACACCTTCTTGACCGGGCACCCCATATTGATGTCGATGATCTGGGCACCGCGCTCGACGTTGAACTTCGCGCAATCGGCCAGGTCCTTGGGGTCGGCGCCGGCGATTTGCACCGCCTTCGGCTCCATTTCCCCGGCATGGTCGGTGCGGCGCGACGTCTTTTCGCTGGCCCACAGGCGCGGATTCGAGGCCGCCATCTCGGACACGGCGTAGCCCGCGCCCAGCTGCTTGCACAGCTGGCGGAAGGGGCGGTCCGTCACCCCGGCCATGGGAGCGACGAAGACATTGTTACGCAGGATATAAGGTCCGATTTGCACAGCGGAAATCTCGAAAGTTTCTCGGGGAACCTATTATTTTACCTCAATCGCTGCTCAAAATAGCGGCAGAATTTTTTTGGATTGTTGCGCGTGTGATATTGGCAGGGCTGGCGATGTGAGGGTAGGCAAGTGTTGGGGTGTAAGGAGGCGGTTTCGGTTCGCGACGACATTCGGTTCCGGCCCTCGCCGGAACGACGTGCGAAGGCGATAGCCAGAATAACGGCGCCACTGTTTTTCCTTCGCTGGAAAAACCGTCGCTCCCGCGCAGGCAGGAGCCCAATTTCCCTCCCGAAGCCACTACGACAGATCATCCAGCACGGCCGGCCGAAGATGATCCACCTCCCCCCAACTCACCAGCCGCAACCTTCCCTCCTCCACCGCGAACCGGTTCACGCTCGCATTCAATACCTTGAAATCTCGCGGCGTCTCCAGCGGCAGCCCCAGCGCCGCCCGGTAGGCGCATTCCAGCACCCCGCCGTGCGCCACCAGTGCGATGGTCCGGCCCGGGTGGGCCGCTGCCTGCGCCAGGATCGCCCCGGTCACCCGCTCGTAGAACTGGCGGAAGGTTTCGCCCTCGTTCGTCCCCGGCGGCAGCACGGCATCGACATCGCGCGCCTGCCAGGCCGCGAATTCGAGGGGAAAACGCGCCGCGATCTCGCTGTACAGCAGGCCTTCGAAGCCGCCGTAGCAGCGCTCGCGCAGGGCCGGATCGGCGCCGACCGGCATGCCGCGTGGTCCGGCAATGGCTTCGGCGGTCTGGCGGGCGCGCTGCAGGTCGCTGGAAACGATGTGGTCGATGCGCTCGGGCGCCAGCGCGGCGCCGAGTAGCGCCGCCTGGCGGGCGCCCTCGGCGTTGAGAGCGATGTCGAGATGTCCCTGCAGCCGCTTTTCGGCATTCCAGGCGGTCTCGCCATGGCGGATCAGGAGGATGGTGGTGGCGGTCGTGTCGTTGGAAGGCATGAGGTTCGTCGCCCGAACCTCGGGGCGATCTGTCTATCTTATTTCTGTAGGGTCGGCGCGATGGCCGGGTTGAGCGAATACACACCGAAGGTGCGCGCTTCGTCCAGGATGTGCCCGCGAATCGCCAGGCGCAGCTCGGCGCCGGTGAAGCGCCCCTCGAGGGGCAGGCGCGGGATGTCGAGCGCGTACAGGGTGAAGACGTAAGTGTGCACCCGCTCGTCGTTCCAGGGCGGACAGGGGCCGTCGTAGCCGTAATACTCGCCGACCATGTCGGGGTCGGCCGCGAACCAGCCGGTATAGTCGTTGATGCCCTGGCGCAACTGGTGCTCGGTCCCGTTCTTGATGGTGAAGGGCACCAGCGGCCCGGCCTTGCCGTGCGGCGTGACCATGTCCGAGAACATGCCTTCGGACAGCGATTTCAGGCAGACCGGGATGTCGACCAGCAGCCAATGGAAGAAATCGACGCGCGGCAAGGAATCGGGCACGCTGCGCCCCTCCTGGTTGACGTCGTCGACGACCGACGGAACGTCGGGGTCGTGGCAGATCAGCACCAGCGACTTGGCGCCGGGCGGGACGTCGTCCCAGGCGAGGTGCGGGCTGCGGTTGCTGGACAGCCGGACATGGCTGGCCGGGTCGATGACCGCAAACGCACATTCCGGCGGGATCGCCCCGCCCTCGCTGAATGACTCGCTCCAGATTCGCATACGTCCTCCCTGCCCTCCTGCTATTGACTCGCGTTCGCCGCCGAAATTCGGCCGGTTTCGGCGCAAATCACTTCGCGGCACCGACCGGATCAACCTGGAGCCAGAAAGTCACCGGACCATCGTTGACCAGGCCGACTTTCATGTCGGCGCCGAATTTGCCGGTCTCGACAATGCCATGGCGCTCGCGCGCCTGGCGCACGACATGGTCGAACAGGCGCCGCCCGTCTTCCGGCGCGGCGGCCGGCGAAAACGAGGGGCGCGTGCCCGAGCGGGTGTCGGCGGCCAGCGTGAACTGCGGCACCAGCAGCAGGCCGCCTCCCGTATCGGTGATGCTGCGGTTCATCTTGCCGGCCTCGTCCGAGAACACCCGGTAGCCGAGCAGCTTGTTCAACAGCGCATCGGCTTCGCGCTCGGTGTCGCCCTTCTCGGCGCAGACCAGCACCATCAGGCCAGCCTGGATCGCGCCGACGACCTCGCCGTCGACGCGCACGCTGGCCTCGCTCACCCTTTGCAGCAAGCCGATCATGCGGACAGCGTGACGCGCGCGAACTTGCGCTTGCCCACTTGTATCACGAAGGTGCCGGCCTCGACCTGCAGGCCCTTGTCGCTGACCACGGCGCCGTCGATGCGTACGCCGCCCTGGTCGACCATGCGCATCGCTTCCGAGGTGGAAGCGCACAGGCCGGCCTGCTTGAGCAGCTGGGCCACGCCGAGCGGCGCGCCGGACAGGCCGACTTCCGGCACGTCGTCCGGAATGCCGCCCTTGGAGCGGTTGACGAAGTCGGCCAGCGCGTCGTCCGCGGCCTGGGCCGAGTGGAAGCGGGCCACGATTTCCTTGCCCAGCGCGACTTTCGCATCGCGGGGGTTGGCGCCGCCTTCGACTTCGGCTTTCAGGGCGGCGATCTCGGCGATCGAGCGGAACGACAGCAGGTCGTAGTACTTCCACATCATCGTGTCCGAGATGCTCATCAGCTTGCCGAACATGGTGTTCGGGGCTTCGGTGATGCCGATGTAGTTGTTCTTGGACTTCGACATCTTCTCGACGCCGTCCAGGCCCTCGAGCAGCGGCATGGTCAGGATGCACTGCTGCTCTTGCCCATAGTCTTTTTGCAGCTCGCGGCCGACCAGCAGGTTGAATTTCTGGTCGGTGCCGCCAAGTTCCAGGTCCGCCTGCAAAGCGACCGAATCATAGCCCTGCATCAAAGGGTAAAGGAACTCATGCACCGCAATCGGTGTCCCACTCTTGTAGCGTTTGGTGAAGTCGTCGCGCTCCATCATGCGGGCGACGGTATAGCGCGAGGCCAGCTGGATCATGCCGCGGGCGCCCAGCGGGTCGCACCACTCGGAGTTGTAGCGGATTTCCGTGCGCGCGGCATCCAGCACCAGGGATGCTTGGCGGAAATAAGTCATCGCATTCGCCTCGACCTGTTCCTTGGTCAGCGGCGGACGGGTGGCGTTGCGGCCCGACGGGTCGCCAATCATCGAAGTGAAATCGCCGATCAGGAAGATCACCTGGTGACCCAGGTCCTGCAGCTGGCGCATCTTGTTCAGCACCACGGTGTGTCCCAGGTGCAGGTCGGGTGCGGTCGGATCGAGGCCCAGCTTGATGCGCAGCGGCTTGCCGCTCTGTTCGGAGCGCGCCAACTTCTGGGCGAATTCGCTCTCGATCAGGAGTTCATCGACGCCGCGCTTGGCGATGGCCAGCGCTTCTTGCACCTTGTCCGTCAGCGGCAGGGGGGCGGAAGAATGTACCGGGGCGCCGTTACCGGACGAAACAATAGAAGTCATAAAATTCGTGTAGGAAATTAGCTAAAACGGTTGTAGGACCACATCTTTTGGTATAATTCACGATCCTTGTTTCATTGCCTGTAGAAAACTTTACACAACGATAAGAAACAGGGGTCCTGAAAGTTCAGCCGCAAATTTTAACTGATTGCATGAACCCTATACAGAAAATCACCCGTCAGAGCCTGCTGCAACTGGTGCCCCGAACGCGCAAGGCGCGTATCGTGACCGCCGGCGCCGTGTTCATGAGCATGTGCGCCTTTGGCGCCATCGGCGTGGCGCCGATCGCACCGGATGCTTCCGATCTCCCGGTCAAGTCGATCGAGCAAAACCTGGAACTGCCGAACCTCGCAGACCAGATCGCCGCCCTCCAGCAGAACGAGCAGCAGTTCATCCACGAAGAGCGCGTCCGTCCCGGCGACTCGCTCGGTTCCCTCTTCACCCGCCTTGGCGTCGACGACGCCGACGCCCAGAAATTCGTCCGCACCGACAAGACCGCCCGCCGCCTGCTGTCGCTCAAGACCGGTAAGCGCATCCAGGCCGAAACCGATGAAAACGGCCTGCTGCTGTCGATGCGCGCCACCATCGTCGACGGCAAGGGCGGCGACGCCCGCCAGGTCACGGTCGAGCGCCGCGGCGACAAGTTCGTCGCCCTGGACGCGCCGGCCAAGCTGGAGCGTCGCGTCGAGATGCGTTCGCGCGAGATCCAGACTTCGCTGTACTCGGCCACCGACTCCAACGTCGACGGCGGCAGCATGCCGGATTCGGTCGTCAGCCAGATGATCGAGATGTTCTCGACCAACATCGACTTCCGCTCGGACATCAAGCGCGGCGACCGTTTCAATGTTGTGTACGAAACCTTCTGGCTCGATGGCGAACTGGTCAAGACCGGCCGCATCCTGGCAGGCGAGTTCATCAACCGTGGCGTCGCCTACCAGTCGGTCTGGTACGAAGACCCGGTCACCAAGCAGGGCGGCTACTACAGCCTGGACGGCAAGTCGCTGAAGAAAGCCTTCCTGAAATCGCCGCTGCAGTTTACGCGTATTTCCTCGGGCTTCTCGATGCGCACCCACCCGATCTCGGGCAAGTGGAAGGCGCACAAGGGCATCGACTACGCCGCCTCGACCGGCACCCCGATCCGCGCGGTCGCCGACGGCGTCATCGATTTCGCCGGCAACAGCGGCGGCTACGGCAACCAGGTCGTCCTGAAGCACTGGTCGAAGTACAGCACCGCCTACGCCCACATGAGCCGCATCGCTCCGGGCGTGCGCAAGGGCGCCAAGGTCAGCCAGGGCCAGGTGATCGGCTACGTCGGCTCGACCGGCTGGTCGACCGGGCCGCACTTGCACTACGAGTTCCGCGTCGCCGGCCAGGCTCAGGACCCGAACAAGTTCAAGTCGCTGGCCCAGCAACCGCTGACCCCGGCCGAGCTGACCCGCTTCCGCATGGCCGCCGCCGAGATGAACCACCGTTTCTCGCTGCTCGCCCCGAGCGGCAATGCGATGGCCGCACGCTAAGCCATCCCGCCTCCCCCCCCCCCAACGCCCCGCCGCATCGTGCATGCCGCGGGGCGTTTTGTTTTCCTGGATCCTGCCGCCCATACTACGAAAACGGGTGCCTCCCCTATACCGCAATCGGCCTTATGCAGCACTCATGAATTCCATCAATTAGCACTTTTTCTTCCATTAGAAAGCAATTTCATTGCCAACCAATTGATATTCAATGGTAGAGTTACTATACATTGACACTACATCAAGGAGGCAATCGTGCTCAGGCTCATCGCGCTCATCCTGTTCGCCCTCGCCGTCTTCCCGGCCAGCGCCCAGCAGGCCTTCCCATTCCACAACGAGCCCGGCCCCTTCGCCGTCGGCTTCCGCGTGGTCCAGCAGCACGATGCGAGCCGTTCCTATCCTTCCACCGCGCCGGGCAAGCCGCGTCCGATCCAGACCGCGATCTGGTATCCGGCCCGCAAAGGGGGCCAGCCGATGCGCTACGACGACTACCTGCAGCTGCTGGGCTGGGACGACGATTTCAGCCGCCCCCAGGCCGAGCGCGACAAGGTGCTGGCGGAGTGGCTGCAGCTCGTCACCGAAGGCAAGCCAGCCGAACAGGTCGCCGCGGAACGGCGGGACTCGCGCTGGGCCCTGCGCGATGCGCAAGCGCTGCCGGGCAAGTTTCCAGTACTGATCTATTCGCCCAGCCTGAGCAGCAATGTGTTCGAGAACGCCGAGATGATGGAATTCCTGGCCAGCCATGGCTACCTGGTGATCGCCAGCCCGGCGCTGGGGGTCGACGGCCGCTGGCAGAAGGACGACCTGGCGCATGCCGAAGCGCAGGCGGCCGACATCCGCTTCCTGGTCGGCTATGCACGGACCTTGCCGCAAGCCGATACGGCGCGCCTGGCGGTGGGCGGCTTTTCCTGGGGCGGCATGGCGAACGTGCTGGCTGCCGCCCAGGACGACCGCATCAAGGCCCTGGTCTGCCTGGACGGCACCGTGCGCTACCGCCACGCCATGCTGTCGAAGGTGCCCTACCTGAAGCCGGAACAGCTGCGCACGCCCCTGCTGTACCTGGCGCAGCGTCCGCAACCGTTCGAACGCGGCCTCAAGTTCAAGCCGGACACGTCCGGCAGCATCCTCCTGAAGATGACGGGCGCCGACGTCTACCTGCTGACCATGTATGCAATGGAGCACTTCCATTTCGGCACCAGCTACCTGCGCCTCGATCCGCTGACGTTCGAGGAGTACAGCCGGGAGGAGGTGGCGCAATCGTATGCCCTGGGCGCGCGCTACGTCCTGAATTTCCTGAACGGCGCCCTGAAAGGCGAGCCGGCCGGCTTCGACTACCTGATGAAGAAGCCCGAGCAGGTGGGCGCGGCGCCGCACAGCGTCCATAGCCAGCACTTCCCGGCTGGCCGGAAGGCAAGCGCTCAGCAATGACTATTCAATTCATGGAGGAGACCCGATGAATCGCATTTTTGCCAGCACTACATTGTCACTCGCCCTGTTCGCTGCCTTGCCGCAACAGGCGCATGCGGAAAACCCGGCCGAAAGCCGGCGGAAGATCGAATCCGTGATCCAGGCCTTCGGCAAGGCGCTCGCCGACAAGGACAAGGAAGGATTCATGCGCCTGTTCCTGCGCGAGGACATCACCTGGGTCGGCGTCTACACCGACGGCAGCGTGGCGCGCTACCGCGCCGGCCTGAAGGACCCGAACGAGCAAACGCCCAAGACCTCGAGCGGCACGCCGCGCAAGTTCATCGAGTCGATCGCGCGCAAGCCGGATGCCCGCACGGAAACCTTCGAGAACGTGCGCATCGATACCGATGGCGAGATGGCCCAGGTGCTGTTCGACTACAGCTTCATGACCGACGGCTACCGCAGCAGCTGGGGCAAGGAAAGCTGGCAGATGGTGCGAACCGAGAACGGGTGGAAGATCGCCGCGGTGGTCTGGTCGGCGGAAGAGAACCCGGTACCGCCGCCGAAGAAATAAGCGGGCACCCGGCGCCTGCCGCGGGCGCC
>DAMCRY010000027.1:0-15102 GCA_032115075.1 Massilia sp.
CGCTGCTCGCCCAGGGGAAGGTCGTGGGCGCGGTCGGCGTCGCCGGTGGCGGCGGGGCCGTGCACGACCATGCCTGCGCACTGGCCGCCATCGGCGCCGTCCCCGAACTCGACCAGCCGGCCGAGTGAAGCACTCCCTTGTTCATCCATACGAAAGGAATACCACCATGCGACGCATCCAGCAACTCACCCTCGCCGCCATCCTCGCGGGCGCCAGCCTGTCGGCATTCGCCGCCCCGAACCCGCTCAGCGTCCACGTGCTCGACCTGCAGAGCGGCCAGCCGACCGCCGGCATCCGGGTCACGCTCGAGCAGCGCGCGGGCAGCCAGTGGCGCGAACTGGCGAACGGGGTGACCAACGAACAGGGACGCATCCCGGCCTTGTATCCGGACGACAAGGCGATGGCGGTGGGAGAGTACCGCATCGTGTTCAGGACCGGCGAGCATTACGCGCGCAAGGGGCAGGCCACCTTCTTCCCGCGCATCCCGGTCGAGTTCACCGTGGACGCGCCGACGCAGCACTACCATATCCCCCTGCTGCTGAGCCCCTTCGGCTATTCGACCTATCGCGGCAACTGAGAAGGCAACTGCGGATTACAGCTCGCCGTAGGAGTGCAGGCCCGACAGGAACATGTTCACGCCCAGGAAGGCGAAGGTCGTCACGAGCAGGCCCACCACCGACCACCAGGCCGCCACGCGCCCGCGCAGGCCCGACATCAGGCGCATGTGCAGCCAGGCCGCGTAGTTGAGCCAGACGATCAGCGCCCAGGTCTCCTTCGGGTCCCAGGACCAGTAGCCGCCCCAGGCCTCGGCCGCCCACAGCGCGCCGAGGATGGTGGCGACGGTGAAGAAGGCGAAGCCGACCGAGATCGACTTGTACATCACGTCGTCCAGCACTTCCAGCGCAGGCAGGCGGTCGGCCAGGATGCCGTGGGACTTGAGCAGGTAGGCGCAGCCGACCATGGCGGCCAGCGCGAAGGTGCCGTAGCCGATGAAGTTGGCCGGCACGTGGATCTTCATCCACCAGCTCTGCAACGCCGGCACCAGCGGCTGGATCTGCGCGGCGTCGCGCGACACCGTGTACCAGAGCAGGAAGGCGACGGCGGCCGCGATAATCAGGAGCACGAAAGGCCCCAGCTGGCGGGTCGCGTAGCGGCCTTCGTAGTAGAGGTAGAACAGCGCGGTGATGATTGCGAACAGGATGAACACTTCGTACAGGTTCGACACCGGGATGTGGCCGACGTCGGGACCGATCAGGTAGGACTCGTACCAGCGCACCATCATGCCGCTTGACCCCAGCACCACGCCGGCCCAGCACAGCTTGCTGCCGACCGAGCCGCCGAATTCCGAACGGCTGACCAGGCCGATCCAGTAGAACACGGTCGAGAACACGAACAGGGCGCTCATCCACAGGATCGCGGACTGGCTCGACAGCATGTACTTCAGGAAGAATTTCTGGTTGGCGGCGTCGATGGCGCCGCCGTACAGTGCGATCGCCCACAGCGACAGCACGCCGACCAGCGGCAGCAGCCAGCGCATCGGCTTCCAGTACCAGCCCAGCAGCGCGAAGGTCGGCGCGGTCGCCACCAGGATCACCTGCTCGTAGATGTCCATGTGGTGGGCGTAGCGGTTCAGCGCGAACAGGGCGGCGCCCAGGAGGGCGAGGCCGTACAGCCAGTCGGCCGCGTTCAGGCTCTTGAAGAAGCCCGGTTCCTCGACATAGGTTTGCGTGGCTTTCGGCCGGCTTGCTTGGGACTGCGACAATTCCATCGTTCTCTCCAGGTGCCGCGGCCTCAGGCCGGTTGCGGCAGTTTCGCTTTCAGGTCGTCGAATTCGCGCTCGAAGTCGAGCGTCTTGCGCTGGGTGCTCATGGCCATCATGGCATGCGCGCCATCGTCGGCGTCGCGCACCCATACCCACATGCGCCGTTCACGAATATAAAACATTGCGAACACGCCGGCTACCAGCAGCACGCAGCCGAAGTAGACGATGCCCTTGCCCGGCGAGCGGGTCAGCTGCAGCACCGACGCCTTCACCTCTTCGAATTCCTCGAGCTGCAGGTAGACCGGGGCGCCGTAGAACACGCTGTCGGAGAGCGCGTTGGTCGCCAGCTGCAGGTAGCGGCCATTGGCCTCGGTCGGCTCGACCGCCGGCAGGCCGGCGCGCGCGTTGGCGGCCTGCCACAGCTCCCACAGCGCGCCGTTGAGCATCTTCATGAAGATGTTGGCGGCTTTTTCCTGCTCGGCGGCCGGGATCTTTTCGAGGAACTGCGAGACGCCGACGAAGCCGCCCCGGCCCTCGCCCTCGCCGGCGAAGATGGCAAGCGTACGGGCAGCCGATTCCTCCAGCTGGCGGCCCAGGCCCTGCCCCTGCTGCTCGGGCGCCAGGGCGCGCGCCGCATAGCGCCGCGCCGCTTCCGCGCGCAGGGAGGCGTCGGCCAGCGCCGCGCGCAGGCGCATCCAGGTGCGCACGCTGTACTCGCTGTCGGCCGGGATGCGCAGGAAGCTGAAGTTCTCGGACGGGCTGGAACGCACGCCGGCCAGGTAGACCTGCGCCCCTTCCAGGGTCACCGGCTGCATGTAGTTCAGGAATTCGCGTGCCTGGCCGGTCTTGTCGCGCAGCTTGTACTGCACGCTGGGGCCGACGTTTTTCAGGTCCTTGTTGTCGGCGTTCTTCGCCGCCGAGCCCGAGGCCTTGCCGAGCGTCGCCGTCAGCTGCTCGTTGAAGGAGGTGTTCTTCGCCACCGCGCGCGCATCCTGGTTCACAGCGACGTTCTCGACGTTGAAGGGACGGAAGCCCGACCACTCGACCGTGTAGGTCTCGCCGCCCTGCTTCAGCTCCGTGGAGGAACCGACCGTGCCCGCGATCCCGAAGGCTTGCGCGCCGCTGCCGCGCATCGGGAAGCCGGTGAGTTTCAGCTTGCTGCCGCCGTCGTCGAAGCTCGACTGGTAGACGGCGATGCCCTTGTAGATCAGCGGGTGGTTGACCTTGATGGTGGCCGGGAAGGTCTTGCCGGTCTCGGGGTCGTGCACCACGACGTCGCTGGCGAACAGCTTCGGCATGCCGGTCGAGTAGAAATCGATGTGGAACTTCTTCAGCTGGATCGAGAACGGCAGTTCCTGCACCAGCACGCCGGATGCCTGCGGCAGCAGCGCGGTATGGCTGGTCTGGCCTTCGGCGATCAGGGTGTTGCCGCGGAAGGTGGGATTCGAGACGCCCAGGCGGTGCTGCGCGGGAATCTCGGCGATCACGCCGCTGCCGGCGAACGGGGTCTTCCCGAGGAACCACTGCTGGAACTTGACCGGCAATTCCGAATCGAGCATGCCGCCCAGCAGGATCACGATGATGGCCGTGTGCGCGAAGATGTAGCCGAACTTGTTGCCGGCGCCCTTCTTGGCCGCCACCAGGGTGCCCTTCTCCTTCTCGACCAGTTTCACCGCATAGCCGGCATGGCGCAGGCGCGCGGCGGTCTGCCGGGCCAGGCCGGCGCGGTCGAGCGGCGCGGTCCATTCCGCCTTGTGGTGGAAGTTGCGCAGCGACTCTTCGCGCACGTTCTCGCGCCAGCTGCGCATGTCGCGCACCATCTTCGGCGCGTTGCGCACCACGCACAGGGCGGTGGAGACGATCAGGATGACGAGGATGAGCAGGAACCACCAGCTCGAGTACACGCTGTACAGGCCCAGCCTGGCGAACACCTCGAACCAGAAGGGACCGAACTGGTTCACGTAGTTCGGCATCGGCTCGTTCTGTTTCAGGACCGTGCCGACCACCGAGGCGATGGCGACGATGGTCAACAGGCTGATGGCGAAACGCATCGAGGACACCAGCTCGACCGCTTCGGCGAACCCGCGGCGGCGGGTGTTCAGTTCAATTCCGGTGGTACTCATGTTCCGCTATTTCCGTGGAGCGCCTGCAAACCTGTCGAGCATACAGCAAAAAAGGCGGCCGGCTCAGCGCCCCCGCCCTTGTTTTTGCAGGGTGGTCGGGAGACCCGACCACCTACCCGATCAACAGCACGAATTGCGATCGTGGCGCTGCTTACTTCAGGCCCGCGATATAGTCCGACACCGCCTTCATTTCTTCCGGCGACATGCGCTGTGCCAGCGTGGTCATCTGGATGCTGTTCTTGCGGGTGCCGTTCTTGAACGCGTCCAGCTGGGCATAGGTGTAGTCCTGGTGCTGGCCCGACAGGCGCGGGTACTGGGCCGGGATGCCGCCGGCGGTGGCGCCGTGGCAGCTGGCGCAGGCGGCGACGCCCTTCTCGGCGATGCCGCCGCGGTAGATCTTGCGGCCGAGTTCGACGGTGTCCTTGTTCTTGGCGGCGCCCGGCTTGGCCTTCTGGGTGGCGAGCCAGGCGGCGACGTCGCGCTTCTCGTCCTCGGTCAGCATCTTGGCGTAGGTCGTCATGACCGGGTTCTGGCGGTTCGGGGTGGTGAAGTCGACCAGCTGCTTGTGGGTGTAGGCTTCGATCTGACCCGACAGCTTCGGGTTGGCGACGATGGTCGAGTTGCCGGCGGCGCCGTGGCAGGACATGCAGGCCGGCAGGCCGCGGGCGGCATCGCCGGAATCGTAGAGGGTTCCGCCCTTCGCCGGGTCGGCTTTCGCGGCGACGCGCGCTGCTTCGGCCGCTGTCACGCTACCGGAGACAGCCAGGGTTGCAACCAACAAGGACTTCAAAAGCGGAAACGTCAGACGATTCATACAAGCACCCTGAAAAAGTCAAAAACAGATTTTTGGATTTACAGTGAAACAGTGCAGCGGCCTTACTGGCGCTCCCCCTGGGGCGGAGCATGGATCAACCCCTTATTGTACAATAGCTTTGTTTCCCCATCGCCATTTCGTTGTCATTTCAACCTTTCCCCATTATGTCCAGACTTTGGCAGGCCCGGTTCTTCACGACCGTTAACCAGTTGCGCGATCTTCCCGGCACCCGGGTGCCCGAAATCGCCTTCGCCGGGCGCTCGAATGCGGGCAAATCCACGGCGATCAACATCCTCACCAACCAGAAGGGCCTGGCCTTCGCGTCGAAGACGCCCGGCCGCACCCAGCACATCAATTACTTCTCGATCGGCGGCGCCCACGTGGGCCAGCACCGCAAGGACCCGACCATCGTCGAGGAGATCGAGGCGCTGCTGGTCGACCTCCCGGGCTACGGCTACGCCGAAGTGTCGGGCACGGCCAAGCTGCACTGGCAGAAGCTGCTGGGCGACTACGTCCAGCGCCGCGAGCAGCTGGCCGCGCTGGTCCTGATCATGGACTCGCGCCGCCCCTTCACCGACCTCGACGTGCAGATGCTGGAATGGTTCGCCCCGACCGGCAAGCCGATCCACTGCATCCTCACCAAGGCCGACAAGCTCAACCAGAACGAAAAGACCAACGCCCTGCGCCAGGCGCAGAAGATCCTCGACAGCTACGTCGACGAGGACGGCGAAGGCTTCCCCTTCACGGTGCAGCTGTTCTCGGCCCTCAAGCGCATCGGCATCGAAGAGGCGGACGCCAAGATCCTCGAACTGCTGGGCCTGGACGGCGACGACGCCCAGGCGGCGCCGGGCGACACCGACGAAGATTCGGATTCGGAATAAGCTTCAGACATCCTTCAGAACGCATTGGGACCACCATGACCATCATCATTCCTGCTGCCTACCCCGCCGCCCGCATGCGCCGCATGCGCCGCGATCCCTTCTCGCGCGCCCTGATGCGCGAAAACGTCGTCACGCCGGCGGACCTGATCTACCCGGTCTTCATCCTGGACGGCGAGAACCAGCGCCAGCAGATCGCCTCGATGCCGGGCGTCGAGCGGGTCTCGGTGGACCTGCTGCTGAAGGTGGCGGAAGAATGCGTGGGCCTGGGCATCCCGATGCTGGCCCTGTTCCCGGTGGTCGACGCCTCGCTCAAGACCTATGACGGCGTGGAGGCCACCAATCCGGAAGGCCTGATTCCGCGCGCCGTGCGCGCGCTGAAGCAGCACTTCCCGGAACTGGGCATCATGACCGACGTCGCGCTGGACCCGTACACCACCCACGGCCAGGACGGCCTGCCGGACGAGAACGGCTACATCGTCAACGAGAAGACCATCGAGATGCTGGTGCGCCAGGCGCTCGCCCAGGCCGACGCCGGCGTCGACGTGGTGGCGCCTTCGGACATGATGGACGGCAGGATCGGCGCCATCCGCGCCGCACTGGAGGAAAAGGGCCACATCCACACCCGCATCATGGCCTACTCGGCCAAGTACGCGTCGAGCTTCTACGGCCCGTTCCGCGACGCGGTCGGCTCGGCGGCGAACCTCGGCAAGGCGGACAAGAACACCTACCAGATGGACCCGGGCAACAGCGACGAGGCCTTGCGCGAAGTGGCGCTCGACCTGGCCGAAGGCGCCGACATGGTGATGGTCAAGCCGGGCATGCCCTACCTCGACGTGGTGCGCCGCGTGAAGGACGAATTCAAGGTGCCGACCTTCGCCTACCAGGTCAGCGGAGAGTATGCGATGCTGAAGGCGGCGGCCCAGAACGGCTGGCTCGACCACGACAAGGTCATGATGGAATCGATGATGGCCTTCAAGCGCGCCGGCGCCGATGGCGTGCTGACCTATTTCGCGCTGGACGTGGCGCGCAAGCTGAAGGCGCAGGGCTGAGCCCCTCCACCTCGCGATGACGAACGGCGCCGATGGCGCCGTTTTGCTTTCCAGAACCTGGCAAGCCTTCAATACGCTTCCACGCTCACCCCGAGCAGCTCCACCGTCTCTCCCGCCCCGTGATGGTGATGCCCCGGCATCGCCCCCATCGGCACGATGCGCAGCCGGATCGTGCCGTCCGCCGGCAACGGCTGCGCCGTGCTCGCCCGGCTCAGCTTGTCGCTCAGCGGCAAGGTATAGGTGAGCGCGCCGCAGGCGCCGCGGTGGCCGAACATCATGATGGTGGCCAGGTAGAAGGGGCTGGCGGCGTCCACCTCCGACGGGTCGTCCGGGCCATTGAGGATCACCACCCAGGCGTCGTGGGCCATCAGCGGGAAGTTCAGGGTGACGTTGGCCACCAGCACCTGGCCCGCCGTGCGTGCGCCGTCGATCATCGCCGTCGACAGGCGTACCAGGGCGCTGGCCGGGGTCTTGCCGCCGACCTCGCGCGTGAGCACGGTGCCGGTCACCACCCGGCCGCGTGGCCGCGGCGCCGGCACGCTGGCATAGGCGGGAACGACCTCTTCGCCGGAGCCGGCCTCGTAGTCGTAGCCGAAGGCGCGCATCCATGCATAGTCGCCGGCCCGGTCCTGCGCCACCGGCGCGCCGGTCTTGTCCACGAAGAACAGGAAAGGCTGGCGCGCCCAGCGGTAGTAGTCGATATTGCGCTCCTGCGCCGATTTCTCCTCGTCCGGCAGGTCGGTGCGCAGGTCGTAGCCGTTCGGCAGGTAGGGCAGCCCGAGCTGGATCTGCTTGCGCGTCCACACGTCCCACAGGCGGTCGATGTTGGCGTGGTGGAGGAAGAAGATCGGGTCGACCGGCGACAGCATGTCGGCCATGAAGCCGCGCGCCTCGACGAAGTTGCAGTCGCGCGAGCCGACGCAGCGATGGATCGAGTTGTGCGGCCGCGCTTCGAGGATGCCGTAGCCGGCCATGGTGCTGTGGTTGGCGCTCCTGGGACTGCCGAAGGTGGCGAAGTCCGGCGCCGCCAGGGCGGCCTGGATGGTCGCCGGGGCCACCGCGTCGGCGGTGGCCAGCGAAAAGCCGGGCTGTTCGCGCCGGATGCCGCGCGCGCCGGGCTGGTCGAAGAACATGCGTCCGGACGGATCGCCGGCGATGTCGAACATCAGGTCCTGCTCGAAGCGGATGCGGCGCGCCAGCAGCTGGGCGAGCTGGGAGCGCGCTTCGAAGGCGCCGCCCGCCATGTTCCAGTAGCCGGCGCCCGCGACCACGCCGGCCAGGCGGCGCTCGAAGTCCTGGGCGGTGGCCGTGTAGGCCGGATGGTTGGGGTCGAGCACGTCGTCGAACATGCCGTCGGGGACCTTCTGCTCGGCGCTCCAGTCCCAGTAAGGCAAGGCGAACTGCGGGTCGCCGCTCAGCTCGCGGCAGACCTGCTCGAACCAGCCGAGGTAGCCGCGGTGCCAGGGCAGGAACCACCAGTTGCCGTGCGGGCAGTCGAGAGTGTGGATGATGGCCTGGCGATACCAGTTGCGCGGGTCTTCGGGCGGCAGCGCCAGCATGGCGCGCACCGCCCGGGCATAGCTTTTCAGCATCCGTGCCCCGTGCTTGCCGGACACATTGTAGCGGCGGAACGGTTGGGGCCGCGCCTGCGCGCGGGCCATGCCGCCCAGCGGCAGCATGGCGGCGCCGAGGGCGAACCCGGCGGTCTTCAGGACGGTACGGCGCAGCGGCTGGAACGCCTCGCGTGACATGTCGATCATGACGTGCTCTCCGTGACGGTAGATGCCGGGAAGGATTTCCCGGCATGGAGGCCTGTCGCCTGGAGGGGACAGGCATGGGTCCAGCCTACCTAGTCGCGCCTGGAGGGCGTATGGGCGAGCACAACAATGCTCGCTGGCGCGGGCTTGCGCCAGATTGATGGGCTTATCGATGGGCAAGCATGCGTCGCGCTGCGGCGCATGCGAGGATCAGCGCCACTGCGGCGGCGGCTTGTACTCCGGGAACATCTCCTTGAACAGGAAGGTCATCAGCTCGTCCGTATCCGCCGGCCGCGCGCTGAGCTTGACGATCTTGCCGAGCCGGTGCGAGTCCCATTCGAAGTCGCCGGTCTTCTCGCGGCGGATCAGTTCGATCATCTTCTTGACCACGGCGATCTCGACGTCCGCCTCGTTGCCCTGCTCCACCGTCACCTGGGTCAGCCAGCGGCGCTTGAAGTTCGGGTTCCAGCCGCGGAACTTCAGGTCCATGCTGTGGAAGGTCTTGTTCGAGACCGAGAACACGCCGCCGGTCTCGTTGCGGTCTTCGCGGCCGCGGCCGTTGATCGAGGCGATGTTGGCCATGGCGTTGCGCATGCCGCGCGTGGCTTCGCTTTCCGGCGTGGTGTCTTCGCTGCCGTCGGCGGCGCCGCGCTGGCGGCGGCGGGCCGCGATGAAGTCCGCCATGTCGACCGGCTGCTGCTCGTCGAATTTCTTCTGCGGCTCGGGCTTGGTTTGCTCGACCGGCTTTTCGTCCGGCAAGGTGATCGTGTCCGGCAGGCGCGCGATCTCGATGCGTTCCGGGCGCGGGAGCGGCGGGGTCTTGACCTTCGGCGTCGGCGTGGGCGCCTGGGCGCGCGGCGGGGCCTTGGGCGGCTGTTGCATCGGCGCGACGTAGACCACCTCGCCCTCGTTGCCCGAGGCCGGCTTGGCCTGCTTCGCGTCCTTGTCGGGTTGGAACAGCCAGATCACGACCAGCAGCACGTGCAGCAGGATGGTCGCGGCCAGCGCCGGACGGTTCGGCCCCTGGCGCCCATAGGTGGGCGCGACCTCGCCCGGCAGCGGCTGGCCGCAGTGGGCGCAGACGTTGCTGTGTTCTTCGTAGGTGTGGGAGTGGTCACGCAAGGTCGAACGGGTTCCTGGATTGAGCGAGGTTGGCGTTTCAATACGGCGCACGAGAGCCGCAGTCTAACCGTTTTGCGCCGGCAGCGCAGCTTAGGGGAAGCTTAGCGCGCCGAGGCCATTCCCTCCGCGCTGCACAGCTTACCCGGCCCGCGGGTTGACGGATGTTACAAGATGTTTCCGCCAACGGAAAACCGGCAGGCGGGACACCCTGCCTGCCGGTTTCATCGGACTTGCGCCGCCGTCCTCAGTGCGCCACCTCTTCCATCCGCGCCAGCTGCTTGTCCGTCATCGGACCGGTGCCGCTGTACTTGTCGAGGTAGAGGTAGATCACCGGGGTGATGTACAGCGTGATCACCTGCGAGAAGATCAGGCCGCCCACCACCGCCAGGCCGAGCGGCTGGCGCAGCTCGGCGCCGGCGCCGATGCCCAGCGCGATCGGCAGCGCGCCCATCATCGCGGCCAGGGTCGTCATCAGGATCGGGCGGAAGCGCAGGATGCAGGCCTCGCGGATCGCCTCGGCCGGCTTCATGCCCTGGTTGCGCTGGGCGTCGAGGGCGAAGTCGATCATCATGATCGCGTTCTTCTTGACGATACCGATCAGCATCAGGATACCGATCATCGCGATCAGGGTCAGGTCCATGTCGAACAGCCACAAGGTGAGCAGCGCCCCCACCGCCGCCGACGGCAGGCCGGCCAGGATGGTGAGCGGGTGGATGTAGCTCTCGTACAGCACGCCCAGCAGCACGTAGATCACGCCGATGGCGGCGATGATCAGGATCAGCTGGCTCGACTGGGTGTCCTTGAACACCGCCGCGTCGCCGCCGTAGTTGGTGATGATCGAGGCCGGCAGCTTCATGTCGCGGCCCATCTGCTCGATGGCCGCGGTGGCGTCGCCCAGCGGGGTGTCCGGCGCCAGGTTGAACGCCAGCGTGATCGCCTGGAGCTGGCCCTGGTGGTTGACCGCCAGCGGGCCGACCGTGCGCTTGACGGTGGCAAAGCTCGACAGCTTGACCAGGTCGCCGTTCTTGCTGCGCACCGACACCCGCGACAGCGCCTCGTCGTAGTAGCGGTCGCTCGGCGCCGCTTCCAGGATCACGTAGTAGCTGGCCGCGGTCGAGTAGATGGTCGAGACCTGGCGCTCGCCGAAGGAAGCGTACAGCACGGTGCGGATGTCGGCCATCTCGACGCCCAGCAGCGCGGCCTTGTCGCGGTCGATGTCGATGGTGGCCTGCAGCGCCTTGTTCTGCGAGTCGCTGGTGACGTCGCGGAAACGCGGGTCGGCGCGCATGCGCTCGAGGAACTGCTCGGCCCAGCCGCCGATCTCGCCGCCCGACACGCTCTGCAGCGTGTACTGGTAACGGCTCTTGGACTGGCGTCCGCCCAGCTGCAGGTTCTGCACCGGCGACAGGAACACCTGCACGCCGGCGACCCCGCGCGTCGCCTTGCGCAGCTCGTCGACCACCTGCGGCATCGGGGGACGCTCGGAACGTGGCTTCAGGACCAGGAACATGCGGCCGGTATTGCCGCCGCCGCTGAAGGAAGTGACGTCCTGCACGTGGGGATTGGCGCGCACGATGTCCACCACCTGCGCCTGCAGCTGCATCAGCTTGAACGAGGAGGTGTCTTCGGACGCCTCGACCATCACCCGGAGCTGGCCGATGTCTTCTTCCGGGAAGAAGCCCTTCGGCATGGTCGTGTACAGCACGGCGGTCAGCACCACGGTGCCGAACGCCATCATCAGGACCAGGAAGCGGTGGCGCAGCGCCATGTCGAGGGTGCGGGCATAGCCGTCGCGCACGTTGGTGAACATCGCCTCGAAGCGGCGGCCGACCCAGGACATGTCCTTCGGATCGACGTGGCCGCCGTCCTTGATCAGGCGCGAGCACATCATCGGCACCAGGGTCAGCGACACCACGGCCGAGACCAGCACGGCGAGGCCGACGATCACGGCGAACTCGCGGAACAGCAGGCCGATCACGCCCGGCATGAAGAAGATCGGGATGAACACGGCCACCAGCGAGATCGAGATCGAGATGATGGTGAAGCCCATCTCGCGCGAACCGATCAGGGCGGCCTGCATCGGCTTCTTGCCCATCTCCATGTGGCGCACGATGTTTTCCAGCACCACGATGGCGTCGTCGACCACCAGGCCGACCGCCAGCGTGATGCCGAGCAGGGAGATGTTGTCGAGACTGTAGCCAAAGGCATACAGCAGCGACAGCGCGCCCAGCAGCGAGATCGGCACGGTGACGGCCGGGATGAAGGTGGCCGTGAGGCGGTGCAGGAACAGGAAGATCACCAGGATCACCAGGATCACGGTGCCGGCCAGGGTCAGGTTGACGTCGTGGATCGCCTCGCGGATCGAGACCGAGCGGTCGTTCACCAGGTGGATCTTGATCGACTTCGGCAGCTGGGTTTCGAAGCGCGGCATCAGCTCGCGCACCGCGTCGACCACCTGCACCGTGTTGGCGTTGGGCTGGCGCTGGACCATCAGCACGATCGAGCGCTCGCCGTTCAGGCTGCCCGTGGCCTTGACCGACTGGTAGCTGTCCTCGACCTCGGCGATGTCGCGCAGGCGCACCGGCAGGCCGTCGCGGGTCGCGACGATCAGGCCGGCGAAGTCGGCGGCGCGCATCAGCTGGCCGCCGCCCTGGATGGTCAGGCTCTGGGTCGGGCCGTCCAGGATGCCGAGCGGGGTGATCGAATTGGCCGAGCGCAGCGCGGTGGCCAGTTCGGACATCGAGATGTTACGCGCGCTCATGAGGTCGTGTTTCGCGCGCACCCGCACCGCGAAGCGCTTGCCGCCGTTGACCGACACCTGGGCGATGCCCGGCAGGGTCGAGATCGCCGGCGAGACCAGGTTTTCCGCGTAGTCGTTCAGCTCCGACAGGTCCATCGACGGCGAGGTCATGTGCATGAACAGGATCGGGGCGTCGGCCGGGTTGATCTTGCGGTAGGACGGCAGGTCCGTCATTTCCTGCGGCAGCTGGCGCTGGACCTGCAGCAGCGCGGCCTGCACGTCCACGGCGGCCTGGTTGACGTCGATCGATTCGTCGAACTCGAGCGTCAGCGAGGTGTTGCCCTGCGTGTTCGTCGAGCTGATCATCTTGATGCCCGCGATGGTCGCGAACTGCTTTTCCAGCGGCAGCGCGACCGACGAGGCCATGTTCTCCGGGCTGGCGCCCGCGAGGTTGGCGTTGACGTTGATGACCGGCGTGTTATAGCTCGGCAGCGCCGCGACCGGGATGTGCATGTAGGCCAGCACGCCGACCAGGATCAGGGCCAGCGACAGCAGCACCACCATCACGGGACGGCGGATACACAGTTCCGACAGGTTCATGCCTTGTCACCCTTTTTCTCGGCGGCCGCCGCATGCGGCGTCGCGTTCGACGCCGGATTCTGGGGTTTTGCACCCGCCAGCCGCACCTTGCCGCCCGGACGCAGGTTCTGCTTGCCTTCGGTGATGACTTGCTCGTTGCCGGCCAGGCCGGTCACGGCAGCATACTCGCCGAAGCCGTGCAGGCGCGCCACCTTGACCTGGCGCGCCGCGTTGCCCTCGCCCACCACGTAGACGAAGGTGCCCTCGGTAGAGGTGATGATCGCGCTCTGCGGAATCACGACGGCGTCGCGGATGGTCTGGACGGTGACCCTGGTGGACACGTACTGGCCCGGCCACAGGGTGGAGTCCTGATTGGCGAACTGGGCCTTCACACGGATGGTGCCGGTGCTCGGGTCGACTGCGTTGTCGACGAACTTGAGTTCGCCGGAAACGGGCTTGCTCTCGTCGCCGGTCGATGCCTGCACGCCCACCTTGCCGGCGCGCTGGGCCGCGAGCACGCTGCCCAGGCTCGACTCCGGCAGGTTGAACGAGATGTCGATCGGATCGAGCTGGGTGATGGTGGTCAGCGAAGTGGTCGGCTGCACCAGGGCGCCCGGGTGGATGTCGATGGCGCCGACGCGGCCCGACATCGGGGCGCGGATGGTGGTGTAGCTGGCGCTGACCTGGCTGGCGCGCGCGGCCGCGGCATTGCTCTGCACGAGGGCGCGCGCGGCCTCGACCTGGCTTTTCAGGGAGTCGACGGCGCTCTGGGACAGGAAATTCTGGGCGGCCAGTTCCTGGCTGCGCTTGTACTGGCGCTCGAGGTCGGCGAGGGTCGCGCGGTTCTGCGCCACCTGCGCTTCGGCGCGCGCCACGTTGGCGCGGTCGGCGCGGTCGTCGAGGGAGAACATGACCTGGCCTTCCTTGACGAACTGGCCTTCGCGAATGTGGACCTGGCGGATGGTGGCGGTGGTCTGCGGGTGCAGGTCGACGGTGCGCACCGGGGTCACGGTGCCGTTCGCCGACAGCACGACGCCGACGTCCTGGCGCTGCGGCGCCACCACGTTGACCGTGGTCGGCGCCATGCCGCCGGGACCGCCCGGGCCGCGTCCGGCCGGCCCTTCGGCATGGGCGCCGTCACCCTTGTTCAGATACCAGGCGCCGGCCACGGCGAGCGCCACGACACCTGCGATGAGTCCCACGTTTTTCTTTTTCATGTTCGTCCCTTGCCGCCAGTGCCGGCGGCTCTTTCATTAATGTCCGGTGCGCGAGGCTGGAGCCGCAGACAGCACGGCGCTGCATTCTCGCACAGCCATGTTTCAGGAATATGGATTAATTCTCTAAATCAATTATTCGGGTAATACTCCGGCAGGACCAGCGTCACTTCCAGGCCTCCCTCGGGGTGGTTGGCCAGCGCGATCGTGCCGCCATGCTGTTCCGCGATGTTGCGTGCGATCGTCAGGCCCAGGCCGGTGCCGCCCGACTCGCGCGAGCGCGAGGTCTCGACCCGGTAGAAGGGATCGAACACCCGGCCCAGCTCGCCCGCCGGGATGCCGGGGCCGCTGTCGCGGATGCGCACGCGCGCCGCGCCATGGATGCGGTCGACGCAGACCCGCACGTCGCGGCCGTACTTCACCGCGTTGTCGATCAGGTTGCCCAGGCAGCGGCGCAGGTCGAGCGGCCGGCCCATCAGGGCCATGCCGGCATGGCCCTTGAGCTCGACCTGCTGGCCGGCGTCGACGGCGTCGGCGCACACGGCTTCCAGCAGCGAGTCGAGGTCGAGCATCTGCATGTTCTCGGTGGTGTCCATGCTGCGCGCCAGCACCAGGCCTTCGCGCACCATTTCCTGCATCGCCGACAGGTCGCCGATCAGGCGTTCCTGCAGTTCCCGGTCCGCGACCTTTTCGAGGCGCAGGCGCATCCGGGTCAGCGGGGTCTGCAGGTCGTGGGTGATGGCGGCCAGCATCTGGGTACGCTGGAAGATGTACTGGCGGATGCGCGCCTGCATCGCGTTGAAGGCGGCGCTGGCCTGGCGAATCTCGCTGGCGCCGGTGAGGTCGAGCGGCGGGCGGTTGATGTCCTGCCCCAGGTCTTGCGCGGCCTGGGCCAGCTGCTTGAACGGGCGGGTGGTCATGCGCGCCACCAGGTAGGCCAGCACGGCGATACTGATCATGAACAGGGCCACCAGGATGCGCAGATCGGCATCGCCCTTGAAGATGGTGCGCGGGGGCAGCACCGACAGGCGCAGCTCCGCGCCGTCGCGCAGGTGCACGTT
>DAMCRY010000027.1:15112-18774 GCA_032115075.1 Massilia sp.
GGCGGATCTCGCTGGCGCCGTCCAGGGCCAGCGGCGCGCGGTTGATGTCCTGGCCCAGGTCCTGGGCGGCGCGCGCCAGCACCTTCAGCGGGCGGGTGGTCATGCGCGCCACCAGGTAGGCGAGCGCCGCGATGCTGACCAGGAACAGCGCGATGGTGGTGCGGTAATCGGTCTCGGGGCCGATGCTGATCGAGCGCGGCGGCAGCACCGACAGGCGCAGCTCCTCGCCGTCGCGCAGGCGCACGTTCAGCGATTCGCAGGCGCCGTGCCATTGGGTGCGGATCAGGCCGTAGAGCACGAGCTGCTGCTGCGGCATGTCGCAGGAGGCCGGGCGGCCGGCGGCCGAGGTGATGCGGTAGCCGTCGCCGAGGCGCGCGGCCAGCGAGCGCGCGAACCAGGTGGGTGGCTGCACCTGCGGCTGGGACGCGCCGACTTCGAGGCGCAGGCCGGGACGGTTGGCCACCGACAGGTAGACCGAGCGCGCCGAGGTCGGCACGATCTCGGTCGCCATCACGAGCTGTTCGGCGCGCTCGAGCAGGTGCTGGTCGCGCTGCTGCTCGATCACGCGCAGTCGTTCGAGGTCGGCGGCAAGCTGGGTCAGGGTGGCCGAGATCAGGATACCGAGCAGCAGGGTGACGAACACGCGCCCGGTCATCGATCCGAGGAAGGCTTTCACGCAGGCGGCTCCACGGTGACCTGGCCGGCCAGCACGTAGCCGCCGTTGCGCACGGTCTTGATGATCTGCGGCATGCGCGCGTCCTCGCCCAGCTTCTGGCGCAGGCGCGAGATCTGGATGTCGATCGAGCGGTCGAAGGGGTCGGCGTCGCGGCCCTGGGTGAGGTTGAGCAGCTGGTCGCGGTTGAGCACGCGGTTCGGGTGCTCGAGGAACACGCGCAGCAGGCGGAACTCGGCGCCCGACAGCATGATGACCACGCCCTGCGGGTTGACCAGGTGGCGCGCGGTCAGGTCCAGGGTCCAGCCCGAGAAGCGCATCTGCTGCACGTTCTCGGACGGCGCGTTGGACGGCATCGCGTGCGAGCGGCGCAGCACGCTGCGGATACGGGCCAGCAGTTCGCGCGGCTCGAAGGGTTTCGGCAGGTAGTCGTCGGCGCCCATCTCGAGGCCGAGGATGCGGTCGAGCGGTTCGTTGCGGGCGGTCAGCATGATGACCGGCAGGCTCGAGGTGGCGCGCAGCTTGCGGCACAGGGTCAGGCCGTCGTCGCCAGGCATGTTCAGGTCGAGCACGATCAGGTCGGGGCGGGCATCGTCGAGCGCCTTCCACATGCCGGTGCCGTCGGCGGCTGCAATCGTGCGGTAGCCGTTCGATTCCAGGTAGTCGGCGAGCAGGGTGCGGATGTCGCGGTCGTCGTCGACGATCAAAATCGTAGAGGGATTGTCCATAACCTCAATTATCCGGATTCATGACAAGGATGGACAGCCGTTTTGTATCGGCTTGTATATGCCGATGAGCGCGAAACATATTGATACAAAGAATCGGACAGTGGAAATTCGGCGCTTACACTTTGTGGCGATGATGGGAACCGTGCAGCGAGCAGTCCGGAAGCTGGATGCACACCAACCCGACTCTCACACAAAAGGAACCAACATGAACACCGTCCGCAAAAACATCGTGCTTGTCCTGACCGCATTCGGCATCGCCGGCGCCTCGCTCGGCGTGCAGGCCCAGACCGCCGCGCCGCAGGAAGGCCGCCACGGGCACGCGATGAGCAAGGAAGCCCGCCAGGCAAAGCGCGCCGAGTTCCGCAACCTGACGCCGGAACAACGCCAGGCGAAGATGGCCGAGTTCAAGGCCAAGCGCGCGGAACACCGCGCCGCGCGCCAGGCCAGGCTGGCCGAGTCGCTGAAGCTGACCCCGGCCCAGCAGCCGGTGTGGCAGGCCTTCGTTGCCAGCATGACGCCACAGCAGGGCGAACGCCAGGGCCAGCGCCTAACGAAGGAACAACGCGCCGCCCTCACCGCGCCGCAGCGCCTGGAACGCCGCATCGCCATGGAAAAGCAGCGCACCGCCCGCATGGAAGCGCGCCTGTCGGCCCTGAACAGCCTGTACGCCGCCCTCACCCCCGAGCAGCGCAAGGTGCTCGACGAGCAGCAGCAGGGCCGCCGCGGCGGTCGCCATCACCGCGGCCACGGCATGATGCACGGCTGATACCGGGCTGATACCCGTCGCGAAACGAAAACGGCCTGGTCGGATGACCAGGCCGTTTTTTTCATCTGCTGCGTCCGGGCTCAGCTGCGCTTGCGGCGAACGACGTACAGGCCGGCCAGGGCCACGCCCATCAGGGCGACGCTGTCCGGCTCGGGGACCGGCGCCGGGGTCGGCTCCGGCGTGACCAAGCCGTCCCTGGCGGCCAGCAGCGCGCCCTGCAGGTAGGGCGCGGTGAAGGCCTGCGTGTCGGCGGTCGAGCCGTACATGCCGAGGTCCAGCCCCATGTAGTGGAAGGAGCCGCCGTTGGCATAGGTGCGGAAGGCGGCGATCGGCTTGTCCTCGCCGTTCTTGCCGAGGATGACGGTGCCCGCGGTCTCCTTCAGGTGGATCATGTGGTAACCCATCTTGTCGGCGGCGTGCATGTAGTTGGCCGGGACGAACCTGGTGGCGTTGTTGCTTGCCAGCGTGGTCCAGCCCTTGCCGATGTGCCAGTTCGCGCAGGGGCCGTCGTTGTTGATATAGCGGCCGAGCCAGCCGGTGAAGCCGTCGCCGTCGCAGCTGCCGCCGAAGACGATGATGTCGGCGCCGGCGTTCAGCGCATCGGTGTAGTCGACGTAGCCGTAGGCGCCGCCGTCGTAGGACAGGATCAGGGTATCGCCTGCCTTGACGGTCGCGGGCATCGCACCCCAGCCGATATCCGTGTGCGCGACGCCGAGCGTGTTCAGGGCGTTGACGATGTACTGGGTGGCGCTGCCGCCGACCAGGATGCCGGCCTGGGCGGCAGGCGCGGCGGCGGCCAGGGTGCCGGCAGCGAGCACGGCGGCAAAGATGCGGGAGACTGCGTTCTGCATGGATCCGTCCGGAAAAATCGAATTTCCTGAATGCATGCAATTTTAATGCCAGACAGCATTAATTGCGCTAAGTCCTTGTTTTGACAGCTTGCCGCGCGCGGCTTCTCTCGCTTCGCGCGCGGGGCTGTAAAAATTTCCGACAGTTATCGCCCGCCGGTCAGTCGAGCTTGCCCAGCGAAGCCAGGAACTTGCGTGCGTCCTGGTAGCCGATCACGCGGCTGTCCGGGATTTCCCGACCCTGGCGGTCGAACAGGATGATGCCGGGCGGCCCGAACAAGCTGAAACGCTTCAGCATCGCCTTGTCCGCCGCGTCGTTGGCGGTGACGTCCACCTGCAGCAGCAGCGTGTCCGCCAGCTTCGCCTGCACCGCCGGGTCGACGAAGGTCAGCTTTTCCATCTCCTTGCAGGACACGCACCAGTCGGCGTAGAAGTCGAGCATGACGGTCTTGCCGCCGGTGTTGGCCAGCTCGCGGTCGAGGTCCTTGACCGTCTTGATACGCTTGAACACCAGGCCGCGGTGTTCCTGCCCCGTCAGGTGCGCCAGCGGCGCGAGCGCGTCGCGTCCGCCGGTGGCGGCGCCGACCAGCTGCACCGCGCCCAGCAGGGCGAAGGCGCAGCCCGCGGCCATCGAGGCCCAGTGGCGG
>DAMCRY010000028.1:0-18727 GCA_032115075.1 Massilia sp.
CTGGCGTTGATGGATGCCCTGTTCCTGCGCGGCCTGCAGCCTGCCCATCCGAGCTGCGGCGACGCCTTCAGCCGGACCGCCCGCTTCCTGCTCTACGTGCGCGGCAACTGGCTGCGCATGCCGCCGCCGCTGCTGGCGCGCCACCTGTTCCACAAGGCCTTCGTGTCGCCGCGCGAGACCGCCGCGCCCGCGTGAGCGCCGCGTCCCTGGCGCGTTGCTATAATTGAATCACATTCTCTCCAACGTCGTTCCCCGCACCACCACTCCCTGAAGGAAGGTGACCCATGATGAAGGAAGACGCGGCGCCCCTGGTGCGCCTGCAGGACGTGCGCACGCTGCTCGCCAGCGGCAGTCTCGACGACAGCCTGCAGGGCCAGGCCGAGCTGGCCAGGCGCCTGCTCGGCGCCACCAGCTGTTCCATCATGCTGCTCAATGGCGATTCCCCGGACGACCTGCGCATGCGCATGTGTGCGCGCTGCGGCGACCTGCCGCCGGAAGCGGCCGAGGCCCTGGTCGGGCGCGGCGAAGGCATTGCCGGCCGGGTGCTGGCCGACGGACGGCCGCTGCTGGTGGAGGACATCGCCAGCTCGCCCTTCGCCGGCTTTGCGCGCCGCAATGAAGCGGAGCTGCCGGCGCTGATGTCGGCGCCGATCCGGATCGACGGACACGTCGCCGGCGTGGTCAACGTCGCCGGCGCCGCCTTCGGCGAAACCGACCTGTCGCTGCTCGAGGTGACCGGGCTGTACATCGGCAAGTCCATCCACGTGATCCAGCTGCAGCACCTGCTCGAGTCGCGCTTCGCCCAACTGGCCCTGCTGCGCGAGGCCGGGCATGCGGCAGCACCGGAAGCGCGCACCGGCTGGCGCCAGCCGGAAGAGGTCGCCCGCATCCTGGCGCGCTCCTTTTTCAAGGAGATGCGCAAGGCGGGTTTCGAGGCGGGACAGATCGTCGGCGCGGCGAGCGAACTGATCGATCAGTTGAACCGGGAACTGCAGTTGCCGGGCGACGCCGGCCGGCACTGACATACCTGGCGCGGCCGGCAACCCTGCCGGCGCCGCTGGCCCAGACAATAAAAAAACCGCCTGGCAAGCCAGGCGGTTTTTCATTGGGTGCGTTGCGATCAGGCAGCGCGACGACGGCGCATGAAGCCCAGGCCGGCGAAGCCCAGACCCAGCAGGGCCAGCGAACCCGGTTCCGGAACATCAGCCCATGCTTGACCAGCTGCGGCAACCGTCCAGCCGTTTGCACGTGCAGTGCCGTTCGGCGCGTAGGTCGTGGTCAGGTACATATCGTGCTTGCCACCGTTCGGATCGATTTGGCTGTTGGTGTTGAAGCGGTCGTACATGTAGCCGCCTACGACGTCGAGGTATCCTTCGCTGGAGCCCGAAATGGTGTTGCTGTTATAAGCCGACTTATAGGTGTATTCGGACTCGCCGCCATACACGCCTTTGCCGAAGACAGCGTCCAGGGCCAGCACTCCGCCGATGTCGGTGATGCCTTTGTAGCCATCGGCGCCGATGCGGCCGTCCGGACGGTTTCGCGGATCGTACTGTTTGTTGGTTTCATACATCTTCAGCCAACCGCCAGTGCCCAGGGCCAGAACCGAAATGCCGTCCACGCCTTCTTCTTGAGCGCCCGAAACGAAGGCATCGGAGATGCCACCGAAGACACCCGTCAGGTATTTGCCATTGCCGCGAACAAATACATCTTCACCAGTGGAGAGATTTTCGATCGATGCGACCGAGAAAATGCCCCAGGTGTCTTCGGAACCGATGCTGTTCGGTGCTTTCGAGCTCGCCGACACTGCGCTATCGCATTCAGCGGTAGTCTGGCAATACACTCCAGCGGTTGCCGGAGCGCCACCGTAGCCCACGGTGCCAGCGTCGAAGGCGCTGAAGACAATGCGATATTCGCCGGCAGTGATTACCACATCTGCACTTGCAGGTGCTGCAACACCCAACGCCAGAGCTGCTGCTGCAGCGATACTCGAAATTTTCTTGAAGTTCATTGCTATCCTCACTAGTAGTTAAACGCCTAAACCCGCAACGTACATAAAGCACAACTCGTGCCAGCTTTAAGATGATTATCTAAGTCATTGATAATAAACGCTTTTAATCTACCTATCCGAGACGGGCATCAGTTGCAGGGAACGAAGTGTAAAAAGATTCGACAGTGTTGCACTTAACATAGCCATCGCTAACTGAACAGATTTGCACTAGGATACGAAAGTCATTCATCGATTAGCGAGACCCCATGCCAAATTTCGATTACGAAGAGTTCGTCAAGCGCAATAACGGCTATATTGCCTCCAACGTCCAGGACAAGATCCGCAACGCACGCGTGCTGTTTGCCGGCTGTGGCCTGGGTAGTGGCCCGGTGATCTGCGCGGCGCGCACCGGTTTCCAGCATTTCGTGCTGATCGACGGCGATACCGTCGACGCCCACAACCTGAATCGCCAGTTTTTCGATTTCGAGGACGTCGGCATGCCGAAGGTCGAGGCGCTGAAGAAGCACATCCTGCGCATCAATCCGGAAGCCACGGTCGAGGCCCACGTCGCCATGCTCGACAAGGACAATGCGGCGCAGCTGGTCGACAGCGTCGACATGATCTTCGACACCATCGATTTCGTCGACCTGGAAGCGGTGCTGGCGCTGCACGGCAATGCCGCCGCCCAGGCCAAGCCGATCTTCACGGCGCTGAACATCGGTTTCGGCGCCGGCGTGCTGTATTTCCCGCCCGGTTCGGGCAAGTCGCTGCCGGAAATCCTGCAGAAGGACGTCGAGGCGGCCGCCGCCGAAGGCAACCTGAACTATACCGCGGTGTTCGGCCGCGTCATGGGCCGCATCGGCGCGCACCTGGACCGCCAGGTCATGGAAGAGGTCGCCAAAGCGCTCACCATCATGGAAGACGGCACTGCCTGCCCGGCTTCGCAGATCGCCGTCGGCAGCTTCTCGGTGGCGGCGCTGGCGATGGCGATGATGCACGACATGCTGGCCGGCCTCGAGGTGCCGGCATCGCCGAACATGGTGATCCACAGCTTCCGCAACCACATCACCAAGCTGGTCAACATCGCCGGTTGAGCCGGCCCGGCCGCGCGGATTGCGCGGCCTTCCCTCAATGGTCGTTGCCCTTGCCCGGCTTGCGCACCACGTGCACCCGGGAAGGATGGGCATGCTCGACCACGGGCGGCTTCTCGTTGAACCATGCCGCCAGCGTCGGGTTGCTGGTCGCCAGCTTGCGGCGCAGGTCGTGCAGGTCGAGGATGTAGGGCGTGACCGAACCGTAGTAGTTCGCCTCCGGGCCGATCGCCATGAAGCGGAAGCCCATCTTCTTCAGCGCATGGGCGAGCGAGCGCTCCATCGCGGCATACCAGTAGCGGATGCCGGACTGCAGGCTATGCCGGAACATTTCGCGATACATCCCGAGCAGCAACATTGGCGAGGTGCGGTCGCGCCGGTCGACGGCCGGGTCGAATTCGATCGTCTGCTCCTGTGGCGGCAGGAAACCGGGAATCCCGAGCACGCTGTCGGCACGTCGGCGCCGATGGGTCTTCTTGACCACCAGGCGCGAAATCTCGGCCGATTGTTCGCGGTCGGGCATCTCGAAATCGCTGAAGACTTCGCAGTGCAGCTCGAAGGGATAGGGCTTGGGCGCCGTCGGCTGCACCAGCCGTACCGCGCCGACCAGCTTCTCGTCCATCGTGTACGCCGCGAAGTGAGTGGAAACATCATCGTAATCGTCGAGTTCCATGCCGTCGACGTACTGGTCCGGGTGAAGGAACGCGCACTCCAGGCAGTAGACCTGGTGCCTTAACTTGAAGATGTCGTTGGGGATGTTATTGGGATGACATCCGCGGTAAGCGCGGAAAATTTTGCGATTGACATGGTCAATTGTTTCCTGGTGTGCCCCGAATTCAACACGGGACAGGAAGGCGTCAGGATCGACGCGTAGCTTTCCGTTGTCCATCTGTATTATTCGTCCACTTTCTGGACCCTAGTTATTTTTTCCTGGCGCCGCCTCCGAGATAGTTGCCGATCATGGTTTTGACCATGATCCAGAGAGGGATGGGCTCATCATTGAACCAAGCTGCCAGGAACTTGTTTTCTTTTCTTAAGCGCTCGATGAGCTCGTCCAGATCCGCCATGTGTGGTGTGACCGGGCCGTAGTAATCGACCTGCGGTCCGATCGGGACGAACCTGAATCCCATCTTGTCCAGCGAGCGCGCCAATGACCTTTCCATAGCGGCGTACCAGTAACGGATGCCGTTCTGGCGGCTATAGCGGTACATCTCTCGATACATGCCGAGCAATAATAGCGGACTATTGTTCCGTTTGTCGCCGCGCACGGTTGAATTCGGTTTGATGCTCCCCGAGCTGCCTTTTTCCATGAAATCTTTGGAAATGCCTTCCATGGAGTCGCCACGACGACGACGGTGCGTCTTTCTTACAACAAGACGCGACACTTCGGCAGCGGTTTCACGTGTCGGCGCGACGAAATCAGGGAAAGGAACGCAGTGCGATTCGAAGGGGTAAGCCTGGTCCGGATGAGGCTGTACGAGACGCACCGTGCCGATGATAGTGTTGTCTAACGTGTAAGCTGCGAAATGGATCGAGCAGTCGTCGAACTCGTCGGTTTCCAGACCTTCCTGGAAATCCCCCGGTTCAAGAAAATGCCTTTCCAGGCAATACACCTCATAGCGCAGCTTACAAATTTCCTTCAAAACATACGACTCCATATTCCCCTTCATTACCCTACGGAAATTGAAGTAGGGAATGAGAATGTCGCGCTTTTTACCGGAACGCCCGAGCAGGCGCCGGAAAAGCCCTGCTTGGGCATGCTCGCACTCTTGTTGCTGGGTAATGGTAGTCATTGTATGAAGGGCATCTGATTAATGCGGGCGACCGCTGCTGCGGCGGTCGCCTTCGGGTTTATAACTGGCGCAGCAGTGCCTTGGCGTCGTCCATGGCGGCAAAGGGCTGGCCGCCGGCCAGCGACTGTTCCAGCTCCTTGCGTGCAGCTGCCTTGTCGCCGGCTTTCGCCAGCGCCGCAGCCAGGTGGTAGCGGATTTCCGGCGACTTTGGCGCGGCGCCAGCCGCCTTGCGCAGCAGATCGATGCCGCGCGCGGTCTCGCCTTTCTGCACCAGGATCCAGCCGAGGGTATCCATCACCGCGGGCGTTGCGCCGCTGACCTTGAATGCCTGTTCGGCGGTCGGCAGGGCGCGTGCATCACCCGTCTGTTGGTAAGCCCAGGCCAGGTTGTTGAGCGCGGCGGCGTTCGACGGATTGGTTTTGATCGCGGCCTGCAGCGGCGCGATCGCAGACTTGTAGTCGCGCTTGGACAGGTAATTGTCGGCCACCAGCATCGCGACAAGGTCGTTAGACGGGTTGGACGCATGGTATTTCACCAGCCTTGCCTGGCCTTCGGCCGACTTGCCATCGGCTGCCATTACCTGGGAAATCTTAACGAGAAGTTCGGGCGAGTTTCTCATCGCATAGGCTTTTTCATAGGCTGCCAGCGCCTGCGCCGTCTTCTTCTGGCCCAGCAGGAGATCGCCTTCGACGATCAGTCCGGTCGGGACTTTCGGATTTTCCGCCTGCATCTGACGCGCGATCGCCAGGGCCTCGTCCGACTTGCCGCGGCGCGTCGCCAATTCGATCTGGCCCATGCGCGCCGGCAGGAATTTTGGATCGATCGTCAGGGCGCGCCTGAGGTTTTCGGCCGCGGCGTTGTCGTTCTTCATCAGCATGTGCACGGCGGCCAGGCGTACCTGTGCCTGCGCCGACTTCGGCACGGCCGCGGCCAGCTTGCTGTACGACTCGAGCGCGCCGGCGGTGTCCTTGGTGGCCAACTGGGCCTGGCCCATCATGTCCAGCATTTCGGGCGAATCCGGGTTCGCCACCAGCGCCTTGCGCAGCAGCGCCTGGGCCTTGTCGGCCTGGTTCAGGCGCATGTAGTGGGCGGCCAGGGTCAGGGCCGGGCGCACCTGGTTCGGGTGGGCCGCCTGCGCCTTCTCGAGCCACGCGGTGGCGTCGGCCGGGCGGTTCTGCATCACCTCGATGCTGGCCAGCGCGTTCATGGCGTCGAGGTTGTCCTTGTCCTTGGCCAGCAAGTTGGTGAAGCGCCCCCTGGCGGCGGCGACGTTCTTGTCGGCCAGGTCCATCTGCGCCAGGCCGGCGGCGGCCGGGAAGAAGCCCGGCTGCAGCGACAGTGCCTTTTCCAGGCTGGCGCGTGCATTCTTGACATCCTTCATGCGCATGTAGATGTCGCCCTTGACGCCCTGGACCGCGGCGCTTTGCGGGTGCTGTTTTTCGAGCGCCAGCGCGGCGGCCATGGCCTTGTCGAGCTGGCCTCGGCCGATCTCGGCCTGGACCAGCGCGAAGCCGGCTTCGAGCGATTTCGGGGCCAGCTCGGTGGCGCGCTTGAGCTCGCCGACGGCTTCGTTCACGTTACCTTCTCCCAGACGCGACATGCCGAGCGAGGTACGGATGCTGGCCGCTTCGGGCGCCAGCGTGCTGGCCTGCTCGAGGTAGCTCGAGGCCTTGGCGAAGTCGCGCGCCTGCAGGTAGGACTGGCCGGTCAGCGCCAGCAGCTGGGCATCCTTGTCGGCTTCCTTCAGCGCCGGCGCCAGCACCTTGGTCGCTTCGGCCGGCTGGTTCTGCTTCAGCAGGACCTGGGCCAGCAGCTTGCGCGCGTACACGTTCGTCGGATTGGCTTCCAGGTAGCGGCGCAGGTGGCGCTCGGCCTGCTGGGTGCTGTCGAGGTTGAGTTCGACGGCGCCGGCCAGCAGCACGCTCGGCATGTGGTCCGGCGCGACCTTCAGCACCTTCTGCAGCGATTCACGCGCTTCCTTGTGCTTGCCGGCCGTGAAGTCCAGCAGCGCCTGGGTGTAGGTGATGTTCAGGCTGCCCGGATCGTACTTGCGCGCCGCCTCGATATCGGCCCTGGCGGCGTCGAGTTCGTTGTTGCCAATGTGGATATAGGCTTTTTCGATATGGGCGCTGCGGTGGCCCGGTTCGATCGCCAGCACCTTGTCGTAGGCGGCCAGCGCTTCCTTGCCCTTGCCCTGGCTGCGCAGCAGGCCACCCTTGAGCATCCAGCTTTCAGCATTTTTGGGGTCGCGCGTCACTGCCTCGTTGGCAAAGCGTTCGGCGCTGTCCCTATCATTCGTGGCGATTGCATGACGCGCCATGCCGCTCAGGGCATCCCCCAGGTTCGGGTTGATGGCCAGTGCCGCTTCATAAGCCTGGCGTGCTTTGTCCGGTTCGCCGAGACCGAGGAGGGCGTCCCCCCGGCGCGCCATCAGTATCGGTGCCTCTTTTGCCTTTTCTTCGCCGATTTCATCGAGCAGCGGCTGATATTTGGCTTGGGCCAGCATGCTTTGTGCCAGCAGTGGCAGGGTTTTGCCGCTATCCGCACCTAGGCTGGCCGCCTTGCGCAGCTCTTTCTCGGCGGACGGCGCGTCGCCCAGCGCCAGGTGCAGCGTGCCCAGGCGCAGCCGCGCCTGGGCGTTCTCGGGATTCTGCGACACTGCGTTTTTCAGCTGGATCAGGGCTGCCTTGGTGTCGCCCTTTTGTTCGTATTGTGTCGCCTCGGTCAGCAGCTCTTCGGCCGTCTGGGTACGGTTGCAGCCCGTCATGCCTGCGCTGAGCAGGATTGCGCCGGAGACCACGGCAACGGCAAGTTGTTTCTTGGTGAGATTACCCGGCATTATCTTTCCCTTTGTTTGATAAAGGCGCTTGCGCAAATCGTTCGTGGGTGGCAAGCGAAGTTTCCCGACTGTTAATAATACCCCAAGGAATGCGCTGAACACGCGACAACTCGCCCGCTGTTGTATTACGAGCGGTTTATTGCCATTGTGAAATAAATGGCACCAGTTCGTGTTGATTTGTAGAAAGATAGCAGCGGTTCGCTGCCGATGACCAGCCCCACGCAAGGGGGATCAGGATTTGCGCAGACGGCTGAGCAGCGCTTCGACATTGTCGCCGACCGGCAAACCATGTCGACGGAGCAACTGTACGTGGAGGACGAGGTTTTCGAGCACGAGCTTGGCCGACACCGCCAGCAGCGTCATCAGCCGGTCCTCGGTGCTGAAGTTTTCCATCGCGGCGGCCATTTCGCACAGGTGGGTGGCGACCAGCTCGCGCAGCTCTTCCTCGGGGAAGGGCAGGTCGGTGAAATCGATCGGGTCTTCCTGCTCGACTTCGTGCATCAGGGCGGCAAGCTGCTCGGGCTGGATCGGCATGCGTGGACTCCGGGAAGTAGGGTGAGTCCATTCTAGGCCAGCGGGGAGAGGGATGGCCACGGGTTTGGACAGCGGATGCGCGTCCGGTCGGAAAGGGAATGGAAAAACGGCGACACCCGGCGCATGCGCTGGACGTCGCCGCCGCGCTGCCCGCGTGTTGCGGGCGGCGAAAGGACTTACATATTGCGGCGGTACTGCCCGCCGACCTCGAACAGCGCGGTCGTGATCTGGCCCAGCGAGCAGACGCGCACCGCGTCCATCAGCCTGGCGAACACGTTTTCGTTGTCGATCGCGGCCTGCTGCAGCGCGGCCAGGGCGGCGGGCGCCTTGTCGGCATTGCGTGCGTGGAAGGCTTCCAGGCGGGTCAGCTGCGACTGCTTCTCGTCGTCGGTGGAACGCGCCAGCTCGATGGTCGCCGGTGCGCCCGCGCCGTTCGGGTTGCGGAAGGTGTTCACGCCGATGATCGGCAGCGAGCCATCGTGCTTCTTGTGCTCGTACAGCATCGACTCTTCCTGGATCTTGCCGCGCTGGTAACCGGTTTCCATCGCGCCCAGCACGCCGCCGCGCTCGGCGATGCGCTCGAACTCCTGCATCACCTGTTCTTCGACCAGGTCGGTCAGCTCGTCGATGATGAAGGCGCCCTGGTTCGGGTTCTCGTTCTTCGCCAGGCCCCATTCGCGGTTGATGATCAGCTGGATCGCCAGCGCGCGGCGGACGGATTCGTCGGTCGGCGTGGTGATCGCTTCATCGTAGGCGTTGGTGTGCAGCGAGTTGCAGTTGTCGTAGATCGCGATCAGGGCCTGCAGCGTGGTGCGGATGTCGTTGAAGTCGATCTCCTGCGCGTGCAGCGAGCGGCCCGAAGTCTGGATGTGGTACTTCAGCTTCTGGCTGCGCTCGTTCGCGCCGTACTTGTCGCGCATCGCGACGGCCCAGATGCGGCGCGCCACGCGGCCCAGCACCGTGTACTCCGGGTCCATGCCGTTCGAGAAGAAGAACGACAGGTTTGGTGCGAAGTCGTCGATGTGCATGCCGCGCGCGAGGTAGGCCTCCACGAAGGTGAAGCCGTTCGACAGGGTGAAGGCCAGCTGCGAGATCGGGTTCGCGCCCGCTTCGGCGATGTGGTAGCCGGAGATCGACACGGAATAAAAATTGCGCACCTGGTGGTGGACAAAATATTCCTGGATGTCGCCCATCACCTTCAGCGAGAACTCGGTCGAGAAGATGCAGGTGTTCTGGCCCTGGTCTTCCTTCAGGATGTCGGCCTGCACCGTGCCGCGCACGTTCATCAGGACCCAGTCCTTGATTTTCTGGGCTTCGTCGTCGGTCGGCTGGCGGCCGTTGTCCGCCACGAACTTGTCGATCTGCTGGTCGATGGCGGTGTTCATGAACATCGCCAGGATGGTCGGTGCCGGGCCGTTGATGGTCATCGACACCGAGGTCGACGGACTGCACAGGTCGAAGCCGTCGTACAGCACCTTCATGTCGTCCAGGGTCGCGATCGACACGCCGGAGTTGCCGACCTTGCCGTAGATGTCGGGACGCAGGGCCGGGTCGGCGCCGTACAGGGTCACCGAGTCGAATGCCGTCGACAGGCGTTTCGCATCCATGCCGGTCGAGACCAGCTTGAAGCGGCGGTTGGTGCGGAAGGCGTCGCCTTCGCCGGCGAACATGCGGGTCGGGTCTTCGCCTTCGCGTTTGAACGCGAACACGCCGGCCGTGTACGGGAAGGAGCCCGGCACGTTTTCCAGCATCAGGAAGCGCAGGATCTCGCCGTGGTCTTCGAACTTCGGCAGCGCCACCTTGCGGATCGGGTTGCCCGACAGGGTCTTCTGCACCAGGCGGGTACGGATTTCCTTGTCGCGGATCTTGACGACGTAGTCGTCGCCCGCGTAGGCGGCCTGCATGTCCGGCCACATGGCCAGCAGCTTCTTGGCGCTGCCTTCCATGGCGTTGTCACGCTCGGTGATCAGGTCGTCCAGGACTACCTCGCGATTCGCGGCAGCCAGCATGCGCTTGGTTTCGCTCAGCTGCTGGCGCTCGCGCGCCAGTTGCACCTGCTTCTTGACGTTGCGGTGGTAGCCGCGCACGGTATCGGCGATCTCGGCCAGGTAACGGGCGCGTGCCGGCGGCACGATCACGTTCTTGCCGCTCGAGTATTTTTGCGATGGCGCGGCCAGGCGGCTTGGCTCCACCTGCAGTCCCAGCTCGGCCAGTTTCGGCAGCAGGCCGTGGTACAGGGCCGTCACGCCATCGTCGTTGAAGCGCGACGCCTGGGTGCCGTACACCGGCATCTCGTCCGGCTGCTTGCTCCACAGTTCGCGGTTGCGCTGGTACTGTTTGGAGACGTCGCGCAGCGCGTCCTGGGCGCCCTTGCGGTCGAATTTGTTGATGGCGATGAAGTCGGCGAAGTCGAGCATGTCGATCTTCTCGAGCTGCGAGGCGGCGCCGAATTCCGGGGTCATCACATACATCGAGGTATCGACATGCGGCACGATGGCGGCGTCGCCCTGGCCGATGCCCGAAGTCTCGACGATGACCAGGTCGAAGCCCGCCACCTTGCAGGCGGCGATCACGTCCGGCAGGGCCTGCGAGATCTCGGAACCGGCTTCGCGGGTGGCGAGCGAGCGCATGAACACGCGCGCCTGGCCATTCCACGGATTGATCGCGTTCATGCGGATGCGGTCGCCCAGCAGGGCGCCGCCCGACTTGCGGCGCGACGGGTCGATCGAGATGACGGCGATGTTGAGGCGGTCGCCCTGGTCCAGGCGGATGCGGCGGATCAGTTCATCGGTCAGCGAGGATTTGCCGGCGCCGCCGGTGCCGGTGATGCCCAGGACCGGCGCCTTGATGGTGTCGGCGGCTTCCACGATCTGCTTGCGCAGTTCCGGGTCGGCCTTGCCGTTTTCCAGCGCGGTGATCAGCTGGGCCAGCGGGCGGTGGCGTGCGGCGATCTCGCCCTGCTGCAGCGCCTCGATCGAGGTGGGGGCGTAGGACGACAGGTCGACGTCGCAGGCTTCCAGCATCGAACGGATCATGCCCACCAGGCCCATGCGCTGGCCGTCTTCCGGGCTGAAGATGCGGGTGACGCCATAGGCGTGCAGTTCTTCGATCTCGCTCGGGACGATCACGCCGCCGCCGCCGCCGAACACCTTGATGTGGGCGCCGCCGCGCTGGCGCAGCAGGTCGATCATGTACTTGAAGTATTCGACGTGGCCGCCCTGGTAGCTGGAGATGGCGATGCCTTGCACGTCTTCGGCCAGGGCCGCGGTGACGACTTCGTCGACCGAGCGGTTGTGGCCGAGGTGGATCACTTCGGCGCCGTTCGACTGCAGGATGCGGCGCATGATGTTGATCGAGGCGTCATGGCCGTCGAACAGCGAGGCGGCGGTGACGAAGCGCACCTTGTTGGCCAGTTTCGGCTGCTCGGGCAGGTCGAGTTTGGCGGCGGGGGTGATGTCGTTCATGGGGAATGGTCCTTGGGGTTCGGATGAGGACGGGATTTTGGTACGGTATATGACGTTAACGTTAACGTCAAGCCGGGCACGCGGCCTCTGCCCGTCGTTCCCGCGTAGGCGGGAACCCAATTTCTACTGCGTGTCCGATATCGGCGACAGCGTTACGCAACGAACTTGGATCCCCGCCTGCGCGGGGATGACGGTTTTGAGGACAGTGGTTAAAAATCAGGCAGCACGACGCTTGACGTTGCCGGAAAGCAGCTCCGCCTTGCGTGCGCGGAATTCGGCGACTGCCTTTTCCTTCACGTGGCCGAAGCCGCGGATCTGTTCCGGCAGCGAAGCCAGTTCGACCGCTTCCGAATGGTTCGCCGCGTCCAGCTTGGCCAGCAGCGACTCGATCATCTCGCGGTACTCAGCGATCAAGGCGCGTTCCATCTTGCGCTCGGCGGTATGGCCGAACACGTCGAAGGCGCCGCCGCGCAGGCTTTTCATCCTGGCCAGCAGCTTGAAGGCGCCGAACATCCAGGAGCCGTACTGCGCCTTGACCATGTGGCCCTTGGCGTCCTTCTTCGCGAACATTGGCGGCGCCAGGTTGAACTTCAGCGAGAAGTCGCCTTCGAACTGGGTCTTGAGCTGCTCGACGAAGCGGCCGTCGGTGTACAGGCGCGCCACTTCGTACTCGTCCTTGTAGGCCATCAACTTGGCGTAGTTCTTGGCGACGGCCATCGACAGCTTGTTGCCAAGACCGCGGCTCGTTTCCGCGTCGCGCACGCGTTTCACCAGGTCCTCGTAGACGGCCGCATAGGCGGCGTCCTGGTAGCCGGTCAAGTGTTCGACACGCTTCTTGATCACGCTGTCCAGGCTCTGCGGCATCTGCACGACGACGGTTTGGGTCGGCATCGCCTGCTTCTCGACACGTTTGAAATCGACGGCGGCGCGGCGGCCCCACAGGAAGCTCATCTTGTTGGAAGCGACGGCCACGCCATTCAGTTCGATCGCGCGCAGCAGGGCGGCTTCCGACAGCGGGATGCGGCCCTTCTGCCAGGCGTAACCCATCAGGAACAAATTGGTCGCGATCGAGTCGCCCATCAGCGCGGTCGCCAGCTTGGTCGCGTCGACGAAATCGACGCCCGATTCGCCGCCCACGGCTTCCAGGATCAGGGAGCGCACGTCACCGGACGGGAATTCCCAGTCGCGCTGCTGGGCAAAGGTGCCGGTTGGCTGCTCGTGCAGGTTGACGATGGCCAGGGTGCGGCCTGGGCGCATCTTGGAGACCGCATCGGCGGCGCCGGTGGTCAGGATGTCGCAGCCGAGGATCAGGTCCGCTTCGCCGGTGGCGATGCGCTGGGCGCGCAGGCGGTCCGGGGTGGCGGCGATCTTCACGTGCGAGGTCACCGAGCCGTTCTTCTGGCTCATGCCGGTCATGTCCAGCACCGAGGCGCCCTTGCCTTCCAGGTGGGCGGCCATGCCCATCAGCGCGCCGACGGTGATCACGCCGGTGCCGCCGATGCCGTTGATCAGGATGTTGTACGGATGCTCGACGCTCGGCAGTTTCGGTTCGGGCAAGGCGCCCCAGCCATCCTCGCTGCCGCTCTTCGACACGCCGGTCTTGCTCTTCTTGAGCGTGCCGCCTTCGACGGTCACGAAACTCGGGCAGAAGCCCTTCGCGCACGAATAGTCCTTGTTGCAGGAGGACTGGTCGATCTGGCGCTTGCGGCCGAATTCCGTTTCCTTTGGCAGGATCGAGACGCAGTTCGACTGGATGCCGCAATCGCCGCAGCCTTCGCACACCGCTTCGTTGATCACCATGCGCTGGTTCGGATCCGGAAACTCGTTCTTCTTGCGGCGGCGGCGCTTCTCGGCGGCGCAGGTCTGGTCGTAGATGATGACCGTCACGCCCGGCAGTTCGCGCAGCTCGCGCTGGACGTCGTCCATGTGCTTGCGGTCGTGCAGGGTGACCATGGCAGGCAGGTTGGAACGGTCGGCGTAGCGTGACAGGTCTTCGGTGACGAGCGCGATGCGTTTCACGCCCTCGGCCGCCATCTGCTGGGCGATGTGCGGCACCGACGTGGTGCCGTCGACCGGCTGGCCGCCGGTCATCGCGACCGCGTCGTTGTACAGGATTTTATAGGTGATGTTGACCTTGGCCGACACCGCCGCGCGGATCGCCAGGTAGCCGGAGTGGAAATAGGTGCCGTCGCCCAGGTTCTGGAACACGTGCGGCACTTTCGAGAACGCGGCCTGGCCGATCCAGGGCGTGCCTTCGCCGCCCATGTGGGTGGTGAGCTTGTTCATCTCCGGGTAGATCGAGGTCGCCATCACGTGGCAGCCGATGCCGGCCAGCGCGAACGAACCGTCCGGCACCTTGGTCGAGGTGTTGTGCGGGCAGCCGGAGCAATAGAAGGCCGGGCGGAAGGGCGTGGTGATCGCCTTCTGCAACACGGCGTCCTTCGCTTCCAGGAAGGACAGGCGCGCCTTGATCAAATCACGGGTAGCTTCGTCGGTGACGAGGCGCGCGATGCGGCTCGCGATCACGCGCGCCACCTGCGCCACCGAGAAGTCTGCTTTAGGGGGCAGCAGCCAGTCGCCGCGCGGTGCGACCCACTCGCCCTTGTCGTCGAACTTGCCCACGATGTGCGGACGCACGTCGTCGCGCCAGTTGTACAGCTGTTCCTTCAGCTGGTATTCCACGACCTGGCGCTTCTCTTCGACCACCAGGATCTCTTCCAGGCCCTGCGCGAACTCGCGCACGCCTTCCGGTTCCAGCGGCCAGATCATCGCCACCTTGTACAGGCGCAGGCCGACCCTGGCGGCCATCGCTTCGTCGATGCCGAGCTCTTCCAGCGCTTCCAGCACGTCCAGGTAGGATTTACCGGAGGCGATGATGCCGAGCTTTGCATTCGGGCTGTCGATGGTGGTGCGATTCAGCTTGTTTTCCCTAGCGTAGGCCAGGGCCGCGTAGATCTTGTAGTCCTGCATCAGCGCTTCCTGGGCGCGCGCCTGCTGGCCCAGCGGCACCGAGGACAGCCTGGTATTCAGGCCGCCTTCCGGCATCGCGAAGTCCTTCGGATACTTCACTTCGACGCGGAACGGATTGGCGTCGACCGAGGCGCTCGATTCGACCGTGTCGGCCAGCGCCTTGAATGCCACCGCGCAGCCCGAATAGCGCGACATGGCCCAGCCGTGCACGCCCAGGTCCAGGTATTCCTGCACGTTGCACGGGTAGAGCACCGGAATCATGCAGGCCGAGAAAATGTGGTCGGACTGGTGCGGCAGGGTCGAGGAGTACGCCCCGTGGTCGTCGCCAGCCACCAGCAGCACGCCACCGTTCTTGCTGGTTCCGGCATGGTTCATGTGTTTGAAGACGTCGCCGCAGCGATCCACGCCCGGGCCCTTGCCGTACCACATGGCGAACACGCCGTCGTACTTGGCGGGGCCAATCAGGTCCACGGTCTGGGTGCCCCACACGGCGGTGGCGGCCAGGTCCTCGTTCACGCCCGGCACGAACTGCACGTGGCTTGCTTCGAGGTGCTTCTTGGCCTTCCACAGGGTCTCGTCGAGGCCTCCGAGCGGCGAGCCGCGGTAGCCGGACACGAAGCCGGCCGTGTCCAGGCCGGCGGCGGCGTCGCGCTCGCGCTGGATCATCGGCAGGCGCACCAGGGCCTGGATACCGGACAGGAAAATGGTGCCGGACTTCGCGGTGTATTTGTCGTCGAGGGTGACGGTGGACAGACGGGACGAGTAGTCCGGCGCCACTGTCTGTGGCGATACGGTATCAGGCATGGGAAGTCTCCAAAATCGTGATTCGGTGTGGTGTTCCTCGCGGACTGCCGGGTGGGCAGGGCGGGTGAACGGGGTCGCGGTGGCGACGGGCGCATCAAGGAAGATCAGTGCGCTTTATCCGCACGGAGTGTAGGGACTTCGCCCGGCCAGGGCCAATAGGGATTGCGGATAGGGGTATAAGAAAAAATGATGACCGTTATATGCTCATGCCGGGATCAGGCGGGCACCCGGCCAGGCGCCACGCGCGCACAGGTCTTCGGTGACGTCGCGCACCAGCTTTCCGATCGCCGCGGCCGCATTCGTCAGGGGGATGTTGCGGGAGGCGCACAACGTGACCTGCCGGGTCACGGCCGGTTCGCCGACCGGCCAGGCCGCGATCGCGCCGCGCTCGATGTCCGCCAGCAGCGGCGCCACCGGCAGCAGCGTGGCGCCAAGGTCGGCCAGCAGGGCCGAGCGCAGGATGGCCAGCGAATTGATCTCGAGGACCGGACCGAGCGCCAGTCCGGCCTGCTGCGCCACCCGTTCGACCAGGGGCCGCACGCCATGCTGGCGCGCCGGCAGGATCAGGGTGCTGGCCAGGGCCTCGGCCAGGCGCAAGGATGGCGCCTTCGGTGCGAAGGCCGAGCCGGCGCGGCAGACGAACATCAGGTCTTCCGCGACCAGGGCGGTCGCGGTGAAATGCCCGGTCGGGACGTCGTCGAACAGCACCGCCAGGTTCAGGCGGCCGGACTTGAGCTGTTCGGTGAGGCTGCCCGAGATCTCCTCGGTCAGCTGCAGCGTGATTTCCGGGTAGCGTGCTCGCGCCGCGCTCAGGATCGGCAGCGCCAGCGCGCCCGAGATGCTGTGCGGCAGGCCGAGCGATACGCTGCCCGAGGGACGGGTGGTCGACTGCACCACCGCGGAACGGGCATCCGCCACCTGCTTCAGGATCGCCTGCGCATGCTCGTAGAAGATCTTGCCGGCGTCGGTGCTGACCACGCCGTGCGCCGAGCGATGCAGCAACTGGGCGCCGAGTTCCTCTTCGAGCTGGCGCAGCTGCTGGGTCAGCGCCGGCTGCGCCACGTGCAACACCAGCGCAGCGCGCGACAGCGAGCCGTGGTCGACGATGGCGACGAAGTAGCGCAGCTGGCGTAATTCCATACTCGAGAGGTGTGTTTTAAGAGCAACAATTAGTGATAATTAGAAACAGTCTTGTTATACTGCATCTACTGGCGATCGGCGCCGCTATTATCACAGAGCAGAGTACGACATGTTGAAGAAGGTGGATGCGTCACAGCTGAAGATCGGGATGTTCATACATGATCTCGATTGTGGCTGGATGGACCATCCTTTCGTGCGCAACCGCTTCACCCTGAGTTCCGAGGAAGAGATCTACAAGATCCGCCACGCCAGGATCCGCGGCGTGGTCATCGACTGCAGCAAGGGACTCGACGTGGACGACGCGCCGACGCTGGCGCAGGCCGATGCCGCCACCGAAGCCGAAGTCACCGCGCTCGCGGCGAAGCCGGTGGTGGTCACGCGCGTCTCGCTGGGCGAAGAGCTGGCCCGCGCCGCCAACATCCGCAAGCAGGCCGCCGGCCTGGTGCGCACCGTGATGGCCGATGCGCGCCTCGGCAAGGCGGTCGAACTGGACAAGGTAGGCCCGGTCGTCGAGAGCGTCACCGAATCGATCCTGCGCAATTCCGGCGCGCTGCTGGGCCTCCTGCGCATCAAGAACAAGGACGACTACACCTTCCTGCATTCGGTCAGCGTGTGCGCGCTGCTGGTGGCCTTCTGCCGCTCGCGCAACATGGACGAGGACACCATCTACCAGGCCGGCCTGGGTGGCCTGCTGCACGACACCGGCAAGGCGCTGGTGCCGGACGCCATCCTGAACAAGCAGGGCCGCCTCACCGACGAGGAATTCGACATCATCAAGCGCCACCCGCGCGACGGCTACGAGATTCTGGCCAAGACCCCGGAGATCGGCCGCATCCCGCTCGACATCACCCTGCACCACCACGAGCGCCGCGACGGCAGCGGCTACCCGGACCGGCAGGGCGAAGGCGAGATCAGCGAGCTGGCCCAGATGGCGGCGATCGTCGACGTGTACGACGCCATCACCTCGGACCGCTGCTACCACAAGGGCATGCCGGCGGCCGAAGCGCTGCGCAAGATCTACGAGTGGAGCAAGCACCACTTCAATCCGACGCTGGCGCAGGAGTTCATGCGCTGCGTCGGCATCTATCCGGTCGGCACCCTGGTGCTGCTCGAATCGGGCCGCCTGGGCGTGGTGATCGAACCCCACGAAACCAGCCTGCTCACGCCCAAGGTCAACGTGTTCTTCAGCACCAAGAGCCAAAGCTACATCAAGCCGCAGACCATCGACCTGTCCAAGCCCTTCGGCTTCGGCGGCGGCGACAAGATCGTGCGCCACGAATCGCCCGAGAAGTGGAACGTCAACCCGCTGCGCTTCCTGAACATCGCCTGAACGTTTCTACATCCCGCCCGCGCAGCGCAACGTCGTTCCGGTGACGTAGGACGCGGCGGGCGACAGCAGCCACACGACCGGCTCCGCGATTTCCTCGGGCGTGGCGAGCCGTCCCATCGGAATCGCCGGCGCCACCCGTTCCGGCCGGCCCGGTTCGCCGGCCGCCGCATGGATGCCCGTCAGCGTCGACCCCGGCGCGACCGCGCACACGCGGATGCCTTCCGGCGCCATTTCGCGCGCCAGTCCCAGCGTGAAGGTCTCGACGGCCGCCTTGCTGGCGGCGTAGTGCACATATTCGCGCGGACTGCCGGTGATGGCGGCGACCGAGGACAGGTTGACGATCGTGCCGCGCGTGCCTGAGCGCCGGAACGCCGCGATCGCGGCCCGGCAGCAGTGCATGGTGCCGAACACGTTGGTCCGGAATACGGCCTCGATGGTGCTGGCCGGTGATGCCGGCGTTGTTGACCAGCGCCGAGGGTGGGCCCAGTTCGGCTTCGGTGCGCGCGAACAGGCGCGCGACGTCGGCCTCCAGCGCCACGTCGGCCTGGATCGCGGCGGCCCGTCCGCCGTCGCCGCGAATCGCGGCCACCAGCGCTTCGGCCGCCTGCGCGTCGTCGCGATAGTTCACCGCCACCGCATAGCCTTCGGCGGCGGCCCTTCTTGCAATGGCTGCGCCGATGCCGCGTCCGGCCCCTGTCACGATTACTACCTTGTCCATGCTTGTCCCTCCTTCCTGATGCCGGCATACTCCGGAATACCCGACAATATATCGAAT
>DAMCRY010000029.1:0-15668 GCA_032115075.1 Massilia sp.
CCAGCTGCGCATCGAGCGCGCGCGGGTCGCCCAGCGTGGCCACCTTGCCGTGGCGCCGGCGCAGCAGCAAGCGGGCGGCGCAGGCGACGTCGTCGTCGTCGTCGAGGATCAGGATGGAGGCGGTCGATGGGGACATGCGTGGCTGCGCGGTTTGTCGTGTCGGATGGAGCGCATTCTAGCAGTGTGCGCGGCCCTCGTGGACAGCCCGCCGGACACCTGTCCGCTCCCGGACATGCATACCTGTCCGCTTCCGGACAGCCTGTCCGCAAAAGCGGTCCGAAGCGGCCGGAAACCGGGTGGCACGGAAGTTGCGATGGAGGGGATATCCGGATTTTTTCCTTCACAGCTTCACATAACGACAGCAACAACATGGATCGACTCCCTCCCCAAGCCGTTACCGGCGCCGCCATGGACGAAGTGGTGCCCAAACCCCGCAGCCGGCTCTATATGCGCGCCGGCGCGGCCCTCGCCTTGCTGGCCGCCTTCGGCGCCGGCGCCTGGCACTTCATGCCGCACGGGCTGCAGGTGGACAGCGCCGACGTGCGCGTGGCGCAGGTCGCCACCGGCGTGTTCCGCGACGACATCGTCGTGCGCGCCACCGCCCAGCCGCTCAATTCGATCGTGCTGGACTCGGTCGAATCCGGCCGCGTCGAGGAGGTGCTGGTGCGGGACGGCGACAGCGTCGCCCAGGGCCAGTTGCTGTTCCGCCTCTCGAATCCGATGCGCAACCTGGCGCTGCTGGAGCGCCAGGCCGAACATGCGCAGCAGATCTCCAACCTGGCCAACCTGCGCGTGGCCCAGGAAGCGGGCCGCAGCGAACACCGCCGGCGCCTGGCCGACCTCGAATTCGCGCTGCTGCAGGCGGTCAAGCAGCACAGCCGCAACACCCGCCTGGCCCAGCAGGGCTTCATCTCCGCGGTGGCGCTGGAGGAATCCGCCGACCGTCTGGCGCAGCAGCGCCGCACGCTCGACAACGAGCGGCGCAGCATCGAGACCGAGGAAAGCGTGCGCCAGCGCGGCTTGCAGCAGATGGAGACCGCGATCGACGGGTTCCAGTCCGGACTGCAGCTGGTCGGCGCCACCGTCGATGCGCTCAATGTGCGCGCCCCGAGCGACGGAGTGCTGACCGACTTCCGCCTGCAGGTCGGCCAGACCGTGCGCCCGGACCAGAACATCGGGCGCATCGACGACCCCAAGCATTTCAAGCTCTCCGTGCAGATCGACGAGTTCTACCTGAGCCGCGTCACGCGTGGCCTGGAGGGCAGCGTCACCCAGGAAGGCAAGCGCTATCCGCTGAAGGTGAACACCGTGTTCCCGCAGATCCGCGAGGGCCGCTTCACCGCCGAAATGGTCTTCACCGGGGCCCAGCCGGCGGTCATCAGCCCCGGCCAGAGCCTGGACGCCCAGCTCACCCTGGGCCAGCCGGCCCAGGCCCTGCTGCTGCCGGTCGGACCGTTCGTGAACGATACCGGCGGCACCTGGGCCTTCGTGGTGGATGGAAGCGGCCGCGCCGAGAAGCGCGCCGTGCGCCTGGGCCGCCGCAACAACAGCCACGTCGAAGTGCTGTCCGGCCTGAGCGCGGGCGAGCGGGTGCTCGTTTCCAGTTACACGCCGTTCGGCAAGGCCGAGCAGCTGCGGATCAACCGATAAGCACCGAACAAGCGACCATCGAACAAGCGACAATTCAAAAAACGAAAGGAACAACCATGCTGAAACTCAGGGGCGTCTCCAAGATCCACCAGGCGGGCGAGGTCCAGACCCGCGCGCTCGACCGCGTCGACGTCGACATCGCGGCCGGCGAATACGTCGCCATCACCGGACCGTCCGGCTGCGGCAAGTCCACCCTGCTGAGCGTGCTCGGCCTGCTCGACGTGCCGAACGAGGGCGAATACTACTTCGAGGGCCAGAACGTGGCCGGCTGGAGCGAGTCGCGCCTGAACGCGCTGCGCCGCGGGCGCGTCGGCTTCATCTTCCAGAGCTTCAACCTGATCGAGGAACTCACCGTCTACGAGAACGTCGAGCTGGCGCTGGAGTACACCGGCACGCCGGCCGCGGAGCGCCGCCGCCGCGTGGAAGCGATTTTGGAACGCCTGGGCGTGTCGCACCGCGCGCGTCACCGTCCTTCGCAGCTCTCCGGCGGCCAGCAACAGCGCGTGGCGATCGCGCGCGCCCTGGTGGCCGAGCCGGCGATGCTGCTGGCCGACGAACCGACCGGCAACCTGGACACCGCCCACGGCGACGAGGTGATGCGCCTGCTGCGCAACATCAACCAGGAAGGCACCACCGTGGTGATGGTGACCCACTCGCCGGCGCACGCGGCCCAGGCCTCGCGCACCCTGCACCTGGTCGACGGCCGCGTGGTGGTCGACGCCCTGCAGGCGGCGTGAGGAGCGAACATGGACCTCAAGATCCTGCGTGATTTCCGCATCGGCTGGCGCCTGCTGGTCAAGGAGCCGGCCTACTCCGCCGTCGTCGTCATGGGCCTGGCGGTCGGCTTCGCCGCCTGCTTCCTGCTGCTCGGCTACGTGGCCCATTCGCTGTCCTACGACCGCCACGTGCCCGAGCGCGAGCAGATCCACCGCCTCATGCAGCACTGGAACATCTTCGGCGAGGGCGAATGGGGCGACACGGCCAGCCTGCCGGCGCGCGACGCGCTCATTGCCAGCGGCCAGCCGCTGCTGGCCAGCGCCTTCATCTCGCGCTCGATCGACGCCCGGGTCGGCAGCCAGGTGCAGACGATCGACCTGACCGTGGTCGATCCCGCCTTCCGCGAGATCTTCCAGCCGAAGGTGCTCGCCGGCGACCTGGCCGCGACGCTGGCGCGGCCCGACGCACTCGCTCTCACCCGCGAGACCGCGGTCAAGCTGTTCGGCACCACCGACGCGGTCGGCAAGACCGTGGGCGTGGCCGGCCAGCCCTATCTGGTCAGCGCCGTGCTGGAAGACCAGCCGGCCGCCACCACCCTGCCCTACGCGGCGCTGGCTGGCATCAAGACCACGATCTGGAATGCCGAATACCGGGATCTCGTGACCAACAACTGGGGCTCCTCGCACGGCCGCGTCTATGTCAAGCTCCTGCCGGGCGCCGACAAGGCGGCGGCGCTCGACGGGCTGCGGCGCGCGATGCTGGCTTCCAGCTTCTACCAGCGCCAGAGCCCGGACCAGATCGCCTCGCTGAATGGCCGCGACATGATCGACTTCCGCCTCGGGACGCTGGAAGATGCCTACCTCGATCCGCTGATCAGGGGGCAGAGTTCGATCCACGGCGACCGCAAGACCATCTTCGGCCTGGCCGCGGTGGGCCTGCTGATCCTGGTGCTGGCGGCCACCAACTACGTCAACCTGGCCACCGTGCGCACCCTGCGCCGCCAGCGCGAGATCGCAGTGCGCAAGGTGCTCGGCGCCGGCACCGGCGCGGTGAGCCGCCACTTCCTGGCCGAATCCGTGCTGGTCTGCCTGGTCGCCACCGCGATCGGCCTGCTGCTGGCCTGGCTGCTGCTGCCGGTGTTCGCCGACCTGGTGCAGCGCGAGCTGGACGACATGTTCACCCTGGCCTCGCTGGGCCTCAGCCTGCTGCTGGGCGTGCTGGTCGGGGTGCTGGCCGGCGCCTATCCCGCGTACTCGGCGATCCGGGTGCGCCCGACCGCGGCGCTGGCCGGCCGCGGCAACAGCGAAACCAGCGGCGGCCTGCGCCTGCGCCGCGTCCTGACGGTGCTGCAGTTCGCCACCGCGATGGGCCTGACCGGCCTGACCCTGGGCGTGGCCTGGCAGACCCGCTACGCCAGCAACCTCGATCCGGGCTTCGACCCGGGACCGCTGCTGATCGTGGAGACCGCCGAGGACATGCGCAACGCCAACGTGCGCGCCTTCCGCGACGCCCTGGTGCGCTTGCCCGGCGTAAGCGGAGTCGGCGTCAGCGACGCGCCGGTGACCAGGAACATCAACAGCAACTCGATGAAGCTCGCTCAACTGGTTCCGCGTCAGTCCCGAGTTCTTCGGCGTTTATGGCCTGAAGCCGGTCGCCGGCCGCCTGTACGACCCGGCGCGCGACGGGCCCGACGACCAGGGCAAGGTCGTGCTCAACGAGGCCGCCGCGCGCAAGCTGGGCTTCGCCAGCGCCCAGGACGCGGTCGGCAAGAGCGCGGCCGTGGCGGACATCCGGACCATGCAGGTGGTCGGCGTGGCGCCGAACATCCGCCACCGCTCCGCGCGCGACGAGATGCAGCCGACCGTCTACTTCCTCGGCAGGCAGACCGGCGTCTTCACCGTCCGTGTCCAGGACGGCCACGGCGAGAACGTGCAGCGCGCCATCGAGCAACTGTGGGCGCGCTTCTTCCCGAACGACGTGCTGCAGGTGCGGCGCATGGCGGCGCTGTTCTCGCAAAGCTACGAGGACGACCTGCGCCTGGCCAAGCTGCTGGCGGCGTCCAGCGTGATCGCCACCGCGATCGCCGCCTTCGGCATCTACGTGCTGGCCGCCTACAGCGTGCAGCGCAAGGCGCGCGAGATCGTGCTGAGGAAGCTGTACGGCGCCGGCAGCGCCGCCATCGGACGCCTGGTGGCGCGCGAGTTCCTGGCCCTGATCGGCATCGGCGCCCTGGTCGGGCTGCCGATGGCCTTCGTGGCATTGCAGCGCTACCTGGCCAGCTTCACCGAGCAGGCCCCGGTCGGCGCCTGGACCCTGGGCGCGGCGCTGCTCGTCTCGCTGCTGGTGGCGCTGGGTTCGACCGTGCGCCACGGCGTGGCGGCGATGCGGATCCGGCCGGTGCAGGCGCTGCGCGAATAAGCGTCGCGCAACGGCGATACAGCCGGAACAGGAAGGCCGGGGCCCCTGGGCGCCCGGCTTTTTTGCGTTCATGGCAAGCGCATTCGCCGCTTGTTTACTAAACAGGCCTAAATACGCCCCGATTCGGCATCGGTTTGTTGCCCGGAAGGCAAACTCAGCATATATATACGTGACACAAGAATGCGCTTACAAGCCAACGCTGGAGACACCATGACCGTTCCTTCCATCCGCGCCGTCCCCCTGCTTTCCGTCCTGGCCGTCGTGGCCGCCCTCGTTCCCGCCGCCGTGGCCGCCCCCGCCGGCAGTCCGGCCGCCGCCGTCAACGTCTTCATCGGCACCGGCGGCGATGGCCACACCTTCCCCGGCGCCGTCCGACCCTTCGGGATGGTGCAGCTCAGCCCCGACACCCAGGTGCGCCATTTCCGCCAGAGCTATCCCTGGGCCTCCGGCTACAACTACGCCGACAACTCGATCCTGGGCTTCTCGCACACCCACTTCTCGGGCAGCGGCCACTCGGACCTGGGCGACGTGCTCCTGATGCCCTACAGCGGCGACACCAAGCTGGAGCCGGGCTACCCCGAGCGCCCCCATTCGGGCTACCGCTCGCGCTTCTCGCACGACGAGGAAAAGGCCGAGCCGGGCTACTACGCGGTGCGCCTGAAGGACAACGAGGTCGACGTCGAGCTGACCGCCAGCGAGCGCGTCGGCCTGCACCGCTACCGCTTCGGCAAGGACGCGCCGGCCAAGGTGATCCTCGACCTGCGCCAGAGCATCTACGACTACGGCAGCAAGAACCTGTGGTCGCGCCTGCGCGTGCGCGACGCCACCACGATCACCGGCATGCGCGAGACGCGCGGCTGGGCGCCGGGCCGCCAGCTCTATTTCGCGATTAAGTTCTCGCGCCCGATGAACGCGCGCCAGCTCCTCAACCGCGAGGAAGCGATCGAGTACCGCGGCTTCGCCTCGCCCGGCAAGACCCCGGCCGAGAAGCCGATCGTCGAGGGCAAGGCGCTGATGGCGGCGCTGGAGTTCGGCGTGCCGCAGGACGGCCAGCTGCTGGTGAAGGTCGCGCTGTCGCCGGTCAGCGAGGACAACGCGATCGCCAACCTGGAAGAGATGCCGGGCTGGGACTTCGACGCCGAGCGCGCCGCCGCCTCCGCCGCCTGGAACAAGGCCCTGTCCTCGGTCCAGGCCGAGGCGCCGGAGCCGATGCGCACCATGTTCTACACGGCGCTCTACCACAGCATGCTGGCGCCGTCCCTGTTCATGGACCGCGACGGCCGCTACCGCGGACCGGACAACCAGGTACACCAGGCCAAGGGCTTCGACTTCCACTCGACCTTCTCGCTGTGGGACACCTACCGCGCCCTGCACCCGCTGCTGACCCTCGTCGCGCCGGAGAAGCGCAACGCCGACTTCGTGAATTCCCTGATCGCGGCCCAGCAGCACAGCCCCTACGGCATCCTGCCGGTGTGGTCCTTCCACGGACTGGAGACCTGGTGCATGATCGGCTACCACGCGGTGCCGGTGATCGCCGACGCCTACATGAAGGGCATCAAGGGCTTCGACGCCGACAAGGCGCTGAAGGCGATGACGGCCTCCGCCGAGTACGGCCCCTACGGCGGCCTGGAACACTACATGAAGCTCGGCTACGTGCCGATCGACCGCGAGCCGGAGGCGGCCTCCAAGACCGTCGAATACGCCTTCGACGACTGGACCATCGCGCGCATGGCCGAGAAGATGGGCAGGAAGGACGTCGCCGCCACCTACTACAAGCGCGCCCAGAACTACCGCAACGTGTTCGACAAGGAGACGGGCTTCATCCGCGCGCGCAAGTCGACCGGCGAATTCCGCACCCCGTTCAACCCGGTGCAATCGAACTTCGGCAGCGACTACACCGAGGGCAGCGCCTGGCAGTATTCCTGGTACATGCCGCACGATAATGCGGGCCTGCTGTCCTTCCTCGGCGGCGATGCCGGACTGGTGGCCAAGATGGACGAAGTGTTCGACGCCAAGATCCGCGACGACCTGTATGCCCACATGGAAGACATCTCGGGCCTGATCGGCCACTACGCCCACGGCAACGAACCCTCGCACCACGTGGCCTACCTGTACAACTATGCCGGCGCCCCGTGGCGCACCCAGGAGCGCCTGGCGCAGATCATGGCGAGCCAGTACCACAACCGCCCGGACGGCCTGTCGGGCAACGACGACCTGGGCCAGATGTCGGCCTGGTTCGCCTTCACCGCCATGGGCTTCTATCCAGTGGCCCCGGGCTCCAACGAGTACGTGATCGGCCGCCCCTTCCTGGACCGCGCCCAGCTCAACCTGCCGAACGGGAAGCGCTTCACGATCCGCGCCGACGGCCTGTCGGAGGCGAACCGCTACATCGGCCGCGCCACGCTCAATGGCAAGCCCTTGAACCGCAGCTTCCTGCGCCACGAGGACATCACCGCCGGCGGTGAGCTGGTGTTCACCATGCAGGCCACCCCGAACAAGGAATGGGGCAAGGAGCGCAGCGCACGCCCCTACACCCAGACCCCGTATCAACAGTAAGCAACGTTAACCAGAGACGCCATGACGAAGAAAATCGCAGCAGGCCTCCTCCTGGCCGCCAGTGCATTCGCCGCACAGGCCCAGGTGGTCGGCAAAGTCACCGACCCGGTGGAGTGGGTCAACCCGCTGATGGGCACCCAGAGCAAGCCGGAGCTCTCCAACGGCAACACCTATCCGGCCATCGCCGTCCCCTGGGGCATGAACTTCTGGACCCCGCAGACCGGCAAGATGGGCAACGGCTGGGCCTACACCTACGACGCCGACAAGATCCGCGGCTTCAAGCAGACCCATCAGCCCTCGCCCTGGATGAACGACTACGGCCAGTTCGCCATCATGCCGGTGGTCGGCAAGAAGCGCTTCGACCAGGACGCGCGCGCCAGCTGGTTCTCGCACAAGTCCGAGACCGCCAAGCCCTACTATTACAGCGTGTACCTGGCCGACGCCGACGTCACCACCGAGATCGCGCCGACCGAGCGCGCGGCCCAGTTCCGCTTCACCTTCCCGAAGTCGGACGCCAGCTACGTGGTGATCGACGCCTTCGACAAGGGTTCCTACGTGAAGATCATCCCGGGCCAGCGCCGCGTGATCGGCTGGAGCACCCGCCATTCGCACAAGCTGCCCGCGAACTTCCGCAACTACTTCGTGATCGAGTTCGACCAGCCCTTCGCGTCGACCGACACCTGGCAGGGCGGCAAGCTCGAGGAAGGCAAGCTCGAAAACGAGGGTGACCACAGCGGCGCCCTGGTGGGCTTCCGCACCGCCAAGGGCCAGAAGGTCCACATGCGCGTGGCCTCTTCCTTCATCAGCCTGGAACAGGCGGAGCTGAACCTGCGCCGCGAACTGGCCCAGGACGACTTCGAGACGACCAAGGCCAAGGGCAAGGCCCTGTGGAACGGCGTGCTGGGCAAGCTGGCCGTCGAAGGCGGCTCGGTCGACCAGACCCGCACCTTCTATTCCAGCCTGTACCGCATGGTCCTGTTCCCGAACAAGATCTACGAGCTGGACGCCAACAACAAGCCGGTCCACTGGAGCCCCTACAACGGCGAGGTGCTGCCGGGCCGCCTGTTCGCCGGCACCGGCTTCTGGGATACGTTCAGGGCCCTGTACCCCTTCCTGAACCTGGTCTACCCGTCGATCAACGGCGAGATGCAGGAAGGCCTGGCGAACTCCTTCAAGGAAGGCGGCTGGCTGCCCGAGTGGTCGAGCCCCGGCTATGCCAACGTCATGATCGGCAATAACTCGGCTTCGGTGGTGGCCGACGCCTGGATCAAGGGCGTGCGCAGCCAGGACATCGAGACCCTGTGGCAGGCCCTGAAGCACGGCGCCAACAACGAAGGCCCGATGACGGCAGTCGGCCGCGCCGGCGTCAAGTACTACAACGAGCTCGGCTACGTGCCCTACGACGTCGGCATCAACGAGAACGCCGCGCGCACCCTGGAATACGCCTACGACGATTTCACCATCTGGCGCCTCGGCAAGGCGCTCGGCAAGCCGGCTTCCGAGATCGACATCTACGCCCAGCGCAGCATGAACTACAAGAAGCTGTTCGACCCGGAGACGGGCCTGATGCGCGGGAAGAACAAGGACGGCAGCTTCCAGACCCCGTTCAATCCCTTCAAGTGGGGTGACGCCTTCACCGAAGGGAACAGCTGGCACTATTCGTGGTCGGTGTTCCACGACGTCGACGGCCTGGTCCAGCTGATGGGCGGCCGCAAGGCCTTCGTCGACAAGCTCGACACCGTGTTCACGCTGCCGCCGATCTTCGACGAGAGCTACTACCGCCAGGTGATCCACGAGATCCGCGAGATGCAGATCGCGAACATGGGCCAGTACGCGCACGGCAACCAGCCGATCCAGCACATGATCTACCTGTACAACTACGCCGGCGCCCCGTGGAAGGCGCAGCACTGGATCCGCGAGACCATGGACCGCATGTACGCGCCGACGCCTGACGGCTACTGCGGCGACGAGGACAACGGCCAGACCTCGGCCTGGTACGTGTTCTCGGCGCTCGGTTTCTACCCGGTGACCCCGGGCGTGAACCAGTACGTGGTCGGCACCCCGCTGTTCCCGAAGGCCACCGTCAAGCTCGAGAACGGCCGCAGCTTCACCGTGTCCGCCAAGGGCGAAGGCCGCTACGTCGACGCGCTGAAGGTCAACGGCCGTGCGATCGAACGCACCTGGCTGTCGCACGAGGAACTGATGAAGGGCGCGAGCCTGGACTTCCGCATGTCGACGCAGCCGAACCGGGTGCGCGGCACCCGCGAGCAGGACGTGCCGTATTCGTTCTCGCGCGACGAGAAGCGCTGATCTTCCTTCCGGGCGTGCCGTTCCTGCGGCATCCTGCCGTCGGCGCGCCCTCTCCCGCACACTCCCGCGCGCCGCACGCTTCGCAAGCGTGCGGCGCGGTACCCATCCTTGGTGATATTGTCCAGGCATTGACACGATATCTGTGCAGTAGCTTGCCTGGAGTCTTCGATGCGTCGGTGCTGGATTTCCTTCTTCGCTGTGTTATGTCTCGTCCCCTCCCTGGCTCAGGGCCAGGCTGGCGTGCCGACCAACCGCATCCCCGATACGATGGAAGCGCGGATGGCAGCCTGTATCGGCTGCCATGGGGCCGCCGGACGCGGGGTCGACAACGTCTACTTCCCGCGACTTGCGGGCAAGCCCGCAGGCTACCTGTACAACCAGCTGGTGGCCTTCCGCGACGGCCGTCGCAAGTATGTCCCCATGAACTACCTGCTGGCCTACCAGCCTGACAGCTACCTGCTCAAGATGGCCGAGTACTTCGCCGCGCAGAACCCGCCACCGCTGGCCAATCCCCCCATGAACGCATCGTCCCAGCAACTGCGCGATGGCCAGCGCATCGTCGCCCAGGGCGTGCCGGCCAAGCAACTACCGGCCTGTGTCACCTGCCATGGCACCGACCTGGCGGGGCGCGAACCCGGCATCCCCGGCCTGCTCGGGTTGCGCGCCGACTACGTCAGCGCGCAACTGGGTGCCTGGCGCTACGGCGTGCGCACGGCCTTGGCGCCTGATTGCATGCAAGTCATCGCATCGAGCCTGACCGAACCGGAAGTCGCGGCGGTGGCCGCCTACCTGGCGTCGCAGCCGGTCACCAATGCACGGCCGGCGAAAGCGGCCCAGGTCACGCTGCCCATGCCCTGCGGCAGTCAAGCTCACCCGAAATGAGGGAGGCGCCGATGGGTCAAACGTTCAATCTGAAGCGACCGGTCCTGTGGGGTACGGCGGCCGTGGTCGTCGGGGCCATCCTCGCTTTCACGCTGGGCCGCGGATTCAGTCCGCCGGAACTGCTCAACCGCGGCGGCGTGGACAGCGATGCGACCCAGGCGCTGGTCGCGCGAGGCAAATACCTGGCACAGGCAGGGGACTGCATCGCCTGCCATACCGTTCCTGGCCAGGCGATCTTTGCCGGCAATCGCCCGATGCCGACGCCCTTCGGTACGCTGTACGCGCCCAACATCACGCCCGACCGCGAAACCGGCATCGGCGAATGGACGGCCGACGATTTCTTCCAGATGATGCGCACCGGAAAGTCGCGCAATGGCGAGCTGCTCTACCCGGCCATGCCCTTTGCAAGCTACACCAAGGTCACGCGCGCCGACAGCGATGCCATCTTCGCCTACCTGCGCTCGGTGCCGCCGGTGCGCCTGAAAACCCGTGAACACGACTTGCGCTTCCCCTACAACAACCGCTCGCTCCTGATCGGTTGGCGGACCCTGTACTTCAAGGAAGGGGAGTACGAGCCCGACAAGACCAAGTCGGCCGAGTGGAACCGTGGCGCCTACCTGGTGCAGGGGCTGGGCCACTGCGCGATGTGCCATACGCCGATCAACGCGCTGGGCGGCTCCTCCGAAGAGCGCGCCTTCCAGGGCGGCCTGATCCCGATGCAGCACTGGTATGCGCCCTCGCTGACCTCGAACAAGGAAGCGGGTCTGGGAACCTGGGAGATCCAGGATATCGTCGACCTGCTGCAGAAAGGCGTGTCGAACCGCGGCACCGTCTATGGCCCGATGGCCGAGGTCACCTTCAACAGCCTGCAGTTCATGACGGATGCCGATGTGCGCGCAATGGCCGTCTATCTCAAGAGCCTGCCGGCCGACCGACCGGTGAACGCCGACCCGGCCAGCGCGCCGGCGCGCGCCAACATCACCCAGCAGTATGCCCAGGGCAAGAAGGTCTACGATGCCAAGTGCGCTAGCTGCCACCTCGACAACGGGCGCGGCATGCCGCCGCATTACCCGCCGCTGGCGGACAACCAGTCGATCACGATGACCTCGGCTGTCAACCCGATTCGCATGGTGCTCAACGGCGGTTATCCGCCGGGCACCCATCGCAATCCGATGCCCTATGGGATGCCGCCGTTTGCCCACGAGCTGTCCGACGGCGACATCGCCGCCGTCGTCACCTACATCCGCACCGCCTGGGGCAACCGCGGCGCGCCGGTCACGGTGCGCGAGGTCAACGAACTACGCGCGGCGACGGTCGAATAGGCGGACCGCGCGCGAACGATCGAGGAGAATGCATGATCCTGGAACCGAGGGAGAACGACGCCAGCCTGGACCAGGCCCGGGTCGACGCCGTGGTGGCGCAGGGCCCGCGCGGCGCCTTCGCCGTGGCTGGGCTGGCGGTGGCCATCGTGATGGCGATCTGGCTGGCCTTCTACGTGCTGGTCTACCTGGCGCGCGGGGGCGACTGAGATGGCGAATGCTCCCCACGCTGGCGGCGCCCACATTGCCCATGCCGCCGAAACCCGCTGGGCGCTGCTGGTCGGCGCAATCATCCTGTTCCTGGTCGGGATGGTGGTCTACATGAGTCTGCACTGGGCCGCGATGCCGCCGGTGCGCACTGAGACCATCGACCCCGGCACCCTCCACATCTCGGGCGAGTTCGTCGAGAACAACCTCGGCTCCACCCTAGAGCCCGACGGCACGGTCATGGTGCGGGTCCTGGCCAACCAGTACTCGTTCACGCCCTCCTGCCTGCTGGTGCCGAAGGACACCCCGATCCACATCCGCGGCACCGCGGCCGATGTCGTGCACGGTTTCTCGATCGGCCAGAGCAACGTCAACCTGATGCTCGTGCCCGGCTACATCTCGAACTTCCGTACCAAGTTCGAAAAGACCGGCGAACACGTGATGCCCTGCCACGAGTACTGTGGCGTCGGGCACGCCGCCATGTGGGCACGGGTGAAGATCGTCGACAAGGCCGAATTCGCGCGACTGGCCGGCAACGGAAGGAGGGTCAGCTGTGTTGGACAATGACACCCGGCGCCTCGTGCTGGCGCATTTCTGGATCGCCTTCATCGCCTTCTTCGTGGCCCTGCTGCTGGGCGAATGGCAGATGTACATCCGCAGCCCGCTGCGCGACTGGATCGGCAACCCCGAACTGTACTACCGCGCCGTCACCGCACACGGCTCTGCCATGGGCTATGTGTTTCCGACCCTGGTGGCGATGGGCTTCGGCTATGCGATCGTCGAGCTCGCACTCAAGCAACGACTGGTCGGCCGGCGCTGGGCCTGGACCGGTTTCTGGCTGGTCGTGCTGGGTACGGTGACCGCCATGGTGCCGGTATCGATGGGCCTGGCGACCGTGCTGTATACGTTCTACCCCCCGCTGGTCGGCAATGCCTTCTACTATATCGGCGTGGTGCTGGTGGTGGTCGGTTCGTGGATCTGGGTTGGCCTGATGTCGTTCAACCTGTACGTCTGGAAAAAGGCCAACCCTGGTGCCACGGTGCCGTTGCCGATGTTCGCCAACCTGGCCGGGGCCTACCTGTGGGCCTGGACCTCGCTCGGCGCCGCGATCGAGATCCTGTTCATGATCCTGCCGGTGGCCCTGGGCTTCAAGAACACCATCGACGCCGGGCTGGCGCGGGTGTTCTTTTCCTGGACACTGCATGCGATCGTGTACTTCTGGTTGATGCCGGCCTACATCGCCTTCTATACGCTGGTGCCGCGCGCGATCGGCGGCCGCCTGTACAGCGACCGGATGGCGCGCATCTCCTTCATCCTGTTCCTGGTGTTCTCGATGCCGATCGGGGTGCACCACCTGTTCCAGGATCCGCAGGTCGGCTCGGGCATGAAGTTCCTGCATGCGGTCTTTACCGGCATGGTCTCGATCCCGACCTTCCTCACCATCTTCACCATCACGGCCTCGGTCGAGATCGCGGGCCGGCTGCGGGGCGGACGCGGCGCCTTCGGCTGGGTCAAGGCCCTGCCATGGAATAATCCGATGATGCTGGCGGTCGCATTTTCCTTCATCCTGCTGGGCTTCGGCGGCGCGGGCGGCCTGATCAACATGAGCTACCAGCTCGACTTCGCGGTGCACAATACCCAGTGGATCACCGGCCACTTCCACCTGATCTTCGGCGGTGCCATCGTCATCATGTACTTCGCGCTGGCCTACGACCTGTGGCCGCACCTGACCGGCAAGCAGCTCGTCGCCGGACACCTGATGCGCACCCAGTTGTGGCTGTGGTTCGTCGGGATGATCGTGCTGACCTTCCCCTGGCACGTCGTCGGCGTGCTCGGCATGCCGCGCCGCATGGCCTACTTCGACTACAGCAATCCGGAAATCGCGCCGCAGGCGATCACGGTGATCATCACCTTCATCGGCGGCCTGATCCTGGTCGTGTCCGGACTGCTGTTCCTGCTGGTGCTACTGCGCGGGCATCGCAGCATGCGCATCGAGCTGTCCGAGTTCCGCTTCAGCCAGGTGGTGCACAACGAGGGCCGGCTGCCAGCGGCGCTCAACAGTTACGCGCTGTGGCTGGCGCTGATGATCGGCCTGTCGGTCGCCAATTACGGCTATCCGATCAGCCAGCTGATAGCCTTGAAACAGACCTCGGTGCCCGCAGTGCCGGTAGGGAGCCAGCCATGAGCAGCGATAAACTGTTCTCGCTAAAGAACCGCTGGCTCACGGTCAGTGTCGGCGTGCTGGTCGTGGTGTTCGCGATCGCGGCCTTCATCGGTCTCGTATGGTTGCCCAAGGCCCACGCCCGGAATGCGATGCTCAGCATGTGGGAAGCGATCTGCAGCGCCGTCGGCGCCCCGGCTCCGTTCCAGGCGGCCGGCCTGCCGGCCGAGCAGCAGCGCTACCCGAGCAGCGTCATCGTCAACGCCCACATGATGGCGGTGGGCGAGGAAGCCTCGGTCGGAAAGGGCGCGACACTGGCGATGGCCTGCACGATGTGCCACGGCGCCCGCGGCACCAGCCCGGCCGGCACTCCGCACCTGGCCGGCCAGCCGGCATCGTCCACGTACAAACAGTTGCGCGACTACGCTTCCGGCCATCGGCAGAGCGCCATCATGCAACCGCTGGTGGCCAACCTCAGCGACCAGGATATGCGCGACCTCTCGGCCTATTACGCTTCCCTGGAACGCGAGCGCATCGCCGACATCGCGCCGTCGGCGCCCGAGACGCCAAGGCTGGTGCGCAACGGCGACCCGATGCGCAGCGTCGGCGCCTGCTCGTCCTGCCATAGCCCGCACGCGCAGCGTCCGGCCACTCCGGTGCTGGAAGGCCTGTCGGAGGACTACCTGCGCAACCAGATGCTGGCCTTCCGCGAGGGCAGACGTGCCAACGACATCAACCGCCAGATGCGCAATGCCGTGCAGGCGCTGACGGATGCGGAGATCGCTGAGCTGGCTCGGTACTACGCGGCGCGCTAGCGTGGCGTTTGCCGGGCAAGACCGTCGGCGCCGACGATCGAAGCCGCCGCGCTACCTCCCCGTGCCGGGCGCCCGGCAGTCCGGCATTGCGGTACGATGAAATGCTAACAACACAAGCAGGAGAAGACGATGAACCACTCCGAAATGGCAAATGTGCAATCTTGTATCGACGCCTGCGCCGCGGCGCTGCATGCCTGCCAGGCTTGCGCCGCCGCCGATATGCGCGACGGCAACACCAGCTGCGCCCCGATCAACCTCGACTGCGCCGACATCTGCGCCGCGACACTCAAGCTGCTGTCGCGCGGCTCGCCGCACCACGGCGATTTCTGCGCCCTGTGCGCCCACATCTGCCGCGCCTGCGCCGCCGAGTGCGCCAAGCACGCGTCCATGCACGCGCACTGCGCCGCCTGCCAGGCGGCCTGCGAACGCTGCGCGGCCGAGTGCGACAAGCACGCGCGCGAACGCCACATCTGATGCCGGGCCGGCGCCTGCCGGCCATCCCGGTCGGCGGCCGGCGCCGCCGCCAGGCAACCGGGCAAACGCCGGCCTCTGCCCTTCGGACGGCCTTGTCGCATGCCCGCCTCCACGATTTAACACTTCCTTAACAGCCGACTAACGCCGGGCTGAGCCATT
>DAMCRY010000029.1:15877-18579 GCA_032115075.1 Massilia sp.
CCCGCCCGGCCCCCCTGGCCCGCTTCACCCTGTGGGCGGGCCCCTACGCCAGCCTGCTGCAGATGCTGCTGCTCGGCCTGGCGATCCTGAGCCTGTCGCGCCTGGGCCTGGTCGCCTGGCAGTGGGAGCGGGTGCGGGCGACCGGCCTGTCGGCCACGCTGTTCCTGCAGGGCGTGCGCGCCGACCTGATCGTGCTCGGCTACTTCCTGGCGGTCCCGCTGTTGCTGGCGCCGCTGCTGGCGCTTCCGCCGCCGGCGCACCACGCCGCGGCGCGCCTGTGGCGGGCCGGCACCGTGGCCTGGGCCACCTTCGCCCTCGTCTTCATCGTCTTCATGGAGCTGTCCTCGCCGCAGTTCATCATGCAGTACGACGTCCGTCCGAACCGGCTGTTCATCGAGTACCTGTCCTATCCGCGCGAAGTGTTCGCGACCCTGTGGAACGGCTTCCGCACCGCGCTGCTGCTGGGCGCGGCGCTGACCGTCGCGCTCGGCGTGGCGCTGTACCGGCTGTTGAAGAGAGCGTCGGGCGGCATGCGCGCGTGGCCCGCTTCGCGCCTGCTGCTGGCCTGGCCGCTCCTGTGCCTGCTCGTGTTCGTGCAGGTGCGCTCGACCACCGGTCACCGCCCGGCCAACCCGGCCCTGTTCGCCCTCAGCGGCGACGCCCTGGTCAACTCGCTCGTCATCAATTCGGCCTGGTCGGTGCTGGACGCCGTCGGCGCGCTGCGCAAGGAAGCCAGGTCTTCCGAGATCTACGGCGAGATGCCGCGCGAACGCATCCTGGCCCAGGTGCGCGCCGCGCCCTGGCTGCGCGAGGCGCGCTTCTCCCATCCCGAGTTGCCGACCCTGCACCGCCAGCATGCCGCCATCGGTCGCGCCCGGCCGCTGAACCTGGTGATCGTGCTCGAGGAGAGCCTGGGCGCGACCTTCGTGCAGTCGCTGGGCGGCCTGCCGGTCACGCCGGAGCTCGAGAAGCTCAAGGACGAAGGCTGGTGGTTCGAACAGCTGTACGCCACCGGCACCCGCTCGGTGCGCGGCATCGAGGCGGTGGTGGCCGGCTATGCCCCGACCCCGGCGCGCAGCGTGGTCAAGCTCTCGCTGGCCCAGCGGAATTTCTACACGCTGGCCACCGGCCTGGGCAGGCAGGGCTACCACACGGAGTTCGTCTACGGCGGCGAGGCCCACTTCGACAATATGCGCGGCTTCTTCACCGGCAACGGTTTCCAGAAGGTGGTCGACCTGCAGCAGATGCGCCCCGCCTTCGTGGGCAGCTGGGGCGCCTCGGACGAGGACCTGTTCGACAAGTCGCTGGAACGCCTGCGCGCGCTGCACGCATCCGGCCAGCCCTTCTTCAGCCTGATCTTCACCTCGTCCAATCACGAACCGTTCGAATTCCCGGACGGCAAGATCGCCCTGCACGAGCCGCGCAAGCAGAGCGTCAACAACGCCGTCAAATACGCCGACTACGCGCTCGGCAAGTTCATCCGCGCCGCCAAGCGCGAAGACTACTGGAAGGACACGGTGTTCCTGATCGTCGCCGACCACGACAACCGGGTCTACGGCAACGCCCTGGTGCCGATCAAGAAATTCCACATCCCGGGCCTGATCCTCGGCGCCGACATCCAGCCGAAGCGCATCGGCACCATCGCCAGCCAGATCGACCTGGCGCCGACCCTGCTCTCGCTGCTCGGCGTGTCGGGCGAGCACCCGATGATCGGGCGCGACTTCGCGCGCGACAGCACGTCGCCGGGCCGCGCCCTGCTCCAGTTCAACGATCATTTCGCCTGGCTGGAAGGCAGCGCGGCCACGATCCTGCGCCCCGGCCAGCCGCCGCTGCTGGGACGCTACGACGCCACCTCGGGCGTGCTGGTGCCGAACGTGGGCATACCGAGCCGGCCCCAGGTCGAGAAGGCGATGGCGCATGTGATGCTGCCGTCGCTGCTGTACCGGGAGCAGCGCTACCGGCTGGCGCAGTAGGGCGCGCGCAACCTGATCGGCAAGCCGCCCGCCGGGTTGGTCTTTCCGCTCCGCTTCCTGTTACTATTGGCCGTCCCGCCAGCCATGCCTGTCGTGTTCCTCCGGATGGCTGCGGGCGCAGTGCTCCGCCAACCAGGAACAAGAAGATGGATGCCCGACCCTTCGTACCGATTGCCAGCACACCCTTTATTTTGCGCGCGCTTCTGCACGCGCTTCTGCACGTATTTCGGCGCCCGTTCCTGCACGCATTCCTGGCGCTCGCGCTGCTGGTCCACGCCCCCCGGGCATCGGCCGCCTCCTCGGCCGTCACCGGCCATGCCCGCGCCGAACTCCTCGCCCACGCCCCCGACGGCCTGAAACCCGGCGCCGAGGTCTGGCTCGGGCTGCGCCTCCAGCACGAAGCGGGCTGGCACACCTACTGGCTGAACGCCGGCGATTCCGGCCTGCCCACCACCCTGGCCTGGACCCTGCCGCCGGGTTTCACGGCCGGCGACATCGCCTGGCCGACGCCGAAGCAATTGCCGCTCGGCCCCCTGATGAACTATGGCTACGAGGGCGACCTGCTGCTGCCGGTGCGCCTGCGCGTTCCCGCCGACTACCAGGGGGGGCCGGTGCCGGTCAGGCTGCGCGCCGACTGGCTGATCTGCCAGGAGACCTGCATCCCCGAGTTCGCGGAACTGGACGCCGAGCTGGCCCCCGCTCCCGCCTCCGCCCATGCCGCGCTGTTCG
>DAMCRY010000030.1:0-17901 GCA_032115075.1 Massilia sp.
CCGAGGTCGAACAGCGGACGCTTGCCCGGCCTGGCCGGGGCGGCATCCGGTTTCTTGCGCGACATCGCGAGCGCGCGCGCCGCCGCCAGCCGCTCGGTCGTCGAGGCCGGCAGCGTGTCGAGGTTCTCGTTCAGGGCATGGCGTACCTTGTACGCCAGATTGATGTCGTCCGTGTTCATAGCTTGATTCCCTTGGCCTTGAGCGCCGCGGCGAGGGTGTGGGTTGCACGTGAACAATGCGTTTTGACGCTACCCTCGGAGCAACCCATCGCTTCGGCCGTTTCGGCCACGTCCATGTCCTGCCAGTAACGCATGAGGAAGGCTTCGCGTTGACGCGGTGGGAGCTTTTCTACTTCCTCTTCGATCAGGCGCAAGGTCTGTGCGCGCTCGAACTGGTCCGCACTCGACTCCGCGGCGGCCGAGCCTTCTTCCGCTTCATACGAGGAAAGTATATCAAACTCCTCGTCGTCCCCGTCCTGCCGGCTGAAGCCCGAGAACAGGCTGATCCAGGTATTGCGGACTTTTTCGCGCCGGAAGTAGTCGAGGATGGTGGTCTGCAGGATGCGCTGGAACAGCATGGGCAGCTCGGCGGCCGGCTTGTCGCCGTATTTCTCGGCCAGCTTGATCATCGCATCCTGCACGATGTCGAGCGCCGCTTCGTCCTTGCGCACCGCATACACCGCCTGCTTGAACGCACGCCGTTCGACATTCTCGAGGAAGTCGTTGAGTTCTTTGTCTGTGGCCATGCGTTGTTGGAAGGGCGCTTGAAGCGAATGCCGTAAGGAAAACTGTCGAATCCTAGCAAAAAACCAAGGTGGGCGCATCCAATTCGCGCAGCGCGCACTAAACAGGCCCGGCGGTGATGACAAAAAGTGCATGAAGTTAGTCGAAATGATTCGTTGTTGAGCCAGGTGGGCGTGGCTATTCTGGAAAAACGATCAATGACTCCCGCACCATCATGCCGCTCGATTCCACCCGCCAGGATTTCGACATCCGTCCCCTCGTCAACCAGCCGCTCGGCGCCGAAGTGCTCGGCCTCGACCTGGGACGCCCCTTGAGCATCGACGACTTCGACCGCCTGCATCGCGCCCACCTGGAGCACCACGTGCTGGTGTTCCGCGACCAGACGTTTACGCCGCAGCAGCAGGTGGACTTCAGCCGCCGCTTCGGCGCCCTGCAGATCCACGTGCTGCGCCAGTTCCAGCTGGCCGGGCATCCGGAAGTGCTGGTGATCTCGAACATCCGCGAGAACGGCGCGCCGATCGGCCTGGGCGACGCCGGCCACTTCTGGCATTCCGACCTCTCGTACAAGGCGGTGCCGAGCCTGGGCTCGATGCTGCACGCCCAGGAACTGCCGGACGAGGGCGGCGACACCCTGTTCGCCAACCAGCACGCGGCCTACGAGAGCCTGCCCGGGAAGATCAAGCGCGAGATCGCGGGCCTGGCCGCCGAGCACAGCTACCTGGCGCGCTACGAGGAACTGCGCCGGCGCAATCCCTGGCGCCCTGCGCTGACCCAGGCCCAGATCGACGAGGTGGCGCCGGCCGTGCACCCGGTGGTGCGCACCCATCCGGAGACCGGGCGCCTGGCGCTGTTCGTCAGCGAGCACTTCACCACCCGCATCCTCGGCGTATCGGGCGAGCGCAGCCGCGAACTGCTGGACATCCTGTTCGCCCACAGCACCCGTCCGGAATTCGTCTACCGCCATCGTTGGCAGCCGAATGACCTGGTGTTCTGGGACAACCGCGCGCTGCTGCACCTGGCCACGCCGTTCCCGCAGGAGCAGCGCCGCAAGCTCTACCGCACCACCATCGAGGGCGACGTCCCGTTCTGAAAGGTCGACATGAAGAAGACGAAACGCGCGGCCGCCGTCGCCGCCCTTGCCCTGGCCCTCGGCGTGTCGGGCGCGGCGCGGGCCGAAGGCAGGATCCGCATCGCCGAGCAGTTCGGCGTGGTCTACCTGCTGCTCAACGTGGCGCAGGACCAGAAGCTGATCGAGAAGCACGGCAGGAAGCAGGGCGTCGACATCGACGTCGACTGGGTCAAGCTGTCGGGCGGGGCGGCCGTCAACGATGCGCTGCTGTCGGGCTCGATCGACATGGCCGGAGCCGGGCTGGGGCCGCTGTTCACGATCTGGGACCGCACCAACGGCCGCCAGAACGTGCGCGCCGTCGCTTCGCTCGGCAATTTCCCTTACTACCTCGTCAGCACCAATCCGGCCGTCAGGACGATCGCCGACTTCAGCCGGAAGGACCGCATCGCGCTGCCGGCCGTGACGGTGTCGGTGCAGGCGCGCATCCTGCAGATGGCGGCGGCAAAGCAGTGGGGCAAGGCGGAATTCCGCAGGCTCGACCCGATCACGCAGACGGTGCCGCATCCGGATGCGGCGGCGGCCGTCATCGCCGGCAAGACCGAGCTGAATGCCCACTTCGGCAATCCGCCGTTCCAGGAACAGGAGCTGGCCGGCAATCCGCAGGCGAAGATCGTGCTGAATTCGTACGACGTGCTGGGCGGGCCCAGCTCGGCCACGGTGCTGTATGCGACCGAGAAGTACGTCAAGGAGAATCCGAAGACCTACCGCGCCTTCATCGACGCGCTGGTCGAGGCGGCGCAGCTGGCGTCGACCAATCCGGAAGCGGCGGCCGACGCCTACCTGCGTGTCAACAAGGGCAATATCGACCGGGCGCTGCTGGTGAAGGTGATCAGGAATCCGCAGGTGCAGTTCAAGGTGGCGCCGCAGAACACGCTGGTGCTGGGCCAGTTCCTGCACGAGGTCGGCGCGATCAGGACGAGGCCGGCGAGCTGGCGCGATTACTTCTTCGCCCATCCGGCGCTGGACAAGGGGAGCTGAGCATGCGTCCGCCGAATCCCCTTCCCTTGAACCTGGTGCAGCCGGCGCCACGCGCATCGCGCGAACCGCTGCTGCGCGCCGAGCACGTCACCCTCGAATACAGGGGCGAGCATGGCGTCGTGCGCGCCACCGAGGACGTGAGTTTCGAGGTGCATCGCGGCGACCGCTTCGTGCTGCTGGGGCCGTCCGGCTGCGGCAAGTCGACCCTGCTGAAGGCGGTCGGGGGCTTCATCGCGCCACGGGCCGGCAGCCTGACGCTTTCAGGCAAGGCGATCGCGCGCCCCGGGCCGGACCGGATCGTCGTGTTCCAGGAATTCGACCAGCTGCCGCCGTGGAAGACGGTGCGCGAGAACGTGATGTTCCCGATGCTGGCCGGCGGCGTGAAGCGCAAGGAAGCGGACGTGCGGGCACGGCACTGGCTGGGCAAGGTCGGGCTGGCGCGCTTTGCCGATGCCTATCCGCACACCCTGTCGGGCGGGATGAAGGCGCGCGTGGCGATCGCGCGGGCGCTGGCGATGCAGCCGGCCGTGCTGCTGATGGACGAGCCCTTCGCGGCGCTGGATGCGCTGACGCGGCGCACCATGCAGGAGCAGCTGCAGGCGCTGTGGGAGGAGATCGGCTTCACGATGCTGTTCGTGACGCATTCGATCGAGGAGGCGCTGGTGGTGGGGAACCGGATCTTGCTGTTGTCGCCGCATCCGGGGAGGGTGAGGGCGGAGTTGAACAGTCACCAGTTCAGCCTGGCCGGTGCCGGCAGCAGCGAGTTCCAGGCGGCGACGCAGAGAATTCATGGCCTGTTGTTCGGCGGGCAGGCGGAGCATGCGGGAGTTGAACGCGCGGACGGCGAAGCCGTCCACCCTATGAAAGTCTTGAACGTATGATCCATCCTCCTGTTCGCCCGGAATATGTGCTGGAGACAGCGCCACCGACGTTGCCGGTCACCCAGCCAGGCACCGTTCCCGACCTCGGCTGGCTCCGCAAGCTCGCCATGCTTGCCCTCATCGCCCTGGCCTGGGAGGTCCTGGCGCGCTACTTCGACAACGACCTGCTGCTTCCCGGCGCCATCCAAACTGCCAGGGCATTCGCCGGTGGCGTCGCTTCTGGCGAACTGTGGGGCTACGTCAGCGTCTCGCTGAAGATTCTCACGCAGGGCTTCGTGCTCGGCGTGACCGGCGCCTTCCTGCTGACCTGGCTCGCCGTTTCCGGCAAGCCCGGCCGCGAGCTGATCGACACCCTGGCGTCGATGTTCAATCCGCTCCCGGCCATCGCCCTGCTGCCGCTGGCGCTGCTGTGGTTCGGCCTGGGCACGGGCAGCCTGCTGATGGTGCTCGTGCATTCGGTCGTGTGGCCGCTGACCCTGAACGCCACCGCGGGCTTCCGCTCGGTCCCGGACACGCTGCGGATGGCGGGCCGCAACTATGGCCTCGGCGGCCTGCGCATGGTGCTGCAGATCCTGGTCCCGGCCGCGCTGCCGAGCATCCTGTCCGGCCTGAAGATCGGCTGGGCCTTCGCCTGGCGCACCCTGATCGCGGCCGAGCTGGTATTCGGCAGCACTTCGGGGCAGGGCGGCCTGGGCTGGTACATCTTCCAGAGCCGCAACGAGCTGTTCACCGACAAGGTGTTCGCCGGCCTGGCCGCCGTCATCCTCATCGGGCTGGCCATCGAGCAGCTGGTGTTCCAGACCCTGGAGCGCCTGACCGTGCGCCGCTGGGGCATGCAGCGCTGAGTCCGCCTTTGAAATGCACCATATTGGGACGCCGGTAAATTTTCGAATTGAAGGCTTGACCAAAATGGTGCAACGCAGTAATGTGTTCCAACGCTTTGCACCCCCGAAGCTCTCCGGTCATCCGGTCAAGGCCCACACGCCCTTTCCGGATCGACGCGCTTTCATTTGTAGGCAGTTTGCTCCGACCCGCGCCACAAGCGCGAGAGATGCGTATGACCGCCACAGACACTCAAGCCGAACGAGTTGCGCTCCAGCGCTCGTGCGTAAGGTCCCTACGGCGACCTGAACCACGGACGTGACCCGCAGAGAGAAGGGAAGCATGAGCGCTGTCGCGCACGACGTATTTCGTTAGGAACGGGCATCCGATCAAATTCCCCATTGGGTCTTGAAAGGAATGAACATGAATAACGATTCATCAGCGCCGATCACCGGTGCTGAAATAGTGGTGCGTTGTCTCGCGGAAGAGGGCGTCAAGCACGTCTTCGGTTATCCCGGCGGGGCAGTCCTCTACATCTACGACGCCATCTTCAAGCAGGACAAGTTCCAGCACGTCCTGGTTCGCCACGAACAGGCCGCGGTCCACGCCGCAGACGCCTATTCGCGCAGCTCCAACACCGTCGGCGTCGCCCTGGTCACTTCCGGCCCGGGCGTGACGAATGCCGTCACCGGCCTGTCCACGGCCTATATGGACTCGATCCCGATGGTCGTCATCACCGGCCAGGTGCCGAGCCATGCGATCGGCCAGGATGCCTTCCAGGAATGCGACACGGTCGGCATCACCCGTCCCGTGGTCAAGCACAACTTCCTGGTCAAGGACGTCAAGGAACTGGCCTCGACCATCAAGAAAGCCTTCTACATCGCCCGTACCGGCCGTCCCGGCCCCGTGCTGGTCGACATCCCGAAGGACATCTCGATGCATAAGTGTACCTTCGACTACCCTCGCGAGATCGAGATGCGTTCGTACAAGCCGGTCGACAAGGGCCACGCCGGCCAGATCCGCAAGGCCGTGCAGCTGCTGCAGGGCGCCGAGCGCCCGATGATCTACGCCGGCGGCGGCGTGATCCTGGCCAACGCCTCGAACGAACTGAACCGGTTGGTCGAGAAGACCGGCTTCCCGGTGACGAACACCCTGATGGGCCTGGGCGCCTCGCGCTCTTCCAGCCCGCACTTCGTCGGCATGCCGGGCATGCACGGGACGTATGAGGCGAACATGGCGATGCAGCATTGCGACGTCCTGATCGCCATCGGCGCCCGCTTCGACGACCGCGTGATCGGCAACCCGAAGCACTTCGCCTCCAACCCGCGCAAGATCATCCACATCGACATCGACCCCTCGTCGATCTCGAAGCGCGTGAAGGTCGACATCCCGATCGTCGGCAACGTCAAGGACGTGCTGGTCGAGCTGCTGTCGCAACTCGACGCCAGCACCGCCCATGCCAACACCAACGCCCTGCAGGCCTGGTGGAAGCAGATCGCCGAATGGCGCGGCCGCGAATGCCTGGCCTATGCGCCGTCCAGCGAGGTGATCAAGCCGCAATCGGTCATCGAGCAGCTGCACCGCGTCACCAATGGCGACGCCTTCATCACCTCGGACGTCGGCCAGCACCAGATGTGGGCCGCGCAGTACTACGGCTTCGACAAGCCGCGCCGCTGGATCAACTCGGGCGGCCTGGGCACCATGGGCGTCGGCCTGCCGTACGCGATGGGCGTGCAGATGGCGAACCCGGATGCGACGGTCGCCTGCGTCACCGGCGAAGGCTCGATCCAGATGTGCATCCAGGAGCTCGCCACCTGCAAGCAATACCACCTGACGCCGAAGATCATCCTGCTGAACAACCGCTTCCTGGGCATGGTCCGCCAGTGGCAGCAGATCGACTACGGTTCGCGCTATTCCGAGTCCTATATGGATTCGCTGCCGGACTTCGAGAAGCTGGCCGAGGCCTACGGCCACGTCGGCATGCGCATCGAGAAGCCGGGCGACGTCGAGGGCTCGCTGCGCGAGGCCTTCGCCATGAAGGACCGCCTGGTGTTCATGAACTTCATCACCGACCAGAGCGAGAACGTCTGGCCGATGGTCAAGGCCGGCGCCGGCCTGAACGAAATGCTGCTCGGCTCGGAGGACCTGTAATGCGACACATCATTTCCGTCCTCCTCGAGAACGAAGCCGGCGCGCTGTCGCGCGTGGTCGGGCTGTTCTCGGCACGCGGCTACAACATCGAAACCCTGACCGTGGCGCCGACCGAAGACGCGACCCTGTCGCGCATGACCATCGTCACCAGCGGCTCGGACGACATCATCGAGCAGATCACCAAGCACCTGAACCGCCTGATCGAGGTGGTAAAGGTGGTCGACCTCACCGAGGGCCAGCACATCGAGCGCGAACTCATGCTCATCAAGGTGCGGGCGGTCGGCAAGGAGCGCGAAGAGATGAAGCGCACCGCCGACATCTTCCGCGGCCGCATCATCGACGTGACCGAGAAGACCTACACGATCGAGCTGACCGGCGCCAAGAGCAAGCTCGACGCCTTCATCGACGCCATCGACCGCGCCTCCATCCTCGAGACCGTCCGTACCGGCGGCTCCGGCATCGGCCGCGGCGAGCGCATCCTCAAAGTCTGAAGTCGTAGCTGAACGACACATACGTATCCACACATTTAAAAATTATCAAGGAATGACCATGAAAGTTTTCTACGACAAAGACTGCGACCTCTCCCTCATCAAAGGCAAGAACGTCGCCATCATCGGCTACGGCTCGCAAGGCCACGCCCACGCCCAGAACCTGAGCGAATCCGGCGTCAACGTCACCGTCGGCCTGCGCCGCGGCGGCGCTTCCTGGAACAAGGTCGAGGCGGCCGGCCTGAAGGTCGCCGAGGTCGACGAGGCGGTCAGGAACGCCGACGTCATCATGATCCTGCTGCCGGACGAGAATATCGCCGACGTCTACAGGAACAACGTCGAGCCGAACGCCAAGCAGGGCGCCGTGCTGGCCTTCGCCCACGGCTTCAACGTCCACTATGGCCAGGTGGTGCCGCGCGCCGACCTCGACGTCATCATGATCGCGCCGAAGGCCCCGGGCCACACCGTGCGCGGCACCTACCGCCAGGGCGGCGGCGTGCCGCACCTGGTCGCCGTCTACCAGGACAAGTCGGGCGCGGCCCGCGACATCGCGCTGTCCTATGCCATGGCCAACGGCGGCGGCCGCGCCGGCATCATCGAGACCAACTTCCGCGAAGAGACCGAGACCGACCTGTTCGGCGAGCAGGCCGTGCTGTGCGGCGGCACCGTCGAGCTGATCAAGGCAGGCTTCGAGACCCTGGTGGAAGCCGGCTATGCGCCGGAGATGGCTTACTTCGAGTGCCTGCACGAGCTGAAGCTGATCGTCGACCTGATCTACGAAGGCGGCATCGCCAACATGAACTACTCGATCTCGAACAACGCAGAATACGGCGAGTACGTGACCGGCCCGAAAGTCGTCACCTCGGCGACCAAGGAAGCGATGAAGCAGTGCCTGAAGGACATCCAGACCGGCGAATATGCGAAGAGCTTCATCCTCGAGAACAAGGCCGGCGCCCCGACCCTGATCTCGCGCCGCCGCCTGACCTCGGAGCACCAGATCGAGGAAGTCGGCGCCAAGCTGCGTGCGATGATGCCGTGGATCGCGAAGAACAAGCTGGTGGACCAGAGCAAGAACTGATCGGCCCCATGCCGGTTCGGGCCGTGCGGGCATGCGCCCGCACGGCCTTTTTCATGTGCAAACGGCGTTCAGGGCTGGATCACCTCGACCAGTTCGAAGTGCAGGGTCACGAAGGGGAAGTCCGCATGCAGTTGGTATTGCGGCAGGCAATCGATGTGGACTTGCCGGAATTCCGCGGCGCTCTTGAATGCTTCCCCGCGCCATACCTCTTCGGGAATGTCGCCGAAGCGGATGGTCTGCACCTTGGTTGCGCGGATGAGGCAACGCAGGCGCCGCTTCAGGTCGTAGACTTCGATCAGGTCCCCGGCCGCATAGCTGCCGTCCCCGTATTCGCCGTAGGGCTTGTAATAGTCGTCGACGGTGTCGGCGGTGACGGTCTTGCGGCCGGCGATCACCGCGCGCGGCAGGCTGTCATCGTTCTCGTCGGCGCCCCAGAAGGTCAGGCGTTTGCGTCTGTCCATGCTCATCCATTCATGCGGTGGTTTCAGTCGAGAAACATATCACAGGTGTGCAGTGATTGGGTTCTTGTATCAATCGCGACAATCTCGGACATTTCCGCGACAACTCGAGACAGCTGTTACGCCTTTGGCGCAGTTGCAACTTTCCATTACAAAAACACGACAGCAGTTGCGAACCCGGTATCGTATAAGTGACGCCGACATTCGTCATACATATTGGAGAACAACAATGAAATTTTCGACATCCCTCGTCGCCGCTGCCCTCGTGCTCGCCTTCCAGGCCCAGGCACAGGTCCATGCCCAGACCCCGGCCGCCGCTGCCCCGGCCACCGTCGGCACCCTGGTCGTGGTTCCCGCCTTCGGCGAGGTCAAGCACGCCAACGACCAGGCCGTGATGATGTTCGCGGTCGAGGAGCACGACAAGGACAAGGCCGCAGCAAGCGCGCGCGTGAACCGCAAGATGAAGGAGGGCACCGACATCGTGCGCCGCGCCGACCCGCAGGCCGAGCTCAAGACCATGGGCTACTACACCTATCCGGTCTATCCGGAAGTCCCGCCGATGCCGCAGCCGGCCACCCGCGCGGCAACGAAGCCGGTGCCGGTCGCCTGGCGCGTCGGCCAGTACCTGGAAGTGAAAACGAAGAACCTGGCCGAGCTGCCGAAGACCGCCGCCGCCGCGCAAAAAGTGCTGCAGATCAACGGCGTTACCTTCGGCCTGAGCCCGGAACTGGAAAAGCGCCTCGACGACCAGCGCATCGCCGCCACCTACCGCAACCTGAACGAGCGCATCGCCTCGATCGCCCGCGCCATGGGCCGCCAGCCGTCGGAAGCGGTGCTCGACACCGTCGACTTCGAGGGTTCCGGCAACTACGCCGGCGACGCCCAGGCGGCGGCCGCCCCGATGATGATGCGCATGAGCGCCAAGCGCGAGATGGCCGACGAGGTGCCGGAACCGAGCTTCGAGCCGGGCGAAACCACCCTGCAGATGCGTCTGGTCGGCAAGGTGCGCTTCAAGTAAGGCAGGCGTTCGTGCACGCTTGAGCGTTCACGCAACAATAGCCATTCGCTAACATGGGGTTCCCGCCTCTATAATGCGTCTAACAGTATTATCGAAACGGAACCCTATGCCAACATTTCCACGACGCAGGACGCCTGGAGCGGCGCCAAAAGCGCCCCGCTTCTCGCGGATCAAGAAACGCTTCGGGCGCCGGGCGGAAGACCGGATGCCGGGCGAGCGCGGACGCGGCATCTACCTGCTGCCGAACGCCTTCACCACCGGCGCGCTGTTCTGCGGCTTCTATGCGATCGTGATGGCGATGAACCAGCGCTTCGAGCACGCCTGCTGGGCGGTGTTCATCGCCATGGTGCTCGACGGCCTGGACGGGCGCATCGCGCGCCTGACGAACACCCAGTCCGAGTTCGGCGCCCAGTACGACTCGCTGTCCGACATGGTCTCCTTCGGCGCCGCGCCGGCGCTGGTGATCTACGAGTGGTCGCTGCGCGGCCTCGGCAAGCTCGGCTGGATCGCGGCCTTCGTCTACTGCGCCGGCGCCGCGCTGCGCCTGGCGCGCTTCAACACCAACATCCAGGTGGTCGACAAGCGCTTCTTCCAGGGCTTGCCGAGCCCGGCCGCCGCGGCCCTGGTGGTCGGCTTCATCATGATGATGACCGACCCGGACATCAACGTCAGCTCGCGCCAGGTGGACTGGGTCAGCTGGGGCATCGCCGTCTTCGCCGGCCTGACCATGGTCTCGAACGTGCCTTTCTACAGCTTCAAGGACGTCAACTTCCGCAAGTCGGTGCCCTTCATCGTGGTGTTCCTGATCGCCCTCGGCTTCGCGCTGGTGGCGATCGACCCGCCCAAGGTGCTGTGGCCGATCTTCGTGGTCTACGGCCTGTCGGGCTACGCCGTGTTCGCCTGGCGCGCGGCCAAGGGCAAGCCGGTCAGCATCATTCCGCTCGACGACGATGACGACGCCGACGGCGTGCGCCGCTGACGCCGCAACCTTCCACCTGGGGTCAGGTCTGACATTTGGACACGGCCTCAGCAATGCATGAAGCGGCGCGACGATATGGCCGACTCGTCCGGTAGCGGAAACGACACTAGAGCTCGTGTCCGAATGTCAGACCTGACCCCGCTGGAAATGTCAGGCTTGGCCTGGTCGGCGCGGCGGCGTCACCAGCCCATCTTTTCCTTCGGCTCGTACATCGGGTCCGGCCCGTTCATCATCTGCCGCACCACGCCCTGGCGGTCGAAGTGCACGTGCATCAGCGAATTCCACACCCCGGCTTCCTTGTAGCGGTAGGACCAGACCTCGTAGTCGCGCAGCGCCACGCGCGAGGTCTCGGCCGGGCGCCCGATGGCACGCAGCACGTCTTCCTTGGTCGCCTCGTCGATCTTGATGGTGGCAAACTTCTCGCCGGTCAGCACCTGTTCGAAGGACGCCAGGCGGCCGTCGGCGCCGATGCGCGCCATCCAGGTCTGCTGGCCCATCGGCCCGGTGGCGTATTCGAACAGGCGGTCGTGGCCGGCGCCGTAGATGCTGGTCGGCGCGCCCATCTTCTGCTGCACGACCTCGGCCGTATCGCCGATGGTCGGGGTCTGGCGCAGCATGGCGGCGCAACCGCCGAGCAGCAGGACAGTGGCCAGTGTTGTAATTCCGATCAATTTATTCATGGTTCACCCCGCTAAAAAGCCGCGAAAGCCCCATGATGCACCATCCGGCCGCTGCAAACAGTGGCCGCACGCGCGGTTTTCCCCTATACTGGCGGGTCTGTCCGTTTTGGGCAGATTTTTTAATCAATCACGGTGCGCTGGGTTTCGACTCATGCACCGCATGTGAAAGGTAACATCATGACCGTAGAAAACATCAACAAAGCCGCGATCATCGCGGACAACGCACGTGGCCAGAACGACACCGGTTCGCCGGAAGTCCAGGTCGCACTGCTGACCGCACGCATCAACGAGCTGAACGGCCACTTCAAGGCACACCAGAAGGATCACCACTCGCGTCGTGGCCTGATCATGATGGTCAACCGCCGCAAGAGCCTGCTGGCTTACCTGAAGCGCAAGGACGCAAACCGCTACCGCGACCTGATCGCCAAGCTCGGCCTGCGTAAGTAATCGTTGGTCAAGACGATTTAGTCACGAAATGCCTGCGCCAGATAGCTGTCGCGGGCATTTTTTGTTTGTGTTGTTTGTTGCTGTTGATGTAATGACGGAAATGTTCCGTCCGTGGTGAGGTGAACGACAGCTCCTGAAAATCTGTCGGCAAAATGAAAGGGATTACCCATGTTTAATAAAGTTACGAAAACCTTCCAGTACGGTCAACACACGGTCACCCTGGAGACGGGTGAAATCGCGCGCCAGGCAAGCGGCGCCGTCGTCGTGTCGGTCGAAGACACCGTCGTGCTGGCAACCGTGGTCGCCAAGAAGGACGCCAAGCCAGGCCAGGACTTCTTCCCGCTGACCGTCGATTACATGGAAAAAACCTACGCGGCCGGCAAGATTCCCGGTGGTTTCTTCAAGCGCGAAGGCCGTCCTTCGGAAAAGGAAACCCTGACCTCGCGCCTGATCGATCGTCCGATCCGCCCGCTGTTCCCGGAAGGCTACCTGAACGAAGTCCAGGTCATCATCCACGTCCTGTCGGTCAACCCTGAGATCGATCCGGACATCCCGGCCATGATCGGCGCCTCGGCCGCGCTGTGCATCGCCGGCATCCCGTTCAACGGCCCGATCGGCGCGGCGCGCGTCGGCTACGCGAACGGCCAGTACATCCTGAACCCGACCACCACCGAGCTGAAGACCTCGCAGATGGACCTGGTCGTGGCAGGCACCGAAACCGCCGTGCTGATGGTGGAATCGGAAGCGCAGCAACTGTCGGAAGAAGTCATGCTGGGCGCGGTCGTGTTCGGTCACGAGCAGATGCGCGCCGTGATCGACGCCATCCACGACCTGGTGGCCGAAGGCGGCAAGCCGGAAGTCGAATGGGCGCCGGCGCCGAAGAACGAAGAACTGATTGCCCGCGTGAACGACCTGGCCGGCGCCGCGATCCGCGACGCCTACCAGACCCGCGAGAAGTCGGCGCGCCAGCAGAAGCTGAAGTCGATCTCGGCCGAAGTCATGGCCGGCCTGGCGACCCAGGGCGTCGAAGCCGATGCGGCCGAAGTCGGCAACATCCTGTTCGACATGGAAGCCAAGGTCGTGCGCTCGCAGATCCTGAACGGCGAGCCGCGCATCGACGGCCGCGACACCCGCACCGTGCGTCCGATCGCGATCCGCACCAGCGTGCTGCCGCGTACCCACGGTTCGGCGCTGTTCACCCGCGGCGAAACCCAGGCGCTGGTGGTGGCCACCCTCGGCACCGCGCGCGACAGCCAGAAGATCGACGCGCTGATGGGCGAGTACACCGACGACTTCATGATGCACTACAACATGCCTCCGTTCGCCACCGGCGAAACCGGTCGCGTGGGCACCCCGAAGCGCCGCGAAGTCGGCCACGGCCGCCTGGCCAAGCGCGCGCTGGTCGCCGCGCTGCCGTCGGCCGACGAATTTTCATACTCGGTGCGCCTGGTCTCGGAAATCACCGAGTCGAACGGTTCCTCGTCGATGGCCTCGGTCTGCGGCGGCTGCCTGGCGCTGATGGACGCCGGCGTGCCGATGAAGGCGCACGTCGCCGGCATCGCCATGGGCCTGATCAAGGAAGGCGGCAAGTTCGCGGTCCTGACCGACATCCTGGGTGACGAAGACCACCTGGGCGACATGGACTTCAAGGTCGCCGGTACCCCGGCCGGCATCACCGCGCTGCAGATGGACATCAAGATCCAGGGCATCACCAAGGAAATCATGCAGGTCGCGCTGGCGCAAGCCAAGGAAGCGCGCCAGCACATCCTGGCCGAGATGCAGCGCGCCGTGCCGAGCGTGAAGACCGAGCTGTCGGACTTCGCACCGCGCCTGATCACCATCCGCATCAACCCGGAAAAGATCCGCGACGTGATCGGCAAGGGCGGCGCCGTGATCCGCGCGCTGACCGAAGAGACCGGCACCCAGATCGACATCACCGACGAAGGCATCGTGACCATCGCCTCGGTCGACGCCGCCGCCGGCCAGGAAGCCAAGCGCCGCATCGAAGAGCTGACCGCCTCGGTCGAAGTGGGCAAGACCTACGACGGCACCGTGCTCAAGCTGCTGGACTTCGGCGCGATCGTCCAGGTCATGCCGGGCAAGGACGGCCTGCTGCACATCTCGCAGATCGCCAACGAGCGCGTGAACGCCGTCGCCGACTACCTGAAGGAAGGCCAGCAAGTGCGCGTGAAGGTCCTCGAGACCGACGAGCGCGGCCGCCTGAAGCTGTCGATGAAGGCTGCCGATCCGGTGGAAGGCGCGGCGCAGTAATCCTCGTCTAGCCGAGCGGTTCGCCGCTCACATGAAGAAACCGCCAGCGCGTGAGCCTGGCGGTTTTTTTATCGGCAATGCCCGCGATTTGAGGCGCGACAATGAGTCCGGAAAGCAAGATCCGAGAATCGTAGCCTGGTGTCCATCTTTCGCGAGGCAAGGCATGCGTTTCCTGCTTACCGTCATCTGCCTGTCGCTGTGCCTGCATGCCTGTGGCGGCGGCGCCCCGGTTACCCTGTCGATGGAGTGGGGTTCCTGCGAATTCGAGCGCGACCGCTGGGCGCAGGCGGACCGGATCGCGCGCGGCTGCATGATGGCGTCCTTCCTCGACAGGCATCCGCCGGCGGGGATGACCGTGGCCGAGCTCGAGCTCTGGCTGGGCGAACCCGACGGCTATGCCGACCTCGAGGACCCGGCCTACCTGGTGGCGCAGGCCGCGGCGCATGGCGGCACGGCCAGGGAACAGTTGCTGGTGTTCCGGATCGACCGGCGCAGCGGGCGCGTCGTCGAAGCCCTGCTGCAGCCCTTGTCCTGAGGGAGGGAGGGGGCGGTCGGAGGAAACGGGCAAGGCCTGCGAGCGCGTGAGCCTCGGGATCCTGCGATACGCGCCCGCTGGCGGCGTCAGGACAGGTGGTGCACCTCGATCGTCGAATGGACGATCTCCTCGTGAACGCCGAGCTGCCCGCGCAGGCGGCCGGCATCCAATTCCCGGTTGCCGGTGACGACGCTGAGCGCGCAGGCATAGGCGTGCTGGCCGACGCGCCAGACGTGCAGGTCGACCACCTTGGCGTCGTTGGCGGCCGTCTCGACCACTTCGCGGATCTCCGCGACGACCGGCGCATCCATTTCCCGGTCGAGCAGGACCTTGCCGGTGTCGCGGATCAGGTTCTTGGCCCAGACCGCCACCAGCACCGCGCCGACGATGCCCATCGCCGGGTCCAGCCATGCCCAGCCATACAGCCAGCCGCCGGCCAGCGCGGCGATCGCCAGCGCGGAGGTCGCCGCGTCCGCGATCACGTGCACGTAGGCGGCCTTGAGGTTCAGGTCGTGGTGGTAATGATGGTGATGGTGATGGTCGTCGCCGTGATGGTGATGCCCATGCCCGTGGCCGTGCCCATGCCCGTGACCATGGTCGTGCGCATGCCCGAGGATGAGCGCGCAGGCGACGTTCACGACCAGGCCGATGACGGCGATGATCATCGCGTCGCGGTAGTGGATCGGCTGCGGCGAGAACAGCCTCTCGATGGAGCCCACCGCCATCAGCGCGGCAATCCCCAGCAGCGACACGGCGCTGGTGTAGCCTGCCAGGATCTCGATCTTCCAGGTGCCGAAGGCGAAGCGCGGATCGCGGGCATACTTGCGCGCGGCGGCGTAGGCGAAGGCGCTCAGCCCGATCGCGAGGGCGTGCGAGCTCATGTGCCAGCCGTCGGCCAGCAGGGCCATCGAGTTGAACCACCAGCCGGCCGTGATTTCGACCACCATCATCACCAGGGTGATCCACATGACGGTACGGGTGCCGCGCTCGGCGGCGTGCTTGCCTTCGTCGAACACGTGGTCGTGGCGGTAGGCGGCGAGGCGGGTGTCGTGCTGGTGTTCCTTCATTGTCTTTCCTTGTCGGCGGCCGCGTGCTGGACCAGCTTCTTTTCGCGGCGGGGCCGCTCCTTGATGACCTGGTGGCGCCGGTGGTCGGTCATCTTCTTCCATTCGCGGGCTTCCGGCAGGGTGCGCAGGCAGCCCGTGCAGAATCCGGTCCTGCCGTCGAAGCGGCACAGGGCGATGCAGGGCGAGGCGAGGGCCATATGTCGCTCTATTTCAGGTAGGCGCGCACGACGTCGACCAGCTCGTCGGCCGCGGCGTCGCGTTCGGCCTTGCTGTGTTCTTCGTTGACCACGTGTTCGCGGACGTGGTCTTCGATCAGCTCGGCCATCAGGCCATTGGTCGCCCCGCGCGCGGCGGCGACCAGGTGCAGGATCTCGGCGCAGCCGCGCTCGGCTTCGAGCGCACGCTCGATGGCTTCGACCTGGCCGCGGATCCGGCGCACCCGCGCCAGCAGCTTGGCTTTTTCGCGTGCGGTATGCACGGTCACTCCTCGAAATATAGGTAGGGGGGGTATCTTATCAGGCGAACAGGTCCGGCGCCAGCGCGCGTGCGCCTCCCGCACGTTTGAGGAAGCACAAGCGGCAGGGAGTACGCCCGACGAGAATCGGAGGCTGGCGTCCTGACCTGCGGGCGGTGCATGCGCTTCCTCCTTTCCATCGTTTGCCTCGTGACGTGCCTGCAAGGCTGCGGCGGCGACACGTCGTTCGCGCTCTTCGTACGTTGGGGCGACTGCGACTGCGACTTCGACCGCGACCGCTGGGCGCATGCGGACCGGAGGGGGCGCGGCTGCATGCTGGATTCCTTCCTCGACAAGCATCCCCCGGAGCAGCTGTCGGTCGCCGAACTCAGGCTGCTGCTCGGCGAGCCGACGGGGCATGCCGGCGACGGCGGCGATCCCGCCTACCTCGTCGTGCCGGCCGGCGCCGGAAGCGGCCAGGGGAGGGAACAGTTGCTGGTGTTCCGGAGCGATCCGTCCACCGGACGCATCGTCGAGGTGCAGCTGCGGCCTTCGAGCTGAGCGCCTGTGCAGGATGCGGCTGCTCCACCCGGCCAGCGGCGCCGATCTCCGGGCAGGCACAGGAATCGTCCGCGCCATCGCGGTTGACGTTCATGTACCATGGGGCACCGCCCCCTTTCCTTTTATGCCATGGAATTATTGCTCGACCCCAACGTCTGGGTTGCATTCCTCATGCTCAGCGCCCTCGAGATCGTCCTCGGGGTGGACAACATCATCTTCATCTCGATCCTGGTCGGCCGCCTGCCGCCGGAAATGCGCGACAAGGCGCGGCGCCTGGGCCTGGGTTTCGCCATGGTGTCGCGCCTGCTCCTGCTGTTCTCCCTGAGCTGGGTGATGGGGCTGACCGCGGACCTGTTCCGGGTGGCCGGGCAGGGCATCAGCGGACGCGACCTGGTGCTGCTGTTCGGCGGCCTGTTCCTGCTCTACAAGGCGTCGCACGAGATCTTCGTCGAGGTGGAGGCGAAGGACGCGGCCGGGCCGGGCGAGGTCGCCGGCGCGGCGGCGGCGGCGGGTGCGACCAGGCGGCTGTTCTGGAGCATCATCGGACAGATCGCGGTCATCGATATCGTGTTCTCGCTCGATTCCGTGATCACGGCGGTCGGCATGGTGGACCAGATCAGCGTGATGGTGGCCGCCGTGATCTTCTCGGTGCTGGTGATGCTCGTCGCGGCCAGGCCGATCGGCGAATTCGTGGACCGGCATCCCTCGGTCAAGGTGCTGGCGCTGGCCTTCCTCGTCATGGTCGGCATGGCGCGGAAGCTTTCGAGGCGCATGTCCCGAAAGGCTATATCTACGCCGCCATGGCGTTTTCGCTGATCGTCGAGGCGCTCAACATCCGCGCCCGCAACAAGCGCAAGGCGCTGCTGCCGCGCGTCTAGCGGGCGGCGGAGCCTGCGTGCGCAGGCTCGTGCTCGGACAGCGCATGCAGGATGCCGCAGGCATGCGGCGCCCGGGTCGCCACGCAGCAGCCACGCAGCTGCTTCAACTGCCGCTCCAGCGCCGCCAGTTCCGCGATGCGGCCGGCCACCCGCGCGATATGGCGGTCCAGCAGCCCGTTGACGTCGGCGCAGTCGCCCTCGGGCTGGTCGCGCGCATCGAGCAGCATGCGGATTTCGTCCAGCCCCATGTCGAGCGTGCGGCAGTGGCGGATGAACTGCAGGC